>NZ_JABWDV010000340.1 GCF_013362995.1 Streptomyces sp. TRM64462 | reverse complement strand
CCGGCCCGGCGTGGACGCCCGTCCGCGACCGGCCAGTCCCGTGCCTCGGTCAGCAGCTCGACCGCACCCGACTCCCAGTCCACATGCGGCGACGGCTCGTCCACGTGCAGCGTCTTCGGCAGCACCCCGTGGTGCATGGCCTGCACCATCTTGATGACCCCGCCCACACCGGCGGCGGCCTGCGCGTGCCCGATGTTCGACTTCAACGAGCCCAGGTACAGCGGCTCTTCGCGCTCCTGCCCGTACGTGGCCAGCAATGCCTGCGCCTCGATCGGATCACCCAGGCGTGTGCCGGTGCCGTGCGCCTCGACGGCGTCCACATCCGACGCCGACAAGCGCGCGTCCGCCAGCGCCTGACGGATCACCCGCTCCTGCGAAGGCCCGTTCGGAGCCGTCAGACCATTGCTCGCACCGTCCTGATTCACGGCGCTCCCCCGCACCACGGCGAGGACCTGGTGCCCGTTCCGGCGCGCGTCCGACAACCGCTCCACGACGAGGAGGCCCACTCCTTCGGCCCAGGAGGTGCCGTCGGCGGCCGCCGCGAAGGACTTGGAGCGGCCGTCGGCGGCCAGGCCGCGCTGGCGGGAGAACTCCACGAACATGCCGGGCGACGACATGACGGTGGCGCCGCCCGCGATCGCGAGGGTGGTCTCGCCGGAACGGAGCGAGCGTACGGCCATGTGCAGGGCGACCAGGGAGGACGAGCAGGCCGTGTCGACGGTGACGGCAGGGCCGATCAGTCCGAGCTGGTAGGCGATGCGGCCGGACAGCACGCTGGGTGTGGTGCCGGTCAGGAGGTGGCCCGCGACGGTGTCCGGCGCCTCGTGCATGCGCGGCCCGTAGTCCAGCGCGGTGGCGCCCACGAACACGCCGGTGCGGCTTCCCTTCAGGGTGTCGGCGTCCAGTCCGGCGCGTTCGAGCGCCTCCCAGGCGGTCTCCAGGAGGAGGCGCTGCTGCGGGTCCATGGCGAGGGCCTCGCGGGGCGAGATCCCGAAGAACTCGTTGTCGAAGAGCGCGGCGTCGTGGAGGAACCCGCCCTCGCCGACCGAGCTGCGGTTGGCCGCGCCGGAGGCGTCCCCGTCGTGGAGGGACGGGTCCCAGCCGCGGTCGGTGGGGAAGCCGGAGACGGCGTCGCCACCGTCGGCGAGCAGCCGCCACAGGTCCTCGGGCGAGGAGACCCCGCCCGGGTAGCGGCAGGCCATGCCGACGATCACGACCGGGTCGTCGTCCGCGCCGGCCCCGGCGGCGGACTCCTCGTCGCCGGTCAGCCGGTCGTCACCGGACAGGAGGCCGGTCAGGTGGGCGGTGAGGGCCGCCGGGGTGGGGTGGTCGAAGAGCAGCCCGCTCGGGAGCCGCAGCCCCGTGGCGGTGGAGAGGGCGTCGCGCAGCTCGACCGACATGAGGGAGTCGAAGCCGAGGTCCTTGAAGGTGGTGTGCGGTTCGACGCGCCGCCCGTCGGTGTACTCGAGTACGGCGGCGATCGTGTCGAGGACGACCGCCGTCGCGTCGGCGCCGGGGACGGCCGGGCGGGCTTCAGCGGGGGCGGCGTCCGGGGCCGGGGCCGTGGCCGTGACCGTCGCGGGGGTGGCAGCGGCCTTGGGGGGCGTGCCGCTGCCGCCGATCCAGTGGCGCTCGCGCTGGAAGGCGTACGTCGGGAGGGGGACGCGGCGGCCGCCCGCACCCGCGTGCACGGCCGCCCAGTCGACGCCGGTGCCCCGGGTGAACGCGGTGGCGACGGCGGTGAGCAGGGTGCGGGTCTCGGGGCGGCCCGCCCGCAGCGCGGCGACGGGGGCGGTGGCATGGGCGTCCCGTACGCAGTCGGCGGCCATGGCCGCGCAGACCGCGTCGGGGCCGAGCTCCAGCAGGGTGACGGCGCCCTCGTCCTCCAGGGCCCGTACGGCGTCCAGGAACCGCACCGGGCGGCGCACCTGGTCCACCCAGTAGCCGGGGGACGTCCACTGGCCGGGGGTGACGGGCCGGCCGGTCACCGTGGAGACGGCCGGGATACGCGGTTCGTGGAAGGTGAGGCTCTCGGCGACCCGGCGGAACTCGTCCAGCATCGGGTCCATGAGCGGGGAGTGGAAGGCGTGCGAGACGGTCAGGCGCCGGGTCTTGCGGCCCTGGCCCGCGAGGATCGCGGCGATCCGGGTGACGTCCTCCTCGACGCCGGAGACGACCACGGAGCGCGGCCCGTTGACGGCGGCGACGGCCACCCGGTCCTCGTGGCCCGCAAGCAGCGCGAGCACCTCGTCCTCGGCGGCCTGGACGGCGACCATGGCACCGCCCTCGGGCAGCGCCTGCATCAGTCGTCCGCGCGCGGCGACCAGCCGGGCGGCGTCCTCCAGGGAGAGGACGCCCGCGACGTGCGCGGCGGCGAGCTCGCCGATGGAGTGTCCCGCGACCCGGTCGGGGCTCACGCCCCAGGAGGCGACGAGCCGGTACAGGGCCACCTCGACGGCGAACAGCGCGGGCTGCGTGTGCCCGGTCTCGTCCAGGCCGTCGCCGGTGGCGATGACGTCGGCGAGCGACGTGCCGAGCAGCGGGTCGAGATGGCGGCAGACCTCGTCGAACGCCGCCGCGAACACCGGGAAGGCGGCGTGCAGTTCGCGGCCCATGCCGACACGCTGGGCGCCCTGGCCCGTGAAGAGCAGGGCCGTGCCGCCGGGGCGGGCGGCGCCGGTGACGACGTTCGGGCGCGGGGCGCCCGCGGCGAGCGCGTCGAGGCCGTCCAGCATGCCGTCCCGGTCGTCGGCGAGGACGACGGCGCGGTGTCCGAAGACGGTACGGGTGGCGGCGAGCGACCAGCCGACGTCCACGCCGGCGGGTGTGTCGGCGGGCGCGTCGGCGGGCGCCTCCGCTCCGCCGAGGGCGGCCCGCAGCTTCGCGGCCTGGCCGCGCAGGGCGTCGTCGCCGCGCCCGGACACCACCCAGGGCAGCAGGGCGCCGCCGCCGGTGACGCCCGCCCCGGCGGCCGAGTCACCGGCGACGCGGGCGTCCTCGGCGCGGTCCGGGTCCCCGGTGCGGTCGAGGTCCCCGGTGCGGTCCATGTCCCCGGTGGCGGCGACCGGGCTCTCGCCGACCACCACGTGCGCGTTGGTGCCGCCCATGCCGAAGGACGAGACGCCGGCGATCAGCGGCCGGTCGGGGGCGGGCCAGTCGGTGAGAGCGCGCTGCACTTCGAGGCCCAGTTCGGCGAGGGGGATGGCCGGGTTGGGTGTCTCGAAGTTGAGGCTGGGCGGAAGGCTGCGGTGGCTGAGCGCCAGCAGGGTCTTGACCAGGCCGGTGATGCCCGCGGCGCCTTCCAGGTGGCCGACGTTGGTCTTGGCGGAGCCGACCCGCAGCGGACGGCCGCCGGGGCGGGCGGCCGCGCCGAGTACGGCGCCGAGCGCGGCGGCCTCGACGGGGTCGCCGACGGGCGTGCCGGTGCCGTGCAGCTCGACGTACTGGACGGCGGCCGGGTCGATGCCCGCCTTCTCGTACGCCTCGGCCAGCACGCGCTCCTGCGACGCCTGGCCGGGGACGGTCAGGCCGGGGGTCGAGCCGTCGTTGTTGACGGCGCTGCCGTGGATGACGCCGTGCACCGGGTCGCCGTCCGCGAGGGCCCGTGCGAGCGGCTTGAGGATGACGGCGGCGCCGCCCTCGCCCCGTACGAATCCGTTGGCGCGGGCGTCGAAGGTGTACGTGGTGCCGTCGGGCGACAGGCCGCCGAACCGCTCCTCGGTCACGGCGCCCTCGGCGAGGATGTTCAGGTTGACACCCGCGACGACCGCCGCGTCCGACTCGCCCGCGCGCAGCGACTCGCAGGCGAGGTGGACGGCGACCAGCGAGGACGACTGGGCCGAGTCGACGGTGAGGCTGGGGCCCTGGAGCCCGAGGTGGTAGGAGACCCGGTTGGCGATGACGCCCCGGTTGACCCCGGCCATGGTGTGCTGGGTGACGGCGCGGGCGCCGTGCTGGTAGAGCAGCGCGGCGTAGTCGTCGCGCAGGGTGCCGACGAACACGGCGGTGCGGCTGCCGCGCAGGGCGGCGGGCACGATGCCGGCGCTCTCCAGGGCCTCCCAGGCGAGTTCGAGTACGAGCCGCTGCTGCGGGTCCATGGTGACGGCCTCGCGCGGTGCGATGCCGAAGAACGCGGCGTCGAAGGTGTCGACGCGGTCGAGGAACCCACCGCGCCGCATGCCCTGGGTGCCGCCACCCGGGGCGCCGTCACCCGAGGTGCCGTCCCCGGGGGTGCCGTCGAGGGTGTCGTCGCCGAACACGGACCGCCAACGGTCCTCCGGCACCTCGGTGATGGCGTCGGAGCCGGTGCGGAGCAGGTCCCAGAACGCCTCGGGGCTCGCGGCCCCGGGCAGGCGGCAGGACAGCCCGACGACCGCGATCGGCTCGCCCTGGCCCTCGCGCGTCACGGGGATCTCCGACTGGTGCTGATTCGTCATCGCGCTCGACTGCCCTTTCCGGCCGGATTACTCAATACTCCTGAGCCTGTGGCGGAGTTCGAAGTTGTGGGCCGATCGTAGGCAGGGGATTCTCTCCCGGCCCTCAGCCCCGGACCTTGTTCCGGTAATTCCCGGATCCGAAATGGGCGAGAGCGCGGAATGACCGGTTCATGAACGGGCCACGGAACCGCACCGAATACCTTGCTGGTCAGAAAGGGGCAGGTACCCGGACCCGGACCACGAGAAGGCAGGTCGACTCTCCATGTCACAGCTCCACGAGATGCTCGAAAAGCACACCTCGCTTTATGTCGAGGCGTTCAACGCCGGTGACTTCGACGCCGTCGACGGTTTTTACACCGAGGAGGCCGTCGCGGTGTGGGAGCCGGGCAGGCCGCTCACCGGCCAGGCCCGCCGGGACTACCAGCGGGAGTTCCTGGCGCGCCGCCCGAAGATGACGGCGACGCCGCGGCAGAGCTTCGTCACATCCGACACCGCGCTGATGATCGTCGACTGGGTCATCGAGACCGTCGACGACGCCGGCGAGCCGGAGCGTCTGGAGGGCGTGGGCGTCGACGTGCTGCGCCTGGGCGAGGACGGCATCTGGCGGTACGCGGTCGACGACCCGTACGGCCAGGACTGAGCACCGCCGCACGACCGGACGCGAACAACCACGGGAAGACATGACTGAGATACACGACACCAGGTCCGCGGCGCTCTCCTCACGCCGTCCCTCGCGCCGCTCCCTGCTGAAGGCGGCGGGCGCCACCGCGCTGGTCACGGCAGCGGGGGTGGGCGCGGCCCAGGCGGCGTACGCCGACGAGGCTCCGGCGGCGGAGGACGCGTCGTACGACGTGATCGTCATCGGCGCGGGCTACGCGGGCGTCACGGCGGCCCGCGAGCTGCGGGCCCAGGGGCGGCGGGTCCTGGTCCTGGAGGCCCGGGACCGTATCGGCGGGCGCACGTGGACCGACAGCTTCGCGGGGCACCAGGTGGAGATGGGCGGCACCTGGGTGGAGTCCACCCAGCCGCACATCGGCGCCGAGCTGAAGCGGTACGGGATCACGCTGGAGGAGGAGCACCCGGTGGACCGGGTGCTCCTGCCGACGCCGACCGGGCCGCGGGAGTTCACCCCGG
Organism: Streptomyces sp. TRM64462; assembly: GCF_013362995.1. GTDB lineage: Bacteria > Actinomycetota > Actinomycetes > Streptomycetales > Streptomycetaceae > Streptomyces. Next base: position 11,502 of record NZ_JABWDV010000340.1, on the reverse strand, counting down.
AGGACGGCTTCGGCCGGATCGGCGCGGTACTCGACCGTCTCTTCGAGGGGTCACGCGAGTTCTTCGAGCGGCCCTTCGAGCCGCTGTACCGGCAGGACCTGCTCCAGGACCTGGACAAGCTGTCGCTGCGCGACAAGCTGAACCTGCTCGGTCTGACGGCCGAGGAGGAACTGCTCGTCAACGGCCAGACGGCGATCTACTCGGGCGGCTCCAGCACCACGGGCGCGTACACCATGCTGGCGCACTGGTGGTCGCTGGCGGGCTGGAGCAACGAGGGCTGGGGCGAGACCCAGCGCTGGCGCATGGCCGGCGGTACGGGTTCCCTGCTGTGGGCCATGCTCGACGAGGCCAGGCCCGCGCTGCGGCTCAACGCGCCGGTCTCCGCGGTGACCGACACCGGTTCGCGCGTGTACGTGACCCTGAAGTCGGGGTACCGCTACAGGGCGGACAAGGTGGTCGTGGCCGTGCCGGTCAACGTCTGGCCCACGATCAAGTTCTCGCCGGCGCTGCCCGCCGCGCACACGACGGCGGCGAGCCAGGGCATCGCGGTGCCCGACGCGGTGAAGCTCTGGATCCACGCCCGCGGCGGCGCGGGCCGGTTCTACGGGCAGGGCGCCGAGGGCGGCACGCCGATCCCGATGATGATGCCGTTCAAGGAGACCTCCGAGGGCCTGGTGTACGTGGCCTTCAGCACCGACCCGAACCTGGACCCGACGAACCGGGCGCAGGTCACGGACGCGGTACGGCGGCTGGGCGCCGAGATCGACATCCTCGGGCTGCACGCCCACGACTGGGGCCGCGACCCGTACGCGCGCGGCGGCTGGGCGTTCCGCAAGCCGCGGCAGCTCACGTCGCTGTACCCGGACGTCCTGTCGACCAGCGGGCGCGTCGCCTTCGCGAGCGGCGACCTGGCCAACGGCTGGTCGGGCTTCCTCGACGGGGCCGTCGAGTCCGGGCTGCGCGCCGCCCGGCAGACGCTCGGCCTGCAGTAGCGGGACCCGGGCAGCGGGCCGCTCCGCACGTTCCTTCGATCGCAGTCACCTTCACAGAGAGGCGGGCCACCATGGCCTACGAGTTCACCGTCGACTTCGACCCCGAGAACCCCGACCTCACCGACGACACCGAGACCCAGAACGAGATCTTCCTCCAGGCGTTCAACACCGGTGACGGCGCGGTGTTCGACAGCCTGTACCGCGAGGACTCCATCTCCAACTTCTCCGGCGAGCCGCTCACCGGCAAGGCCCGGCTGGCGTTCTTCAAGGAGTTCCTGGCGGCGAAGCCCTCGCTGAAGGCGTCGGTCACCCACGCGTACGTGGCGGGCGACGTGGCCCTGATCGGCGTGCGGTACAGCATCGACACCACCGGTCCCGAGGGTGAGCCCGTCCACCTGGAGGGCATCTGCACGGACGTGCTCCGCCGTGGCGACGACGGCCGCTGGCTCATGTCCATCGACCGCCCGGTCGCGGCCAAGGGCCTGGTGGCCGCCGAGTAGGCACGCCACTCCCCCGAGGCACCGCACGGCGAGAGCCCCCCTGGTACCGGCCAGGGGGGCTCTCCTCGTACACAGGAAGGGACGCCGGTCAGGGGACGCCGGTCAGCGGACGTCGAGGTACCAGCGCCAGTCGTTCCGGCGGGGCAGGCCCGGCAGTTCGGCGCGTCCTGTGCACCACAGCAGGGTGTCCGAGGGGCGGTGCCCGGTGGGCGTGCCGGGGAACAGGCGCTCCACGACCGGTGCGCACAGCTCGTCGGGGAGTGCCATCGGGACGCCGAAGCCCTGGGCGATGTCCCTGCTGTGCACCAGCATCTCCAGGACGCCGGCCGCGGCGAACCCGGCGGGGTCTCCGGTGCCCCACGGGTGCCAGGCGCGGGCCTGGGGGGCCGTGGTGCGCAGCGTCTGGGACAGCAGGGCGCCGCCGATCCGTACGGTCTCGGCGATCTCCTCCGCCGAGGCCTGCGCGTCGACGGAGAGCCTGAGCGCGACGTACCGGTCGTCGGGCTGGGCGATCAGCAGGGCCGCGTATCCGACGACGGCCTGCGAGAGGTGGGAGGCCGTCTCCAGGCTGCTCCAGGTGAGCTCGCCGGCCGGGCGGTTCCAGTCCCCCGCGCATTTCTCCAGGGTGGCCGCACTCTCCTGGGCGGCCTCGGAAACCAGTTCATGCCAAGAGTGACTCATTCCTCCTATCCTGTCAGCCGCTTCCGGCGTGCGTCCGCCGCACGTCAACCGCGGGTCAATTCACCGGTCATCGACCGGTCACCGCCGGGTCACCGCCGGTTCTCCGGTCCGCCATTCTCTGTCACTTCCGGAGGAATTACCGGGGTGAGACCACGGGTTTGCCGATACGGGAATGGCGCCGCCTAGCGTGGCACGCACAGCCCTGAATTTGTGCGACGAGGAGCAGACCATGGCCACCGAAGAAGAACTCGCCTCCGTCCTCGAAGGCGTGCGGGCCGCCGTACCGGCGCTGCGCCGCAACGGGCAGGAGAGCGAGCAGCGGCGCTGGATCGTCGAGGAGAACGTCCAGCTCCTGGAGAAGGCCGGCGTCTTCCGCGCGGCGGTGCCCCGGCGGTACGGGGGCCTCGACCTGGATGTGGCGCGGCAGGCGCGGGTCATCTCCGAGATCGCCCGGGGCTGCCCCTCGACCGGCTGGACGTCCATGGTGTGGCTGACCAGCACGTGGTGTGTGCAGCTCTACCCTGACCAGGCGCAGGAGGAGGTGTTCGCCGGCGGTTCCTCGCGGGTGTCGATCGTGTTCGCGCCCACCGGCCGGCTCACGCCGGTCGACGGAGGCTACCGGCTGAGCGGCACATGGCGTTTCAACTCCGGTGTGCGGGGCGCCGACTGGGACCTGCTGGCCGCCGAGGTGGAGCTGCCGGACGGCACCCACCAGGAGCTGGTGGCGCTGGTGCCGACGTCCGAGCTGTCGGTGGCGGACGACTGGCACGCCACGTCCGGTGCGGGCACCGGGAGCTGCACGGTCACCGCGACCGATGTGTTCGTGCCGGCGCACCGCACGGTCCTCCTTGAGGAGGCGATGGTCGCGGCCACCGGCGGGCGTTCCAACACGGGGGCGACGGGCCGCAACTACGGCCTGCTGGGCTATGTCCTGTCGGGTGTCGCGGCGGCGCTCATGGGCATCGCCCAGGGCGCGTACGAGCTGTTCCTTGAGCGGCTGCCCGGCCGCGGCATCACGTACACGGAGTGGACCGACCAGCGTCTGCACCCGGTGACGCAGCAGCAGCTCGCCACCGCCGCCAACAAGATCGACGCGGCGCTCGCGCTGTCGGAGCGCTGGCTGGAGGTGCTGCAGAGCCGCGCGGACGCCGGTGAGCAGCCGACCGACGAGGAGAAGGCGGTCATCCGCGGGCAGACGGCGTACGCCGGTCAGCTCGCGAAGGAGGCCGTGGAGCTGCTGTACGCGGCGAGCGGCGGTTCCGTGATCCGCTCCGATGTGGACATGCAGCGCTTCCACCGGGACATCCAGGGCTTCTCGCTGCACGCCCTGGTGCAGCTCGGCGCCAACCTGGAGGTGCAGGGGCGGGTGCTGATGGGCCTGGAGCCGGGCACGTACTTCCTCTGATCCCTTACCTCTGATCCCTCCACGCACGGGGCCCGGACCGGTCGTCACCGGTCCGGGCCCTTCTGTGCCGCTCGCGACGGAGCGGGTCACTTCTCCGGGGTGCGGAACAGTTCGATCATGCTGGCGTAGCTGTTCTGTCCGAATCCCCTGGCGACGGTGCGCTCCATCAGGCCCTGGACGAAGTGGGGCAGTTCGGCGTTGACGCCCTGCGACTCGCTCTCGTGCACCAGGTGCTTGAGCGCGCCGAGATGAACGTCCATGGTCGCGTCGTTCGCCGGGTACGTGCCGTCGGCGGCGTCGATCTGACCGGCGTAGTCGGTGGCGAACAGCTTGACCGTGTCGACCCACCTGGTCGCCCACGGCAGGAACTCCGCCGCCTTGACGCCGGCCGTGGACAGCAGCGCGGCGCCCTGGAGGAAGCTGTTGAGCGTGCCCCACATGACGCCGAGCAGCGCCACGTCGTAGAGCGCGGCGAGGGCGTGGTCCTCACCGAGGTGGGTGGTGCCGCCGCCGAGCAGGCCGAGCGTGGCGCTGTGCCGGTCGTAGGCGTCCTGGGGGCCGGAGTAGAGGATGACCGACTCCGGCGCGCCGACGGCCGCGGGAACCGTCATGATGGCGCCGTCGAGGTAGCTGAAGCCCTGCTCGTCGGCCCAGGCGGCGTTGGCCCGGGCCTGGTCCGACGAGCCGGACGTCAGGTTGGCGACGACCCGGCCCTTGAGTGTCGCGGTCACCGGGTCGAGCACGGTGTGCAGCGCGTCGTTGTCCGAGACGCAGACGACGACGAGTTCGGCGGCCGCGACCGCCTCCTCGGGGGTGGCCGCGAGCACGGCGCCCTGGGACACCAGGTCCGCCGCCTTGTCCGCCGACCTGTTCCACACGGTCGTCGGGTGTCCCGCCTTCACGAACGCGGTGGCCAGCGCCTGCCCCATCAGCCCGAGGCCGATGACCGTCACCGGTGAATGGTTCTTGCCCGCCATGGGCTACTCCCTGTCCCTTGCGTTTTTCCGCGCATCCTGGTGATTTCTGGGGATGCGACTGCTGACGGGTCATGAAAGCAAGGGGAGTCAAGGAACGGTTCACGGTCGTGGAATCACGCGGTCACATCCCGGTCATGTCGTCTTCCTCGTTGCGGTCTTCGCGTATTCCGGGTTTCCCTCATGCCGGCTTGGCGAAGCGGCCGTCGACGAACAGCAGTCCGCTGCCCTCGTCGAACCGTCCGGCGCCGATCACCGTGCCGATGAAGATGGTGTGGTCACCGAACGCGTGCGCGGCGGTGAGTTCGCATTCCAGCCAGGCGAGGGAGCCGGCGAGGAGCGGGGCGCCGGTCCGCTCGCCCGGGGTCCAGGGGACGTCGTCGAACTGGGCGGCGCCCAGGGTGCGGTTCTTGTCGGCGAAGTGCCGGGCCAGGGGCTCCTGGTCGGCGCCGAGTATGTTGACCGCGAACCGTCCTGCCGAGGTCAGGGCGCCGTGCATGACCGCGCCGTGGCCCACGCTGCACAGCACGGACGGCGGGTCGAGGGACACCGAGCTGAAGGCGTTGGCCGTCATCGCGTGCAGATGCTCTCCGCCCACGGTCAGTACGGTGACTCCGGTGGCGAAGCGCGACATCACGCCTCTCAGGACGGCGGGGGTCACCGACTCGTGCGCGGGCGGGCACGCGGACGCGGGAGCGACTTCAGCGGGCGCGGAATTCATTCCGTATTCTCCGATCGTTTTCGCGGGGCGTGCTCAGGCCCTGCCGCTGACGGACAGGGCCCGCGTTCGTCAACGTACCGTCGCGTTTCCGGAGGGCCCGCACGTTCTGGTAACCGCGCACTCCCGCCGCGGTCGAAAACGCTTTCCCGTTTCGGCAAGAGTTCCCAGTGACCGGACGTTGACCACGTTGGCGCAATCTGTGCACATGGACACCTTGAACTCCGCGGCCGACGGGCCGGAACTGGCCGAGCCGTACCTGCGTGAAGTGCTGGGAATGGCCGGCCTGGCCGTCGAGTACGTACGCGCCGAGGCGAACACGCTGTTCCTGCGCGGCGCCGACGGTGGCGAGATCCCGATCGCCGACTTCGCCGGCGGCTACGGCTCGGTGCTGCTGGGGCACAACCACCCGGAGATCAACCGGTTGGCCGGGGAACTGCTGGACGCGGGCACGCCCGTGCACGCCCAGTTCTCCCGCCATCCCTACGCCAACCGTCTCGCGGCCGAGCTCAACCGGATCGTGCACCGCGAACTCGGAGTGGACGAACCGTACTTCGCCATTTTCGCCAACACCGGCGCCGAGGCGGTCGAGGCGGCCGTGAAGCACGCCGAGATGGACCGGGGCATGCGGATCGCGGCGCTGCGCGAGGAACTGGAGCGGGGAACGGACGCGGCCCGCGCGGCGGTCGCGGCGGGCACGGCCACCGTGCCGGGGCGGGTGCGCGGCCGCTTCGGCCTCACCGCCGGCCAGTCCGACGCCGCCGCCCTGGACGAGCTGACGGACCGCATCGCGCGGGACAACACGGCGCAGACGGAGCGTCCGCCGCTGTTCCTGTCGCTGGAGGGCGGCTTCCACGGCAAGCTGGGCACCAGCGTGCAGCTCACCCACAACGAGGCGTACCGCGTCCCGTTCCGGTCGCTCGCCGCGCAGGCCAGGTTCGTGCCGCGCGACCGGCCCGAGGCGCTCAAGGAGATCCACGCCGAGGAGCGGGGCGTCCTGCTCGGCCTGACCGTCACCGACGGGCAGGTGGACGTGGTGGAGCGCGCGTTCCCGGTGTTCTGCGCCTTCCTGGTGGAGCCGGTCCAGGGCGAGGGCGGCATCCAGGTGCTGACCGCGGAGTTCGCCGCGGAGATCCAGCGGTTCTGCGCGGAGATCGACTGCCCGGTCGTCATCGACGAGATCCAGAGCGGCATGGGCCGTACGGGCACGCTCCTGGCGTCCTCGCAGGTGGGCCTGCGCGGCGACTACTACACCCTGGCCAAGACGCTGGGCGGCGGCATCGCCAAGGCGTCGGTGATGCTGGTCCGCCGGGACCGCTACCGCCGCGAGTTCGAGATCGTCCACAGCTCGACGTTCGCGAAGGACAGCTTCTCCTGCACCATCGCCCTGAAGGTGCTGGAGCTGCTGGAGGCGGACGGCGGCGCCGCGTACCGGCGGGCCGAGGAGCGCGGTGAGGCGCTGCGTACGATGCTCGAATCCGTACGGGCGGACCACCCCGCCCTGGTCAAGGAGGTCCGCGGCAAGGGGCTGATGCAGGGCCTGGAGTTCCACGACCAGTCCGGGTCGCCTGCCGCTTCGGTACGCGGCCTGGCGGAGAGCGGGCTCTTCGGCTACTTCCTGGCCGGGCATCTGCTCCGCGCGTACCGGGTGCGGACGTTCCCGACGGCGAGCGCGGTCAACACCCTGCGCTTCGAGCCTTCGCTGCGGGTGTCCGACGAGGAGATCGCCCGCCTGGAGGCGGGGCTGCGGGACGTCTGCCGACTGCTCGAAGAGGGCGCCGGAGAGGTGCTGTCGGGGTCGGCGCCCACTCCCTGAGCCCCGGGCGGTTCCGGCCGTCAGCGCTCCGCCCCCATGTCGTACCGGCTCCGGAGCACCAAGCGTGTCCGTTCGCGCAACGGACGGCAGTACACCTGCCGTCTTTTGATGAAGAATCCGGCATGTGTCGGGATACGACGGGGGGAGAGACATGGAGTTCCGGCTTCTGGGACCACTCGAGGTGGACGGCTCGGACGGTCCGGTGCCGCTCGGCGGCACCCGGCAGCGCGCCACGCTGGCCTACCTGCTGCTGCACGCCAACCAGGTCGTGCCGACCCGCCGGCTGCTCACCGCGATGTGGGCCGACGACCCGGTGCCGGACACCGCGCGCAAGATCCTCCAGAACGCCGTCTGGCGGCTGCGGAGGACCCTGGACGCCCCGGCGGACGCGCCCGAACACACGCCGCGCCTGGTGACCAGGGCGCCCGGCTATCTGCTGCGCGTACCGCCCGAGCGGGTGGACCTCATGCGGTTCCAGCGGCTGGCGGCCCAGGGCCGGGCCGCGTTCGCGGCGGGCGCCGCCGAGGAGGCGCGGGGGGTGCTGCGCGAGGCGCTGGGGCTGTGGCGCGGCCCGGTGCTCGCGGACCTGGCCGAGGAGGGCACGGTCTGGCCCGAGCTGGCCACGCTGGAGCAGAGACGCCTCGACATCATGGAGGACCGCTTCGAGGTCGAACTGCTCTGCGGAGGCCACCAGTCCGTCCTGCGGGAACTGGAGGACTTCGTCAGGGAGGAGCCGCTGCGGGAACGTGCCTCGCAGCAGTTGATGCTGGCGCTGTACCGGTGCGGGCGCCAGGCCGACGCGCTCGGCGTGTACGCCCGCATCCGCGCCGCCCTCGTCGAGGGCCTCGGCCTGGAGCCGGGCCGCCAGATGCAGCGCCTCCAGCAGGCCATCCTCGCCCAGGACCTGGACCTGGACGTGCGCCCGGGTGCGGCACCGGGCCCGGGCGGCAAGCCGGCCCCACGGCCGGTCGAGCTCACCCCGGCCCCGCCCCAGGCCCCGGCCCCAGCCCCGGCACCGGCACCGGCCGCGGCCGCCGCCCCGTCCGTACCGGAGACCACCGACGAGGAGAAGCCGGAGGGCGGCGGCGCGGACGACGACCCGTGGCGTGAGACCTACCGGGACGCGACCGTGCTGATGCTGCGGTTCGGTGTCGGGTCCGAGTTCGACGATCTGCCCGCCGGGGACATCGACCGGGTCCTCGACACCGTCTCCCGGCTCGCGCGCGAGAAGATCGACGCGTGCGGTGGCGTGGTGGCCACGTCGATAGGTTCCATCCTGTTGGGCCTGTTCGAGCGGACGTCCGACCGCGACGACAGCGCCGAGCGCGCAGTGCGGGCCGCATCGGCCGTACGGGACTGCCTCAGCGTCCCCGCCGGCCCGCTCGCCCCGCCCGCGCCCGTGGTGCAGGGCCTGTACGTCCACGCGGCCGTGACGACCGGCGTCGCCGTCGTGTGCCACTGGCCCGCCCCCGAGGGGCGGACGGCGCCGCCGTGGGTGGGCGGGGACCTGGTCGAGCGGTGCGCGGAGATGCTCGTGCCGGCACCGCCCGGCGAGGTGCAGGTCTGCGACGAGACGCGCCGCCGCACCGAGGCCGCCATCAGCTACCACCGGGTGCGGACCGCGCCCGCCCAATGGCAGGTCCGCTCGGTCCACCGGGTACCGGACCACGACATCGCGGGTCCCGGCCTCCACCGGGCGTCCGAACTGGAGCTGATGACCGGGTTCCTGGACCGGGCGCGGCAGCGCTCCATGCCGCACCTGGTGACGGTCCTGGGCCACTCGACACTCGGCAGGACCCGGCTGCTGATGGAGTTCCACCGCCGGATCACCCGCGACCCCGGCGCGGCGCCGCCGCGCGTGCTGACCGGCGCCGTGCCGGGCTCCGGCGACGTGCTGTCCGTACCGGCCGACATGCTGGCCGCGCACTGCGGCATCACGGCGGACGACGTGCGCCCGGACGCCGAGCGGAAACTCGCCGCCGCGCTGGCCGGACTCGCCGACGCGGAGACCGCCGAGGCGCTGCTGCCCGCGCTGGGCCGGCTGGTGTCGCGGTCCTCCGACGAGGATCCGCGCCCCCTGCTGGACGCCTGGCGCCGGTTCGTGGCACTGATGGCCCGCACCGGGCCGCTGGTGCTCATCTGGGACGAACTGCACCGCGCGGACGACGCGTTGCTCACCGCGATCGAACAGCTCTGCGCCGACTGCCACGACGCCCCGCTGCTCAACGTCGTCGGCGCGCACGACAGCCTCGCCGCCCGCCGCCCCGCCTGGGCCCGCGGCCTCCAGCACACGATGACCCTCCGCCTGGCACCGGTGGCCGTGGAGGCCCTGGACCAGCTGCTGCACTCCCTGTTCACCCCGGACAGCAGCGCGGCCTAGGGGGCGTCCGGCGCCCCTACCCCGCCCCTGCCTCGCAGCAGCCGCTCGACATGGACCTCTTCCGGAAGCCGGCCGAAGTCGTGTACCGCCGGCATGTGCACCCACCGGGTTGTCGAGCGCTTCCCCCGGGCTGGACTGCGCCGAGTTGTTCCGCACGGCGAGAGAAATCGAGTTCGCCAGCCGTCCGTGAGCGCCAATCCGATCGTCACGGCCGGCGCGCAGCTCGGGTCCGGCTCAGAGGATGCTCAGTCGAGACAGAACTCGTTGCCCTCGATGTCCTGCATCACGATGCACGACTCGTTGTCGTCGTCGGCAGGCAGGAGTCGCACGCGTACCGCGCCGAGGGCGACCAGTCGGGCGCACTCGGCCTCCAGCGCGGCCAGGCGCTCTTCCCCCACGAGCCCCGTACCGGCCCTCACGTCGAGATGCAGCCGATTCTTGGCGACCTTGCCTTCGGGGACACGCTGGAAGAAAAGTCGCGGGCCCACGCCTGAGGGATCGCCGCAGGCGAACGCTGAACCCTGCCGCTCGGGTGGGAGCGAGCGATCGAAATCGTCCCACGTGGCAAACCCCTCCGGCGGCGGTGGTACGACGTACCCCAACGCCTCGCACCAGAAGCGAGCGAGACGCTCAGGGTCCGCGCAGTCGAAGGTGACTTGGAACTGCTTGACCGATGCCATCGATCCAACATATCAGGGGGCTATGTCACTCAATTCCCCGTGGGAATGAGCATGTTGTGCGCGGGGGCCCGGCCACCAGGAAGGCGGTCGGGCCCCGCTTCGTAGGGCGCCGGTCAGGCGGCCGAGTTCAGGTTCCGTACCCAGTCGGGGTCCGCGGCCTCCGCGACGCCCAGTTCGGGGAGGCGTTCCAGGGTGAGCGTGCCGCTGTGCCGCAGGCCGCTGCCCCAGAAGGGGCGTCGCTCCAGGAGGGCGGGGCGGGCGGCCGCCACGATGAACAGCGGCACGTCGAGCGCCGTGGACACGAGCTGCTCGACCCGGTCCAGGAGGCCGTCCTCCGCGCTGTGGGCGTCGTCGAGGAGCAGCACCAGGGGCTGTTCCCTGGCGAGCAGCGTCAGCAGCTCGCACCACCCGTCGAGGGACGCCGTCGTGTCCCGTACGGAGCGCAGCCTGCGCAGCAGCCGCTCCGCCGTGTCGCCGTGCCCGGCGACGTGCCGGACGACGTGGGTGAGCCGGTCGTCGCCCGCGTCGGACGCGGACATGCCGCAGCAGGCCGTCAGGACACCGAGCGCGTTCCACCGGTGGCTGTCGCCGACGCCGACCCGCACCACCCGCACCGGCTCGCCCTGGAGGTCCTCCGCGACGTCGGCGAGGAACCGGGACTTGCCCACGCCCGGGTCACCGAGGATCGTCACCAGGTGCGGGGCGTCGTGGCGGCGGGAGCGTTCCAGCATCCGCCGCAGGATGGCCCGTTCGGGGCCGTGGCCGCCGGACAGGTCCTCCAGCGGGGAGCGGACGGCGGCCGCCGCGGGCGCGGGGCCGTCGACCACGCGGACGCCGGGACGCGCCGACGGCCGGTGCCGCACCACGCCCACGGTGTCGCGGACCGCGTCGCCGCAGAGGTGGATCTCGCCGTGCGGGACGGCGGAGAGCAGGGCGTGCGCCTCGTCGACCAGGCGGCCGACGACGGAGACCCGTGCGCTGTCGTACGGGTCGCGCCGGATCAGGGCGTCGCCGGCCGACACGACCGTCTGCCCTTCGGTGCCGGGCAGTCCGCTCAGCCGGGCCCGCAGCTCCAGTGCCGCCCGTACGGCGTCGTGGGAGGCGCGGGCCCCGTCGGCGCGCAGGCCGAACACGGCGACGGAGACGTAGCCGAGGGAGCCGGCCACCGTGCCGCCGAAGCGTTCGACGCACTCGGCGACGGCGGTCACCGCGTCGTGCAGCGGCGGGGCCGCCGGGTGCGCGGCGAAGGCCTGGTCCTCGCCGGTGAATCCGGCACGCACCAGCAGGACGGCGACCGCCCGGCGCTCCGCCGTGGGGCCCACGGCCTGGGCGGGCACCGGCACGGGCGGGCGCGCG
>NZ_JABWDV010000339.1 GCF_013362995.1 Streptomyces sp. TRM64462 | reverse complement strand
GGCGGACGACGAGCTCGTCCTCGGGGTGGGGCAGGTCGGGCAGGTCGAAGAGCGGCTCCTCGCCGTTGAACGCCCACACGATCCCGTACCGCTCCACCGTCGGGAACCGGAACAACCGCGCACGCGACGGCACCGGATCACCGATCCCCGTCGCCGCACACCGCCCGTCCCCGCCATACCGCCACCCATGGAAACGGCACCGCAACTGCTCCCCCACGACCTCCCCCACCGACAAGTCCGCCCCCAGATGCACGCAGTACGCACTCACCACCCGCGCCGGCCCACCACCCTCACCACGAAACGCCACCACACGACCACCCAGAAAACCCGCACCCACCACCGACCCCGGCTTCAGATCCGCCGACAGACACACCGGAAACCAGCTCTGACTGAACACACCCCCGTCGCCCTCCGCCGGAACAGGTGGGGCGAGTTCCCTGCGGGGGGACTCGGAGAGAGGGTTCTCGGAACGTTCGGGCCCGGCCATGGCGACTCCCCTGCCGCTGACAGCGAGTTTCCGCGAAATTGTTTCCAGGGCCTCTCGGGGCGTCAACCCCTCACCGCCGTACGAATATCACCGCAATCTGCGAGAAGTGACGGGTGCGGTGCGCGGATAGCCTTTTCCGGAACTGTGCGGCAACCCTGCGGACTTGTTGTCCCCTTTCAAGGGAGGAGCCGGTATGCCGGAGGATCTGGCGGCCACGAACAAGGCCGTGGTGCGGCGGCTGATCGACACATGGAACAGCGGGGACCTGGAGGGCATGACCCGGTTCTGGGCGCCCGACATGGTCCACTACGGGCGGGACGGCAAGCCGCTGCCCGGCGCGGACGTCGCCGCCGAGATGGGGCGGTTCATGCGGGCGTTCCCGGATCTGCGGCTCACCGTGCACAGCCTGGTCGCCGAGGGCGACCTGGTGGCGACGCGGCTCACCGTCGAGGGCACACACCGCGGCGAGTACCTGGGCCTGCCGCCCACCGGGCGCCGGGTGAGCTGTTCGCTCCTCGGCCAGCTGCGGATCGTCGACGGCGCCGTCGTGGAGCACTGGGGCGTGGCCGACGGACTGTATCTGCTGGAGCAGCTCGGGCTGCTTCCCGAGGGTTTCCTCCAGGCCACGGCCTGAGCCGGGCCGGCATTTCCCGCCGTTTCCCCTTCGTGGAGGTCGCGCCATGACGGACAATTCCCCGACCAGCAGCGGCCGCCGTAAGGCGGCATACGAGGAGACGGTCCGCAGATTTCGCGGGGCCGTGCTTTTCACCCATGACTTCTCGGTGATCCAGGACGTGCTCACGCCGGATTTCGTGGACCATTTCGCGCCGCCGTGGGACCCGCCGGGCCGTGAGGGCGTGGCGCACCGGTTCGGGCAGGCCGCCGACGCGCTGACCACCCGCAAGGTGGAGGTCCTGACGTCGGTGTGCGAGGGGGACATCCTGGCGCAGGCGATCCTGCTGCACTTCGAGCACACGGGCGCGTTCATGGGCCTGCCGCCCACCGGGCGGTCGTTCGCGATCGGCGGTTCCAACACGTTCCGGTTCCGGGACGGGCGGATCGCCGAGCACTGGGGCGTGTTCGATGTCGCGAAGATCCCGGACCTGCTCGCGGCGGAGCCGGGCGGCAACCAGGGCGGCTGGAGCTCCATGTGGGAGGCGGAGCCCCGGTGAGCACCCGGCGGGCCCGGCGGGCCCTCGTCGTCGGCGCGGGCCCGGCCGGTCTCGCCACGGCCGTACTGCTGCGCCGCGCCGGGTTCGAGGTGCGGGTGCTCGAAGGCCGGGGCGACACGGCGGCCGGCGGCAGCGCGCTGACGCTGTGGCCGAACGCGCTGGCCGCCCTGGAGCGGATCGGCGCGGCGGCCCCGGTGCTCGCGCGCAGCGCGCCCAGCGCCGGGCTCGCGATGCGCACGGCGCGCGGCGCCACCCTCCAGTACGTGGCGCCCGAGGTGATGGAGGGGCGGTGCGGCGGCACGGGGCGGGCGCTGCTGCGGGCCGATCTGATGGACGCGCTGTACGGGCTGCACCCGCCGGGCGCGGTCGAGTTCGGCGCCCGCTGTGTCGCCGTACGGGAGGAGCGGGGCACCGTGGTGGCCCGGTGCGACGACGGCCGGGAGGCCGAGGGGGACGTGCTGATCGGCGCGGACGGCATCCGCTCGCGGGTGCGGGCCGCGCTGTTCGGCGGCGGAGACCTGCGGTTCGCGGGCTACGCGGTGGCCCGCGGGGTGGCCGGATTCGCGGACCCCGGGCATCCGGCGCTGCTGTCGCTCGGGGCGGGGCGGCAGTTCGGGCTGTTCCCGCTGCCGGGCGGGCGCATGTACTGGTTCGCGGCCTTCGCCGCCCGGGAGGGCGAGGCCGCGCGGGACTCGGGCGGACCGCTGCTGCCGCTGCTCCAGGAGCGGTTCGCCCGCTGGCACGGCCCGGTGCCCGAGGTGCTGAAGGCCACGGACCCGGCGGACGTCACCGTGACGGACATCCACGACCGGCGCCCGCTGCGCCACTGGGGCAGGGGCTCGGTCGCACTCGTGGGGGACGCGGCGCACCCGAGCGCCCCGGCCATGGGGCAGGGCACCTGCCAGGCGTTCGAGGACGCGGTGGTGCTCGCCGGCCGCCTCGCGGGCGCCGACGACATCCCGGCGGCGCTGCGCGCCTACGCGGCGGAGCGGCGCCGGCGGGCCCACTCGGTGACCGTGCAGTCCCACTGGATGGGCCGCCTCGGCCAGTGGCGGCACCCGCTGCTGTGCGGGCTGCGCGACGGAATGATCCGGGCGACACCGCGGCGGGCCCAACTCCGTTCGCTGCGGACGATGTTCACCTTCGAACCGGCCGGTTGACGAGGAGCCTGCGAAGGAGACGCACATGAAGCGAGTACCGGTGCACCGGGTCGTGCTGCGGGCGGGCGCCCTCGCGCTGGCCGCGGTGGCGGAGGCCGTGGTGACCCTGCCGGCGCTGGCGGCGGTCCGGCTCGTACGGGGCCGGGCGGCCGCCCGGCGGTTCCTGTACCGACGGCTGACGCGGCGGCTCCAGAAACTGGGGCCGACGTTCGTGAAGTTCGCCCAGATCGCGGGGGCGCGGCGGGACGTCCTGCCGGCGGAGCTGTGCGACGAGCTGTCGCGGCTCCACGACTCCGTACGGCCCATCAGCGCCCGGCAGGCGGACCGGGCGTGGCGTGCGGCGTACGGCAGCGCGCTGCCGCCGTTCCTCGCCGGCCTCGACCCGGTCCCGGTGGCGGGCGGCAGCATCGCCTGCGTGTACCGGGGCGTGCTGCGGGACGGCGGCGGGGCGGTGGCGCTGAAGCTCAAACGGCCGGGAATCGACGGCGTGATGCGGGCGGACCTGGCGCTGATCGGCCGTCTGGTGCGGTGGGGCGAGCGGCTGCCGCAGATGCGCGGGATGCCGATGGCGGACCTCGTCGCGTATGTGAGCGACGCGATCCTGGGGCAGCTCGATCTGCGCCGGGAGGAGGAGAACGTGGTCCGGCTGCGGGAGAACCTGAAGGCCGTGCCCGATGTGGACGTGCCGCGGCTGCACCCGGAGTGGTCGCGGCCGACGTGTCTGGTCTTCGACTTCGTGGAGGGCCTGGACACCCGTACGCCCGGGACGCTGCCGGGTCCGGTGCGGGCGCGGCTGGCGTCGGCGGTGCTGTCCGCGGCGCACAAGATGATGTTCGTGGACGGTTTCGTGCACTGCGATCCGCACCCGGGGAACATCTATCTGCTGGCGGAGGGCGAGGGCCGCGCGGTGATCCTGGACGCCGGCTACAGCGTGCGGCTCCCGGACGAGGTGCGGAAGCTGATCGGGGAGTTCTTCGCGGGCCTGGCGTCCGGCGACGGCCGTCGCTGCGGGGAGATCATGCTGGCGAGCATGGCGAACGTGGGACCGGACTGCGACACCGAGGGGTTCGTCTCGGACATCGCGGACCTGGTGGAGCGGTCGGCGGGGCCGGGCCGGGAGTTCGCCATGGCGCCGTTCGGCAACGGCGTGTTCGAGGTGCAGAGCGCGCACCGGCTCTACGCCTCGTCGGACTTCGCCTTCCCGATCATGTCGCTGATGATCCTGGAGAGCACGGTCCGCGGACTGTGGCCGGAAGCGGACTTCCAGCAGGTGGGCGCCGAACCGCCGCGGTGAGCGTACGCGCCGCGCCCCGCCCGCCCCGTACGAGGGGGCAGGGCGGGGCGCGGGGCGTTCCAGGGGGGGGCGGGCCGGGTCCTGTGCTCAGCCGTTCTGCTCGTAGGCGATGCGGAGCAGCTTCTCCACCTCGGCGTCCACCTCGTCCGGTGAGGTGAGCGCGATCTTGTGCGTGGACTGTCCCGGCGCCTTGGCCGGCTTCAGGCGGGCGCTCTCCGGGGCGTCCGTGAAGCGCAGGCCGAGGTCCACGCGGGTCTGCGTGGCCGCCGCGACGGCCGCGAACTGCCGGGCCCGGGTGAACGCCACGTACGTGCCGCGGACTTCGCGTGCCACGTCGGCGGCCAGTCCGGTGGCGAGTTCGGCAACCCGGTCGTGGACGGGCCGCAGCGCGGCCTTGCGTCCGCTGTACTGGGCGTCGACCTGCTCGTCCTCGGTCGGCTCGGACCAGCCGGCGCGGCGCGCCGCCTCCAGGCTGATCGCCCACTGCACGGGCTTGGTCAGTCCGTGCTCGGTGCGCAGCCAGTTCCGTACGGCGTTCTGGTCGAGCGGGTCGTGTCCGGAGGCGCTCACCAGGTCGACCCAGGCGTCCACGTCGCGACCGGTGCGCTCCTTGAGCGTGCCGGTCACCTTGTCCATCATCTCGTCGGGCTTGACCATGGCGGTGTCAGCGGGCCGGCTGGAGGAGCAGGAACTCGTTGCCGTCCGGGTCCTGGAAGCTGGCGTTGGCGCCGCCGAACGGCATCTGCTCCGGGGCCCGGGTGAAGGTGACGCCGCGGCTGACGAGCTCCTCGTGGGTGGCCTTGATGTCCTCGGTGACGAGCTGGATGTCGGTGAACCGGCCGATCTTCCCCTCCTCGTAGACGGGGAAGTGCTTGGTGCAGAGCACGATGCGGGTCTGCGACCCGGCGGGCGCGACCTCGACCCAGCGCATGGGGCCGAAGGCCTGGTCCTCGCGGAGCTCGAAGCCGAGCGTGTTGACGTAGAAGTCGATCGCCTTGTCCTGGTCGTTGACGAAGACGTCGACCGTACCGATGTGCGAAATCATGATTCCTCCTTATATTTCCGGCAGGCAGGAGCCGGAAGCACGTGGGTGTGTGGTGTGTCGTGTGTGGCCTGTGATGTCCGTGCGATGCGGTACGGGCCGGGCGGGCGCTCAGGCCGTGGCGTCGGCCTCGGCGGACTCGGCGCCGTCGGGGGAGGTCCGCGTCCGCGGGGCCAGCAGGGCCGCGATGAGGGCGCCGGCCAGCACGACGGTCATGCCGCCGAGCATCGCCGTGTGGAAACCGTCCATGAAGGCCGCGTGTCCGGCCTCGACGGCGGCCCGCGCCGCCGACGGATCGGTGCCCTCCGGCACCGGGACCACGCCCTGCGAGATCACCTTCGACAGGTTCCCCAGGGCGGCGGCGAGACCTTCGGGCACGCCGGCCTCCGCCGTGTGCTGGGGCAGCGTGGAACTGACCCGGGCGGAGATCATCGAGCCGAGAGCGGCCGTGCCGAGGACACCGCCGAGCATCAGCGCGGTCTGCTGGAGACCGGAGGCGACTCCGGTGAGCTGGCCAGGGGCGCTGCTGACGATCATCTCGATGGCCGTGGGCGCGACCATGCCCATGCCGACGCCGAGCGGCACCAGGAACGGCCACATCGCGTGGTACGAGGAGTCCGCCGTCATCTGCGAGAGGCCCAGCAGGCCTCCGCCGATGAGCGTCAGGCCCAGCGCGAGCGGCACGCGCGGCCCGAACCGGGCGTTGAGCGCGGCGCCCGTGGGCGCGCCGACACCGAACAGCACCGTGAACGGCAGCAGTCCGAGGCCGGCCTCCATCGGCTCGAAGCCGTGCACCTGCTGGAGGTACAGGGCCAGGTAGAAGGAGGCGCCGAAGGTGGCGAAGCCGCCGATCAGCAGCGCGGTGCTGCCGACCGACACCGCGCGCAGCCGGAACAGGCCGAGGGGCAGCAGCGCCTCGCGGGCCGCCCGCTCCCGCAGGACGAACCCGGCGCCGATGAGCAGCGCGGCGGCGAACGAGCCGAGCGGATAGACGTCGGACCAGCCGTGCTCGGGCACCTGGATGATGCCCCAGACCAGCGCGAACAGCGCGGCCGTGAGGAGCACCACACCGGGCGTGTCGAACGACCGGGCCGCGCCGTCCGGGCGGTGGTTCCCGATGGCCCAGGCGCCCAGCGCGAACGCGACGGCACCGACGAGCAGGTTGATGAAGAACACCCAGCGCCAGCTCAGCAGATCCACCGTCAGGCCGCCGATGAACGGTCCGGCCGCCATGGCCAGCGCGCCCACGGCGCTCCACACGCCGATGGCGATCTTCAACTGGCCCTTCGGGAAGGTGTTCTTGAGCACCGCGAGGCCGCTGGGGGCCAGGACGGCGCCGCTGATGCCCTGCAGGACCCGCCAGAAGATCAGCATGCCGATGCTGTCGGCGAGACCGGCCATCACGGACGTGGCGGCGAAGGCCGCCATGCCGATGAGGAAGACCTTCTTGTGGCCGTAGCGGTCACCGAGCTTGCCGGCGGTGATCAGGGTGCAGGCCACGGCGAGCATGTAGCCGTTGGTGACCCACTGGAGCGAGGACAGGTCGGTGTCCAGGTCGACGGCGATGACGGGGTTGGCCACCGCGACGACCGTGCCGTCGAGTGCCTCCATCATCGTGCCCAGGGCGACCGCGACGAGGACGATCCACTGTCCGCCGCGCCCGGGCGGGGCGGCCGCCTCCGCCGTGGCGGGGGTGCCGGCCGGGGCTAAGCCCGCGTCCTCGGCGATCTGTTTCCGTTCATGGACCATGGCGGAGCCGTTCCTCCTCGGCGGTCTCAGCCGCGCGCGTCGGTGAGACTGAACCAGTTGCCGGAATCGTCGCGGAACACCGCCTCGGTGCCGTACGGCCGCTTGACGGGCTCCTGGACGAAGGTGACGCCGGCCGCGCGGTACCGCTCGTACGTGGCGCGGGTGTCGTCGACGTGCAGCACGCCGACGCCGATGACGCCCTTGGCGACGAGGTCCCGCAGCTGCTCGGCGGTCTCCTCGTCGTACTCCGGCGGCCCCACCCTGCGGAGGACCATCTCCACGTCGGGCTGGTCCTTGGGGCCGACGGTGAGCCATCGCAGTCCGCCCATGGTCATGTCGTTGCGGACCTCGAACCCGAGTTTCTCGGTGTAGAACTCCTTCGCGGAGTCCTGGTCCAGCACCGGGACGGTGACGTGCGAGAGACGTGCGCTCATGAAAGTCCTTCCGGGGTCGATCTGTGATCAGACGCTACCCAGGGGCCCTGGGCGGTGACATCTCCTGGATTGCGGTTCTGTCCTCCGCTTTCGTCCTGGCTTGTACGGGATGCACCGGCAGGGCCGTCGGAGGGGCGTTCCGGGCGCGTTCCGGACACGTCGGACGTGGCGGCAGGGCGGCGGGCGCACATGAACAGGTAGCAGCCGGGGATGGGCGGGGGCCCGCCGCGCCGGACGATCTCGTCCCGGTAGGCGGTGGGCGGGACGCCGACGACCTCGGAGAAGCGGGAGCTGAACGAGCCGACGCTGGAGTAGCCGACCAGGTGGCAGATCTCCGCGACGGTGAGGTTGGTGGCGCGCAGCAGGTCCCGGGCCCGTTCGATCCGGCGCTGCGTCAGATAGCGCCCGGGTGTCTCGCCGTACGCGGCCTGGAAGGAACGCAGGAAGTGGAAGCGCGAACAGCCCGCCTCGGCGGCCAGCGTGGCCAGGTCGAGGGGGTCGGCGTACGCGCGGTCCATCAGGTCCTTGGCCTTGCGCAGGTACGGGAGGATGTGCGAGGAGGCGGGTTCTTGGCCTGGCATGAGGTCAGTATCGAGGGCCGCCCCCCGCCGTGGACGCCGATTCGGCCGCCTCCGCGGGGCGGTGTCGGGTGGGCGGTCAGACATGGGCGGGCGCCTCCCCGGCTCGTTCGGGGATGACGTCGTCGAGCCGCTGCCCGCGGGTCTCGGGCCCGTACCGTACGAACGCGAGCGCGGCGAGCGCGAGGGGTACGGCGGCGATGAGCGCGGTCGCGGCGAGCGAGGGCACGGCGACGGCGGCGACGGACAGGGTGAGGATCAGGACGCCGCCGGCCTTGCTGGTGGCGGCGGTCCAGCTGCTGCCGCTGGCGCGCAGCGGCGTCGGGTACGCCTCGGAGGCGTAGGCGGCCATGACGGCGGCGGTGGCGCTGATGCCCCAGAGCGGTACGAACAGCAGCAGGCGCAGCAGCAGCCCGTGCTGGGCCGCGCCGTCGCCGAGCACGGCGAGGGCGAGGAGCGCGGCGGTGGTGAGGGTGCTGAGCGCGATGATGGTGCGGCGGCTGCTCCACAGTCCGTACAGGAGGGCGGTGAGGAGGTTGAGGGGGAGGCTGATCAGGGCGCTGTCGCGCAGGACGCGGTCGGACGACACCTCCGCGATGCCCATGCGGCCGAGGTTGGTGGGCAGCCACATCTGGAAGCCGTGCGCGAGCAGTCCGGCGGCGAGGGCGAGGAGGGTGAGGGCGAGGGTCGGTCCGCGGAACGCCCGTGCGAAGAGCGGGGGGTAGCCGGAGCGGGCGGAGGTCCGTGACGCGGTCGGGGCGGGCGCGGGGGCGGGCACTCGGGCCGGGGCCTGGGCCTGGGCCGGCACCGGGGCTGGGGCCGGGGCCTGGGTGGGATCGTCGGCCGTGGTGGCGTCGTCGGCCGGTGCTTCGAGCGCGGCGCCGTAGCGGGCGAGGACCGCGCGGGCCTCGGCCGGGCGGCCGGTGGCCAGCAGATAGCGCGGCGACTCGGGTATCCACCGGTTGAGCAGGATGAGCAGCACGCCCGTGGGCAGGCCGACGAGCCACAGGGCGCGCCAGCTGTAACCGGGCGTCAGCTCGGCGGCGAGCCAGCTCGTCAGGATGTACGCGACGGTGATGTTGCCGCCGATGAGGACCATCGCCCAGCCGCGGTGGCGCCGCGGGACGGTCTCGGCGATCAGGGTGAACGTGATGGGGATGAGCCCGCCCGCGGCGATCCCCATGAGGAAGCACATGACGACGTTCCAGGTGAAGCTGGGCATCGCCCCGCACACGGCCGTCGTCGCGAACATCATGCCCGCCAGCAGGATGGAGCCGCGCCGTCCGATGCGGTCCCCGAGCCTGCCCCAGAGGAAGGAGCCCGCCATCGTGCCGGAGATCCCGGCCAGCGGCAGCCACGCCACCGGCACGGTGCCGCCGGGGTTGAGCGGTGAGGCGAGTCCGTACTCGGCGGCCACGCCGGGCGCGACGAACGACAGCGTCATCGGCTTCATCACGTCGATGGTGACCGCGAGCGACAGCACCAGCAGCAGCCCGATGTGGGCGGGGCGGAGGGGGGCGTCGTCCATGGCCCGCACCCGTACGGAGGTCACCTCGCGCCGCAGGTCGGCGAGGCGCGGCGGGAGCAGCCCGTACAGCACGGCGGCCAGTCCGGCGACGACGAGCGCCATGCCCGCGGTCATGGCGCCGTCCATCGGCATGCCGGCCATCCGGTACCCCATGTGGCGGGCGTGCCAGTACATCGGGAGGTGCAGCAGCGCCCCCGCGGTGCAGGCGGCGGCGCCCGCCCAGAACGCGAGGGGCCGGGTGAACCCGCCGGCGGCGGCAGCGGCGCCCGCCGCCGTGCCGCCGCGCCGCCGGTGTGCGTCGTCGTCCATGCGGTGCCCTCCTGCCGGCCCCTGCCGGGGCCGCTGCCGTCGGTCAGCGGTGGGTCGCTATGCGTTTGAGCAGCGACCTTCCTAGCAGCGTGGGCGACGGGGCGGCAAGGGGACGGAGCGTCAACCGGCCTACGCCGACGGCTGGTTGAGGCCGATGACGTTTCCGTCCGGGTCGCTGAACATGGCCTGGCGGCCCCACGGGGTGTTCTTGGGTCCGTCGACGTCGACGCCGCGCTCCTGGAGGCGGGCGCAGTCGGCGTCCACGTCGTCGGTGCGGAGCAGCAGTCCGCGGAGGCTGCCGGGCGGCATGGTGGGGAACCAGTCGACGAGGACGAGGCTGGTGTCCGCGCCCTTGGGTGCCACCTGGAGCCAGCGGCCGTGGACGCCCGGCTGGTCCGCGAGGAGGTCGAACCCGACCGTGTCCACGTAGAAGTCCTTGGCCTTCTCCTGGTCGGACACGGGGACGGAGAAGAGCTGCACATGCGTGATTCCCATGGGCGCCGACCCTAGGAGCCGGGTGCGCGGGCACGGCCGCCGGTGGGCCGGGGCGTCCCCCGGAGGGGTCGGGTGTTCCGCCGATCGGCGGAACCGGGCGTGGCGGCCGTGACGGCCGGATACTGTCCTCGACCGGACCTCACGGGCCGTACCCGTCGCGCCACTCTCGCGAGGAGACACCGATGCGCATGCTGATCAACGTGCCGGAGACCGTCGTCGCCGATGCCCTGCGGGGTGTCGCGGCCGCCCATCCCGAACTGACCGTGGACGTCGAGAACCGGATCGTCGTACGGCGGGACGCGCCGGTGGCGGGCAAGGTGGCCCTGGTGTCGGGGGGCGGTTCGGGGCACGAGCCGCTGCACGCCGGGTTCGTGGGGCCGGGGATGCTGTCGGCGGCGTGTCCGGGCGAGGTGTTCACGTCGCCGGTGCCGGACCAGATGGTGCGGGCGGCGGCCGCGGTGGACAGCGGCGCCGGTGTGCTGTTCGTGGTGAAGAACTACACGGGTGACGTGCTCAACTTCGACATGGCGGCCGAACTCGCCGAGGACGAGGGCGTGCAGGTGGCGCGGGTGCTCGTCGACGACGACGTGGCCGTGTCGGACAGTCTGTACACGGCGGGGCGGCGCGGGACCGGGGCGACGCTGTTCGTGGAGAAGATCGCGGGAGCGGCGGCCGACGAGGGGCAGCCGCTGGAGCGGGTCGAGGCGATCGCCCGGCGGGTGAACGCGGCGTCGCGGAGCTTCGGGGTCGCGCTGAGCGCGTGCACGACACCGGCGAAGGGCGGGCCGACGTTCGATCTGCCGCCGGGCGAGCTGGAGTTGGGCGTCGGCATCCACGGGGAGCCGGGGCGGGAGCGGCGGCCGATGATGACGTCGCGGGAGATCGCCGACTTCGCGGTGGACGCGGTCCTGGAGGACCTGGACCCGCGCGGTCCGGTGCTGGTGCTGGTCAACGGCATGGGGGCGACACCGCTGCTGGAGCTGTACGGGTTCAACGCGGAGGTGCAGCGGGTGCTGGGCGAGCGGGGCGTGCCGGTGGCGCGGACCCTCGTCGGGAACTATGTGACGTCGCTGGACATGGCGGGCGCGTCGGTGACGCTGTGCGAGGCCGACGAGGAGCTGGTCCGGTTGTGGGACGCGCCCGTGGAGACGCCGGCGCTGCGGTGGGGGCGGTGAACGGGATGCTGCTGGACGCGGAGTTCTGCACGCGCTGGATGGACGCGATGACGGCCGCCGTCGAGCGGGAGGCGGACCGGCTGACCGAGCTGGACTCGGCGATCGGTGACGCCGACCACGGGGTGAACATGCGGCGGGGTTTCACCGCCGTACGGGAGGTGCTGGGCAAGGAGCCGCAGGCGACGCCCGGGGCGGTGCTGATGCTGGCGGGGCGGCAGCTGATCTCGACGGTGGGCGGGGCGTCGGGGCCGCTGTACGGGACGCTGCTGCGGCGCGCGGGCAAGGCGCTGGGCGACGCCGCCGAGGTGACGCCGGGCCGGCTGGCCGAGGCGCTCGGCGCGGGCGTCGCGGGGGTGGCGCAACTGGGCGGTGCGAAGGCCGGGGACAAGACGATGCTGGACGCGCTGGAGCCGGCGGTGGCGGCGCTGGGCGCCGGCGGGGATACCGGCGGGGGCCCGGGCGGGGGCCCGGGCGGGGACGCCTTTGCGGAGGCGGCGCGGGCGGCCGGCGAGGGTGCGGTGGCGACCGTGCCGCTGGTGGCGCGCAAGGGACGGGCGAGCTATCTCGGTGAACGGTCGGCCGGGCACCAGGACCCGGGGGCGACGTCGTCGGCCCTGCTGTTCGCGGCGCTGGCGGAGGTGGCGGCGTCATGAGTGCCACGCCTCTGGTGGGCATCGTGCTGGTCTCGCACAGCGCGTCGGTCGCCGCGTCCGTCGCGGAGCTGGCCCGGGGGCTGGCCGGGGGCGGCGTCACGGCACCCGTCGCCGCCGCGGGCGGCCTCCCGGACGGGGGGCTCGGGACGAGCGCCGAGCTGATCGCCCGGGCGGCCGACGAGGTCGACGGCGGCGCGGGGGTGGCCGTGCTCGCGGACCTGGGCAGCGCGGTGCTGACGGTGAAGGCGCTGCTCGCGGAGGGCGACGAACTGCCCGACGGCACCCGGCTCGTGGACGCGCCGTTCGTGGAGGGCGCGGTGGCGGCGCTGGTCGCGGCGTCGGCGGGCGGCGATCTGGACACGGTCGCCGCGGCCGCGGCCGAGGCGTACACCTATCACAAGGAATAGACAGGTGCGGTTGTGATGTAGCTGGTCAACGCACTAGTGTCGCAGGGCCTTGGTGTACGGGAAACCGGTGCGGAACCGGTGCGGCCCTCGCCACTGTGATCGGGAAGTCCGGCTCCATCTCCTCGGAAACCACCGGGGAAGCCACTGGACCGCCGCGGGAGACCGCGGCGTCCGGGAAGGCGGAGCCGCGGCGGTACGACCCGTCAGCCAGGAGACCGGCCAGGGCGCGTTGTCCATCCACGAGGTGCTGGAGAGGGTCTCCCCGATCATGCATATAGCCGAGGGGTTTCTGCCCCAGGGTCACGCCGTCGCCTGGACGGTGGCGGCCGCGCCGTTCGTCGTCCACGGCGTCCGCGCGCTGACCCGCGAGGTCAAGGCACATCCCGAATCCACGCTGCTGCTCGGCGCGTCCGGCGCGTTCACGTTCGTGCTGTCGGCGCTGAAGATCCCGTCCGTGACGGGAAGCTGCTCACATCCTACGGGCACGGGCCTGGGCGCCATCCTGTTCCGGCCACCGATCATGGCGGTCCTGGGCACGATCACGCTGCTGTTCCAGGCGCTGCTGCTGGCGCACGGCGGGCTGACGACGCTGGGCGCCAACGCCTTCTCCATGGCGATCGTCGGCCCCTGGGCGGGGTACGGCGTGTACCGGCTGCTGCGCCGGTTCGACGTTCCGCTGATGGTGGCGGTGTTCTTCGGCGCGTTCGTCGCGGACCTGTCGACGTACTGCGTGACGAGCGTGCAGCTCGCGCTGGCGTTCCCGGACCCGGGCACCGGTGTCGTGGGCGCGCTCGCCAAGTTCGGCGGGATCTTCGCGGTGACGCAGCTTCCGCTGGCGGTCAGCGAGGGCCTGCTCACGGTGCTGGTGATGCGTCTGCTGACGCAGTCCAGCAAGGGTGAGCTGACCCGGCTGGGTGTGCTGGTGACGGGTGCGGGCAGCAAGGAGGCGACGGTCCGATGAGCCGCAACGCGAAGATCAATGTGCTGCTGCTCGCGGTGGTCGTGGCCCTGGCGGTGCTGCCGCTGGCGCTGGGCCTGGGCGAGGGCAAGGAGGAGCCGTTCACGGGCGCCGACGCCCAGGCGGAGACGGCGATCACCGAGAACGCCCCGGACTACGAGCCCTGGTTCAGCCCCTTGTACGAGCCGCCGTCGGGCGAGGTCGAGTCCGCTCTGTTCTCGCTCCAGGCGGCGATCGGCGCGGGCGTTCTCGCGTACTACTTCGGCCTGCGGCGCGGCCGCAGGCAGGGCGCGGAGAACGCCAGGGCGGCCACCGGTGCGGAGAGCGCCGCGACGGGCGACGGGAGCCGGAGCGGCGGTTCCACGGGCGACGGGGAGTAGCGCGGGTGCTGCCCATCGATGTGGCGGCGCACGGCAGCCGGTGGCGGCACCGGCATCCGGGTGAGAAGGCCCTGCTGGGGCTCGGGCTGACGGTGTGCGCGGTCGTGCTGCCGCCGTGGCCCGGTGCCCTGCTCGTGGCCGGTGCCGCGCTCGCCGTGCTGCTCGGGCCCGCCGGGGTGGCGCCGCGGCAGCTCTGGCGGGCGTGGCGTCTGCCGCTCGGCTTCTGCGTGACCGGGGCGGTGCCGCTGCTGTTCCAGGTGGGCGGTCCCGGCGGGTTCCTGGCGCTGGCGCCGGACGGGCCCGCGCACGCCGGGCAGTTGCTGCTGCGGACGTCGGCGGCGTCGCTCGGTGTGCTGCTGTTCGCGTTCACGACGCCGGTGTCGGACCTGCTGCCCCGCCTGGTGCGGGCCGGGGTGCCGGCGCCGGTGGTGGACGTGGCCCTGGTGATGTACCGGATCAGTTTCCTGCTCCTGGACGCCGTCGTCCGGATCCGGCAGGCGCAGGCGGCGCGGCTGGGCGCCACGAGCCGCGCCGCCGCCTGGCGTTCGGCAGCCGGGCTCGCCGCCACCGCGTTCGTACGGGCCTTCGACCGGGCGGCGCGGCTCCAGAACGGGCTCGCCGGGCGGGGCTACGACGGGACGCTGCGGGTCCTGGTGCCGGACGCGCCGGTGGACCGCCGGTTCCTGGCCGCGTCGGCGGCGCTGCTGGCGGCGGTGGCCGCCGGCACCCTCGTACTCGAAAGGCTGGTGTGATGACGACCGGATCCGCTGTGGTCGAGCTGGTGGGCGCCGGGTTCGCCTACGAGGACGGGCCGCCCGTCCTCAGCGGGGTCGACTTCGCCGTGCCGGAGGGGCGTTCGCTGGCGCTGCTCGGGCGGAACGGCAGCGGCAAGACGACGCTGCTGCGGCTGTTGAGCGGCGGGCTGCGCTGTGCGAGCGGGCGGCTGCGGGTGGCCGGTGAGGACGTGGCGTACGACAGGAAGGGCCTGACCCGGCTGCGGACGACCGTGCAGCTGGTGGTGCAGGACCCGGACGACCAGCTGTTCGCGGCGTCGGTCGGGCAGGACGTGTCGTTCGGGCCGATGAACCTGGGCCTGCCCGATGACGAGGTGCGGGCCCGGGTGCGGGAGGCCCTGGCGGCGCTGGACATCACGTCGCTGGAGGACCGGCCGACGCATCTGCTGTCGTACGGGCAGCGCAAGCGGGCGGCCATCGCGGGCGCGGTGGCGATGCGGCCGCGCGTCCTGATCCTCGACGAGCCGACGGCCGGCCTCGACCCGCACGGCCAGGAACGGCTCCTGGAGGTGCTGGACGGGCTGCGTACGTCCGGGACGACGGTGGTGATGGCCACGCACGACGTGGACCTGGCGCTGCGCTGGGCCGACGACGCGGCGGTCCTGACACCGGACGGCCTGCGGACGGGCCCGGTCGCGGAGCTGCTCGCGGACGCGGACCTGCTCGACGCGGCACGCCTCCGCCGCCCCTGGGCAGCCGCGGTGGCGCGGCTGCTCAGGTCGCAGGGCCTCCTGGCCGACGACGCGAAGGGCCCGCGGACCCCGGAGGACCTGGACACCTGGACGGCGACCGTGTCGACCGGGAACGTCTGACGGTCCGACACGGCGTGTGTGGGACCGGGCCCGCCCGCCCGGCGGTGCGTCAGCGGTTGAACGCCGGGAACGCGAAGCGCTGTGCCAGCGCGAGCCCGGCTCCCTTGGCGTCCGTGGCGTTCACCGAGTAGACGAGTGTGCGCGACAGGTCGCGGGTGGCCGCGACGACGGTGTGGTAGCCGGGGCGCGACCCGGTCTTGCCCCAGATGACCCGGCCGTTCAGTTCGAACCGCTCCAGGCCCGCGGCGAGGCGCGCCCCCGGTACGTCGGGGAGCGTGAACATCTCCTCCAGGTACGGGTCCGGGACCACCTGGCCCCGGAACAGGGCCACCATGAACCGCTCCAGGTCGGCGGTGGTCGAGATCAGGTCGCCTGCCGCCCACCGGTCCGACATGTTCCACTCGGTCACGTCCACGAGCCTGCCGTCGATCTCCTCGTACCCGCGGTTGTGCGGTCCGTGGATCCGGGGGTCGGCGCCGGCCGGGAAGGAGGTGTGGCGCAGGCCGAGCGGCTTGAAGATCCGTACGTACGCCTGGTGCGCGTACGTGTCGCCGGTGACCTTCTCGACGAGCATGCCGAGGACCGTGTAGTGGATGTTGGAGTAGTGCTGCCGCTCGCCGGGGCGTGAGCCGGGGCCCTTGGCGACGGCCGAGGCGACGACCTCCTCGGGGGTCAGCGTGAGGAAGCGGTGGGGCAGTCCCTCCTCGACAGTGCCGCCGTACGAGTCGCCGGGCTGGAGGCCGCTGGTGAAGTCGAGCAACTGGCGCACGGTGATGGGCTCGAAGTCGTCCGTGAGCAGCCCCGGCAGGTACGTCTGCACCGTGCCGTCCAGGTCGACGCGTCCCTCGGCCGCGAGCTTGAGCACCAGCGCCGCGGTCACGACCTTGGTGACGGAGCCCGCGCGGAAGCGCGCGTTGTGCAGGGCGGGCCCGCCGCCGCGGATGTCGCGCACGCCCGCGGTGCCGTGCCAGGTGCCGTGGCCGCCGACACGGAGGAGCGCGGCCGTCGCGTCCCGGTCGGGCAGCCCGGCGATGGCGGCGCGCAGAGCGGCGGCGTCGGGTCCGTAGGCGTCCGCGGCCACGACCGTGCCGGCGGGGGTGCCGGCGGTGGTGCCGGCGAGCGCGGGCCCGGCGAGCGGTCCGGCGCTCAGGCCGACGCCGAGTGCGACGGCGGCGGCGAGAGTGGCGCGGGTGCGGGGGTGAAGGCGTCGCATGGCGGGTCTCCTCGGTCTCGGTGGTGCGGTCGAGACCATCCTGGTGATCTTCGCAGCGGCTCGGATCGTCACCGGGGAGGGCTTCGCCCCCTGAGCCCGCGTGGGGGAAACCCCCTGATCGGGGCGGACGTTGTACGGGATTCCCCCTAGGCGTCGCCGGGTTGTCGCCGGCGTAGCGCAGCTCACACTCCCACGGTTATGCAACTTGTTGCACAAGGAGAGGGAGTCGTTTACAACTGGAGCGAACACCCCGCGCGCGAGGAGGCGCCCCCATGACCCCGTCCCCGTCCCCTTCCCCGTCCCCGTACCCGCATCTGCTGAGCCCCCTGGACCTGGGCTTCACCACGCTGCCCAACCGGGTGCTGATGGGCTCCATGCACGTGGGCCTGGAGGAGGCCGAGAACGGCTTCGAGCGGATGGCCGCCTTCTACGCGGCCCGCGCACGCGGCGGGGCCGGCCTCATCGTGACGGGCGGCATCGCCCCGAACGAGGCGGGACGCCCGTACGACGGCGGTGCCAAGCTGACCACCGAGGAGGAGGCGGCGAAGCACCGGACCGTGACGGACGCGGTGCACGCGGCCGGCGGGCGGATCGCGATGCAGATCCTGCACTTCGGCCGGTACGCCTACCACCCGCAGCTCGTCGCGCCGAGCGCCATCCAGGCCCCGATCAGCCCGTTCGTGCCGAACGCCCTCACCGACGCCGAGGTCGAGCAGACGATCGAGGACTACGCGCGCGCGGCGGAGCTGGCGAAGTCCGCCGGGTACGACGGCGTCGAGATCATGGGCTCCGAGGGCTACCTGATCAACGAGTTCATCGCCGCCGCCACCAATCAGCGGGACGACCGGTGGGGCGGTTCGTACGAGAACCGGACGCGGTTCCCGCTGGAGATCGTGCGCCGGACGCGGGAGCGGGTGGGCGAGGACTTCATCCTGATCTACCGGCTGTCGATGCTCGACCTGGTGCCCGGCGGCTCGACGCTCGACGAGGTCGTCGCGCTGGCGAAGGAGATCGAGGCCGCCGGGGCCACGATCATCAACACCGGCATCGGCTGGCACGAGGCCCGTATCCCGACCATCGCGACGTCCGTGCCGCGCGGCGCGTACACGTGGGTGACGAAGCGGCTCATGGGCGCGGTGTCCGTGCCGCTGGTCACCAGCAACCGCATCAACACGCCCGAGGTCGCCGAGCAGGTCCTCGCGGACGGCCGCGCCGACATGGTGTCCATGGCCCGGCCCTTCCTCGCGGACCCCGACTTCGTGGCGAAGGCCGCGGCGGGCCGGCCGGAGACCATCAACACCTGCATCGGCTGCAACCAGGCCTGCCTGGACCACACCTTCAGCGGGAAGATCACCTCCTGTCTGGTCAACCCGCGCGCCTGCCACGAGACCGAGCTGGTCCTCTCCCCCACCCGGCTGCGCAAGCGGATCGCGGTCGTCGGCGCCGGGCCCGCGGGGCTCGCCGCCGCGGTGTCCGCGGCCGAGCGCGGGCACGACGTCACGCTGTTCGACGCGGCCGGCGAGATCGGCGGCCAGCTCAATGTGGCCAAGCGGGTGCCCGGCAAGGAGGAGTTCGACGAGACGCTCCGGTACTTCCGCACGCAGCTGGAGCTGCGGAGGGTGGAGGTGCGGCTCGGCACCTTCGTGTCGACGGAGACGGTCGCCGGGTACGACGAGGTGGTCGTCGCGACCGGGGTCACGCCGCGCACCCCGGCCATCGAGGGCGTGGACCACCCGAGCGTGGTCGGCTACCTGGACGTGCTGCGCGAGGGCGTCCCGGTCGGTGAGCGCGTCGCGATCCTGGGCGCGGGCGGTATCGGCTTCGACGTGGCGGAGTTCCTGACGGACGGCGGCGAGGGCGCGAGCCTGGACCCGGAGACGTACTTCCGGCAGTGGGGCGTCGACATGGCGTACGAGGAGCGGGGCGGGCTGCGGAAGCCCGAGCGGCCGCGGCCGCCGCGGCAGGTGACGCTGCTCCAGCGCAAGACGTCGAAGGTGGGCGCCGGGCTCGGCAAGACGACCGGGTGGATCCACCGCACGGAGCTGAAGCACCGGGGTGTGACGATGGTCGCCGGAGCGTCGTACGAGCGGATCGACGACGAGGGCCTGCACCTCACGGTGGACGGCGAGGCGCGGACGCTGCCGGTGGACACGGTGGTGCTGTGCACGGGCCAGGAGCCCCGCCGCGATCTGTACGAGGAGCTGACGGCGGCCGGTGTGAAGGCGCATCTGATCGGCGGCGCCGACGTCGCGGCGGAGCTGGACGCCAAGCGCGCCATCGACCAGGGAACACGGCTCGCCGCGACCCTCTGAAAGGACCCCGCCTAGGATGCGGGCATGTCACTCCCGCACGCGATTCTCACCGCCCTGCTGGAGAAGCCTTCGTCGGGCCTCGAACTGACCCGCAGGTTCGACCGCTCGATCGGCTTCTTCTGGTCGGCGACGCACCAGCAGATCTATCGCGAGCTGGGAAAGCTGGAGCAGGCGGGGCTCATCCGGGCCCTGCCCTCCCAGGCCCCCGCCCGCGGCCAGAAGAAGGAGTACGAGGTGCTGTCCGCGGGCCGCGCCGAGCTGGCCGAGTGGACCCGCCGCGCCGAGGACCCGAAGCCGATCCGCAGCGCGCTGCTGCTGCGGCTGCGGGCGGCTGCGGTGGTCGGCACGGAGGGCCTGGAGGACGAGCTGCGCCGCCATCTGGAGCTGCACCGGGCGCAGTTGGACGACTACCTGGGCATGGAGGAGCGGCAGTTTCCGCCGGAGCGGGACACGGAGGCGGACCGGCTGCGGCATCTGGTGCTGCGGGGCGGGATCGAGCTGGAGCGGTTCTGGGTGAAGTGGCTGACGGACGCCCTGGACGGGCTGCCGCAGGCGTCGCCGGGACCGCCCGCCACCGATGGGCAAGCCGCCGGTTCGTAATGGGAATCGTTTTCATGTAGCGTGACGGCCGTTCCGTGCTCCCCTGCGACCTGTGGAGGTCCGTCAGTCATGGCCGTGCCCAAGCGGAAGATGTCCCGCTCCAACACCCGCCACCGCCGCGCCCAGTGGAAGGCGTCCACGCCGCAGCTCGTGCCCGTCACCGTCGACGGCACCGTGTACCAGGTGCCGCAGCGCCTCGTGAAGGCGTACGAGCGCGGCCTGATCCAGCCGGAGGGCTGACCGCGATGGAGCGCCGCCGCCTCCCGGTCACCGTCCTCTCCGGCTTCCTCGGCGCCGGCAAGACGACGCTCCTCAACCACGTCCTGGGCAACCGGGACGGGCTGCGCGTCGCTGTGATCGTCAACGACATGAGCGAGATCAACATCGACGCCGCCCTGGTCCGGGGCGGCGACGCCGCGCTGTCGCGCACCGAGGAGCGACTGGTCGAGATGACCAACGGGTGCATCTGCTGCACCCTGCGCGACGACCTCCTGGAGGAGGTGGACCGGCTGGCCCGCGAGGGCCGGTTCGACTACCTGCTCATCGAGTCCAGCGGCATCTCCGAACCGATGCCGGTGGCCGCGACGTTCGCGTTCCCCCGCGACGACGGCGCGACGCTCGGCGACCTGGCCCGGCTCGACACCATGGTGACGGTGGTCGACGCGGCGAACTTCCTGCCCGAGCTGGAGGGCGGCGACGGACTCGACGAGCGCGGTCTCGCCCCGTACGAGGACGACGAGCGGACCGTCAGCGACCTGCTGATGGACCAGGTCGAGTTCGCGGACGTCATCGTGCTCAACAAGACGGACCTGGTGGACGAGGCGACGGCGGCCCGGCTGCGGGCCACGCTGACCCGGCTCAATCCGGCCGCGCGGCTGCTGACCGCCGAGCGCGGCCGGGTCCGCCCCGCCGACGTCCTGGGCACCGGCCTGTTCGATCTGGAGCGCGCCCAGCAGGCGCCCGGCTGGGTCATGGAGCTGAACGGCGACCACGTGCCGGAGACCGAGGAGTACGGCATCTCCTCGACGGTCTTCCGCGCGGACCGCGCCTTCCACCCCGAGCGGTTGTGGCGGTTCGTCACCGAGGCCATGGACAGCGGCGCGTACGGGCGGATCCTGCGCTCCAAGGGCTTCTTCCGGCTGGCCGGCCGGGACGGGGTGACCGGCCTGTGGTCCCAGGCGGGCGGGGTCGCCCGCTTCGAGCCGTCGGGTGCGGCCGAGGCCGGCACGGGCGGCCAGGAGCTGGTCTTCATCGGCACCGCCCTGGACGCCGCGGCGCTGCGCCGCGGCCTGGAGGACTGCCTGGTGGCGGACGGCGAGACCGGGCCGTGGACGGATCCGTTCCCTGCGTGGGAGGTCCACGGCACCGACGACGTCTGCGACCACGAGCACGCGCACACGGCGGTGCCGGCGTAACCGCCCGGGCACGGCCCGCTTGGCGCCCGACGACGGGCCGGCCCTCCGGCGGGAGGGCCGGCCCGTCGTCCTCCGGGCGCGACGCACCGCGTGGCTTACGCGGCCGTCCCGGCCGCCTTCCGCCAGGCCGACTCGCGCAGGAGGCGCAGGCCGTTGAGGCCGACGAGGACCGTGGAGCCCTCGTGCCCGGCGACGCCGAGCGGCAGGGGCAGGTGGCCCGCCAGGTCCCACACGACGAGGGCACCGATGCAGACGCCCGCGATGACCAGGTTCTGGACGACGAGCCTGCGGGCGCGGCGTGAGAGGGCCACGACCGCGGGGACGGTGGCCAGTTCGTCGCGGACGACGACGGCGTCGGCGGTCTCCAGGGCGAGGTCCGATCCCGCGCCGCCCATGGCGACGCCGGTGTGCGCGGCGGCGAGCGCGGGGGCGTCGTTGACGCCGTCGCCCACGACGAGGGTGCGGTGCCCGGCGAGCTCCCAGGCCCGTACGGCGTCCACCTTGTCCTCGGGCAGCAGCCCGGCCCGTACGTCGCTGATGCCGGTCTCGGCCGCCACGGCGCCGGCCGCGGGGGCGTTGTCGCCGGTCAGGAGGGTGGGTGCGGTGCCGGTGAGGCGCGTGAGCGCGGCGACGGCGGCGGGTGCGCCCCCGCGGAGCCGGTCGGCCAGGGCGAGGACCGCGGCCGGGGTGCCGTCGACGGACACCACGACGGCGGTGCGTCCCGCGGCCTCCACCTCCCGTACCTCGGGCACGGCGGCGGTCGGTCCGGTGGGGCGGCCGACGTGGACCTCGCGGCCGGCGA
>NZ_JABWDV010000338.1 GCF_013362995.1 Streptomyces sp. TRM64462 | reverse complement strand
TGGACTCGAACCAAGACTAACTGAACCAGAATCAGTCGTGCTGCCAATTACACCATAGGCCACTGGTGGTTTAGACCAGTTGGTACCCCCGACCGGATTC
This sequence comes from Streptomyces sp. TRM64462, assembly GCF_013362995.1. GTDB lineage: Bacteria > Actinomycetota > Actinomycetes > Streptomycetales > Streptomycetaceae > Streptomyces. The sequence goes on along the minus strand of NZ_JABWDV010000338.1, from coordinate 4,689 downwards.
GAACCGGCGCTACCGCCTTGAGAGGGCGGCGTGCTAGGCCGCTACACAACGGGGGCCCTAGCGATCAGTCCCACAGGACTGATCCGTACCCCCGACCGGATTCGAACCGGCGCTACTGCCTTGAGAGGGCAGCGTGCTAGGCCGCTACACAACGGGGGCTTTGCAGATGAGCTCTGCGAGCTGGCCTACCTGGACTCGAACCAAGACTAACTGAACCAGAATCAGTCGTGCTGCCAATTACACCATAGGCCACCGGAACGCAACCCCCGAGGGAGATCTTGTTCGGCTTGCGCTTCGGGTTTCCGGCCTTCCGGCCCGCTCCCCTCGGCGCAGGAAGAACATTACCCGAAGGTGGACGGCGCTCCAAAACGGGTATCCGCGCGGGGCAAGGTGCGGAGCAGGGCGGGGAGCTGGTCGAGCCCGGTGATCCGGTTCAGCTCGGGGCGCCCGCCGCGCCCGTGGCGGTCAAGCCAGATCCCGAGGAGGCCGGCGTCGGCGGCGCCCCGGGCGTCGGTGTCCGGCTGGTCACCGACGTACGCGACCTCGTGCGGGGCCAGGCCGAGGGTGTCGCAGGCGGTGTGGAAGGCGGCGGCCTCGGGCTTGGACACCCCGATGTCGGCGGCGCAGACGACGGCCTCGAAGCGGTCCCGTACGCCCAGGAGGCGGAGCTTGCGGTCCTGGTTGTGGAGGGACGAGTTCGACAGGACGCCGTGGCGGTAGTCGGCGGCGAGGAGGTCCAGGGCCGGGACGGTGTCCGGGAACAGCGCCCAGGCGGCCTCGTAGTGCGCGAGGTAGCGGGCGAACCAGGCGTCGGCCTCGGCGTCCTCCAGCGGGGCGTCGCCGAGGAAGGTGCGGACGCGGTCGCGGCGCTGCTCCTCCCAGGACGTCTCTCCCGCGGAGAACCGCGCCCAGTGCAGTTCGGTGGCCTGCTGCCACCGCCGCAGGGCGTACTCGGTGGTGCCGAACGCCCCGGTCAGCCCCTCGTCACGCAGGTGGCGGCGCATGCCGGCGCGGTCGGCGGCGGCGTAGTCGAAGATCGTGTCATCGATGTCCCAGAGGACGGCGCGGATGGCCATGACCGCGACGGTACCGCCGTCCTTGCCCCCGGCTGGGGGTTCGGGGGTCATCCCCCGAAGAATGCAGTGTCGATGTCCCAGAGGACGGCGCGGATGGCCATGACCGCGACGGTACCGCCGGAAGGTCCCCCACCCCGCCCCTTCCCGAAACTGGGGGCTTCGCCCCCAGACCCCCGTTCGCGCCGTGGGGGGCACGCCCTCAGGCGCCGGACGGGCTGCTTCGCCAGGACGGGCTGCTTCGCCAGATGCGGGGACGGGAGCAGGGGGAGCCTCCCGCTGGTAACGCCCCCGGGGCCGGCGCCGCGGCGGGCGCCGGCCCCGGGGGCGTACGAGACGGGCTTACGCCGTCAGCTTGGCCAGGGCGGTGTCGATGCGGGACAGGGTCTTCTCCTTGCCCAGGATCTCCAGGGACTCGAAGAGCGGGAGGCCCACCGTGCGGCCCGTGACGGCCACGCGGACCGGGGCCTGGGCCTTGCCGAGCTTCAGGCCGTGCTCCTCGCCCGCCTTCAGGACGGCGTCCTTCAGGGACTCCGGGCTCGTCCAGTCCGCGGCCTCCAGCTTGGCGCGGGCCGTGGTGAGCAGCGCCGCCGGGTCGCCCTTCATGGCCTTCTGCCAGGACGCCTCGTCCTCGACCGGGGCCGGGAGGAAGAGGAAATCGACGTTGGCCGTGATGTCGGAGAGGACCGTGAGGCGGGTCTGGGCGTGCGGGGCGATGCGCTCCCAGGCCTCGCGGTCGAAGTCCTCCGGGGCCCACGGCGCGTGCGGGGCCCGGAGCCAGGGCTCGCAGGCCGCGGCGAACGTCTTCTCGTCCAGCATGCGGATGTGGTCCGCGTTGATCGACTCGGCCTTCTTCAGGTCGAACCGCGCCGGGTTCGCGTTGACGTCCGCGACGTCGAACTTCTCGATCATCTCGGGGATCGTGAAGACGTCCTGGTCCGCGGAGAACGACCAGCCCAGGAGGGACAGGTAGTTCAGCAGGCCCTCGGGGAGGAAGCCGCGCTCGCGGTAGAGGTTCAGGGACGACTGCGGGTCGCGCTTGGAGAGCTTCTTGTTGCCCTCGCCCATGACGTACGGGAGGTGGCCGAACTGGGGGATCGACTTGGCGATGCCCAGCTCGATCAGCGCCTTGTACAGGGCGATCTGGCGGGGGGTGGAGGACAGCAGGTCCTCGCCGCGCAGGACGTGCGTGATCTCCATGAGCGCGTCGTCCACCGGGTTGACCAGGGTGTACAGCGGCGCGCCGTTGGCGCGGACGATGCCGTAGTCCGGGACGTTGTCCGGGGTGAAGGTCAGCTCGCCGCGGACCAGGTCGCGGAAGGTGATCGGCTCGTCCGGCATACGGAAGCGGACGATCGCGGAGCGGCCCTCCGCCTCGTACGCGGCGGTCTGCTCGGCGGTGAGGTCGCGGCAGTGGCCGTCGTAGCCGGAGGGCTTGCCGGCGGCGCGGGCGGCCTCGCGGCGCAGGTCGAGCTCCTCGGTGGTGCAGTAGCAGTGGTAGGCGTAGCCGCCCTTGAGGAGCTTGTCGGCGACGTCGCGGTAGATCTCCATGCGCTGCGACTGGCGGTACGGCGCGTGGGGGCCGCCGACCTCGGGGCCCTCGTCCCAGTCGAGGCCGAGCCAGCGGAGGGAGTCGAGCAGCTGCTGGTACGACTCCTCCGAGTCGCGGGCCGCGTCGGTGTCCTCGATCCGGAAGACCATGGTGCCGCCGTTGTGCCGGGCGAAGGCCCAGTTGAACAGGGCGGTGCGGACCAGGCCCACGTGCGGGTTGCCCGTCGGGGACGGGCAGAAGCGTACGCGGACGGAGGGGTCGGGGGTGTTAACCACGCTTGATCACCTTGTTGGTGAGAGTGCCGATGCCTTCGATGGTGACGGCGACCTCGTCGCCGACGGTGAGGGGGCCGACCCCGGCGGGGGTGCCGGTGAGGATGACGTCGCCCGGGAGCAGCGTCATGGCCTCGGTGATGTGGACGACCAGGTCCTCGATGGAGCGGATCATGTCGCTCGTACGACCCAGCTGGCGCTGTGCGCCGTTGACCGTGCACTGGAGGGTGAGGTCGCTCGGGTCGAGGTCGGTCTCGACCCAGGGGCCGAGCGGGCAGGAGGTGTCGAAGCCCTTGGCGCGGGCCCACTGCTTCTCGCGCTTCTGGGCGTCCCGCGCGGTGACGTCGTTGGCGCAGGTGTAGCCGAAGATCACGTCCTTGACGCGGTCACGCGGGACTTCGCGGCACATGCGGCCGATGACGACGGCGAGCTCGGCCTCGTGGTGCAGCTCCTCGGAGAAGGAGGGGTACTCGATGGCGTCGCCGGGGCCGATCACCGAGGTGGTGGGCTTGAAGAAGGCGACGGGCACGTCCGGGACCTCGTTGCCGAGCTCCGCCGCGTGTTCCGCGTAGTTGCGGCCGATGGCCACGACCTTGTTGGGGAGCACGGGCGGCAGGAGGCGGACCTTGCTCAGGGGGACCTTGGTGCCGCTGAGTTCGAAGTCCGTGTACGGGATGCCCTTGATGATGTCGAGGACGAGGCTGTCGGGGGCTTCACCCTCGACTGCGCCGAAGGCGACATTGCCGTCGATGGAGAACCTGGCGATGCGCACGGATGCCTGTGCCCCCTACTTTCGCTGACTGGAGTTCTGACGCTCCAGGCTAACGCGGGAGGGGCGGGCGACCTGCCGGATCACCGGCCGGGTGCCGTGGGAACGTTCCGTGGGAACGGGGTGCGCGCCCCCGGGTGCGGGGGCGCGCACGGCCGCTCACTGCCCGGCGGGGACCGGGGCGTCCATGAGGGTGGTGCGGCGCGGGTTGGCCGTGGCGGTGGGCAGGGCGACCGAGTGCTCCGGCTGCGCTCCCCGGTCCAGGGCGGCGGCGTCCGCCAGGTGGGCGAGGGTGATGCGACGGGGGTTGGCGATGCGCTGGATCGTCATGGTCGTCTTCATGGGTGCGTGCAGACCTCGGAGGTTGGGGCGCCCCGCGGCGCCGATTTGACGGATGGCCCATCCCTGTAAAGCGTCAGGCTAAACATCGACTTCCCCGCCATTACCGCGAACAGCTCGCTCGTGGCGTGTGAGTTTCCTCACCAACGCAGGGGCAAGTCGGGCATTCCAGGCGACCCGTCGGGATGGTGAAAACGGACATCACCCCACTGAATGCTCTATTCCGCCGCTGATCATGTCGACTGGGACACCCTCCACGCGTAAGCGACTCGTTGACGAAAGTCCGATTCCTCCCTGATCGGCTTCTACGGGAGGTGACGCATCGCTCACGGCACGTGACGCCGTCCACAGGCCCGACCGCCGCCCTTGTTGGAGATCCGGCACTGTGCTGGAATTCCACGCACCGCCGCGGATGGAGACCGGCGAGCTGGGGCGCAAGGCAGCGCCGAGCGGCGGTGGGGAAGGGGGGATTCCGCGCCGGTCACCGACGACCACCGATGGGGCGCACTCACGCCCCCACGACGCCGACACCGTCCTGTCCGTTCGCGGAGGGACGCCTGGTCCAGAGGTTGCGACGCTAGTGCAGGGACGTTTCAAGAGGGATGGCAGCGCTGCGGCGGAACAAGAGCCGCGCGGCGGGAACGACCGCGGCACTTCGCCCCAGCACACCCCGTACCCGGGACC
>NZ_JABWDV010000337.1 GCF_013362995.1 Streptomyces sp. TRM64462 | reverse complement strand
GTCGATGATCGGGTCGGCTGAGATGAAGCGGCCGGTCGATGCGTCGTATTCGCGGGCGCCGATGTGGGTGAGGCCGGTGGCCGGGTCGTCGATGCCGGTGCCGAGGAACGTGCGGCGGTCGGCCCAGTTGGCCGGCTCCGTGCCGCGCGGGGTGCCGTACGGGTCGAACTTGCGGCGGATGATGGCCTGGCCGGCCGTCTGCTCGATCGCGTTCGTCGCCGTGTTGTGGTGGTCCGCCTGAAGGACCGTGATCTTGTGGTCCGTCGTCTTGCCGCCCGTCGAGCGCACCGTCGTCGGTGCGCCCGGGTGGGTGTAGTAGCGGCGGGCGTCCAGGGCCTGGCCCGACGTGTTGACGACGATCTCCGCCTCGCCCAGGTACAGCGTGCGCGTCGTGCCGTCGTCCTCCAACAGGCGGTTGCCGCCCGCGTCGTACAGGTACTTCACGTCCGGCGTGCCGTCGTTGTTCGCGTCGACCGACGTCAGCTTGTTGCGGCGGTCCCAGTTCAGCGCCTGGGTGTCGCCGTTCAGGACGCGCTGCGTCGTGTTGCCGGACGCGTCGTACGCGTACGTCGACTGGGACGTGACCCCGGTGGTCGATGTCCCTACCGTCGAGGCCACCTTGGTGAGCGTGTGCGGTTGGACCCCTGGGGCCTCGCCGTACGTGTACGTGTGGACTTCGTCCAGCGCCGGGTCGGCCAGGTCATGGGCCGTCATCCGCGTACGGTTGCCGATCGCGTCGAACTCGTACGAGTGCCAGTAGCCCGCCCCGTCGATGCTCGGGGAGACCTCCGTGCGTTCCGGGCCCGCGCCCTGTGCGCCGGATGTCCTCGGGCAGCCGTCCGTCTTCCCCGTCCAGGCGTGTGCCAGGCGGCCCATCGGGTCGTAGGCGAAGCACTGGCGGTCGACACGGACGGAGGACTGCGTGTCCGTGATGGACGTGATGTTGCCGACCGTGTCGTAGGCGTACGTCAGCGCCGAGATCCGTGTCGGGTTGGCCGTCTGGCGGTCGGTGACGGACAGGTTGATGCGACCCGTGTTCTCGTCGTAGATGTTCGTCGTCCACACGCGGCGCGGCGCCTCGCCCGACGCGGTGCGCAGGACCTGGCCGAAGGAGTTGAGCACCGTGTCCGCGGTGTACCAGAGCAGTCCGGACGTCGTCGTCGGCGAGCCCTCGCCGTCGTAGCGCGTGATGACCTTCTCCGCCGCCAGGCCGCCCGGCGTGGCCGGGAGGTCCGTGGACTGGAGTCTGCCTGTCTGCGTGTACGTGTAGGTGTAGGCGTACGTGCCGGCCAGGCCCGTGGTCTGGGGTGTGGACGGGATGGTGATCTTCGTGCCGGTCGCGCGGTACTCCGTGTCGTAGCCGGTGATCTCCGACGTGTACGCGGCACCGTCGTTGTACCGGGTCGACGTCGCCGGGTGGCCCTTGGCGCCCGGCAGGGTGTCGTACGTCCACTTCGCGACGAGCGGGCCCGTCGACGAGTCCTCGCGCAGTTCCGTCTGGCGGCCCAGGACGTCGTACGACGTGTACTGGATCCTGCCCTGCGCGTCCTTCGACCAGATCCGCTGGTCCAGCTCGTCGTAGCCGAAGGAGGCCGCGCCCATGTCCGGGTCGGTGGACGAGATCAGGCGGCCGCGGACGTCGTACGTGTACGTCCACGTGTTGCCCTGCGCGTCCTCGACCTGGGAGAGCTTGCCGCTCGGGTCGTACGCGTACGTCGTGTCGATGCTCGTCGTCAGGTCCGTGGCCGAGTAGTGCTGGATCCGGGACGTACGGCCCAGGGCGTCCGTCCACGTCTTCGCCGCGCGGCTGCCCGACAGCGGGGTGAGCCCGTCGACGGACATGCCCGTGCGGGTCAGCGTCCAGTCGCCCTCATAGCGCGCCGTCGTGGTGTGCTGCGCCACGTCCTCGTACAGCGTGGTCGTACGGACCGGGCGGCCGAGGCCGTCGTACGCGGTCTCCGTGGAGTTCGGGACCTGGAAGACGCTCTCCGGGAAGAACAGCAGTTCCTCCGGCTCGCCCTCCGCTAGGTAGGCGTTGTTCGTCTGGCGGACCGTGCCGCTGGAGTTGTAGAGCGTATCGGTGACGATGCGGCCGCCGCCGAACGCCTCCGTCTGCGTCTGGCGCGGGCGCAGCAGGCTGTCGTACAGGGCGACCGCGTCCTCGTACGTGCCGTTGTCGCGCAGGGTGCGCGTCCGGACCGCCGGGATCTTGTTGTCCTGGATCTGGTACTCGAAGCGCGCCGAAGCGGAGTCCGTGCCCTGTGTGCGGGACGGTGACCAGACCGCGGTGACGCGGCCCAGCTCGTCGTACGTGCTGGTGGTCTTGCGACCGTTGGTGTCCGTGACGGTGAGTGCCGTGCCGCGTGCCGGGTCCACGGCCGCGGTGGTGGAGTGGCCGGCCGCGTTCGTCGTGGTGGTCTCGAAGGCCGGGCCCGTCAGAGGGCTGTAGGTGACCGTGGCCGAGTTGCCTTGCGGGTCCATGACCTTGATGGGGCGGCCGTGGAGGTCGTACGTCGTGCGCTGCGCGGTGACCCAGTACATGCCGTCGCCGTCGATCGTGTCGACCTGGTGGGGCAGGCCCTTGACCGGCGCCGTGCCGAAGGCGGCGAGGGCGTCGTACGACGTGCGGGTGTCCGCGATGACCTGGGTGCCGGTCGCCGTACCCGCTGCCGCGCAGGTGCCGACCGTGGTGCGGACGCGCTGCGGCAGACCGATCAGGTGCGTGGCCGTGTTGTGGACGTACGACGTGGTCGTGCACTTCTCGTCGCCCGTCGTGAAGCCGCCCGTGCCGTTCGGCGTCAGGGTGAGGGTCGCGGCGGTGAGCGGGAGGCCGTACGTGTCGTCGTACGTCATGGTGGTGCGGCCGGTGCGGGTCCTGCCGCCGCTGATCGACTGGACCGACTCACTGCGGGCCGTGGCCGTGCGGTACGCCTTCAGGTCCGGGAGGCCGGGGCGTGCGCGGGACGCCGTCTCCTTCACGTACGGCCAGGACAGCTCGCGGGACGCGACGCCGCCGCCCGCCTTCGTGTACGTGAGAGTCTCGGCGACCGTGCCCTGGAGCGGCGCGACGTCCTCGCCCAGCGTCTCCGTGCCCGTCGAGTCGTTGACCGTGATCGTGGCGCGGCCGGCGTCGCCGGACATGCCGCGGAAGTAGCGGGTGCGGGTCTGGGACTGTTCGGTGGCGTCCGTGGCGGTGGGG
>NZ_JABWDV010000336.1 GCF_013362995.1 Streptomyces sp. TRM64462 | reverse complement strand
CGCGGCGCGCGGCGCGAAACCGGCCTGGGCCACGGCGAGGGCCGCGAGGCTCACGGTCGGTGACGGCCCGCCCGGCGCGCGGGCCGGGATCAGTCCTGCGGCCTCGTCGAAGTGCTGGGCGGCCGCCGCGAGGTCGCCCTCGTGCAGGGCCAGGACGCCCTGGACGTGGGCGATCCGGCCGATGACCGCGTCGTCGCCCAGCAGCACGGCCGCGGGCCACGCCCGGCGCAGCAGTCCACCGGCGGCGCGCGGGTCGTCGCAGGCCGCGAGCCAGGCCGCCAGCCACAGGGCGCGCACGGTGACCGGCCGGTCGGCGGGGGCCCGCGGCAGCAGTCGGCCCAGGTACCGGCGGCCCTCGTCGGCCTTCCCGTACACGACCCACCAGAACCACAGGTTGACGACGGTCTCCAGCACCTCCTGGGTCTGCCCGGGCTGCTCGACGGCGCGCTCCAGCATCACCCTGAGGTCGTCCTGCTCGTCCTGGAGCAGCTCGGCGGCCTGCGGCTGACCGCCGCTGTTCCACAGGTTCTCGGCGACGACGGCGACGCGCCGGCAGTGCACCGTGTGCCGCTCGGCGGCCACGTCGGCCTCCCCGGCCTCGCGGAGCCGCTCGGCGCCGAAGTCCCGGGCGGCGCGCGTCATCCGGTACCGGGGGCGGCGCGGCCCGCCGGGGTCGCGGGTCTGCTCCAGCACCCCGGTCGCGGCCAGCCGGGCCAGGCAGGCGGGCACGTCCTGCGGCTCGACGCTGCCGCCCACGCACACGAAGGCCGCCGCCGACTCGTCGAACGCGCCCGCGAAGACGCTGCTCCGCGCCCAGACGATGCGCTCCATCCGGTCGCACAGCTCGTACGCGGCGCCGACGGCGCTGCGCAGCGACCGGTGCCGGCGCAGGGACGCGCGGGGGCCGGCGAGCCAGCACTGGTCGCGCCGCAGCAGCTCCGCGAGGCGGCCGATGCCGTGGCGGGCCAGCTGTTCCGCCGCCATCTCGATGGCCAGCGGCAGCCCGTCGAGCGAGCGGCAGATGTCCGCGACCAGGCACAGATCGACACCGTCGGGCGGCGCGTCGCAGCCGTCGTCGGCCATGCCCGCCCTGTCGAGGAACAGCGCGACCGCCGGGGCCGGGCCGTCGCCGCAGCCGCCCTCGCGCGTCACGTCCAACGGCCGCAGGCGCAGCACCCGTTCGTCCCCGAGCCCCAGCGGCCGCCGCGCCGCGACCAGCACGCGCAGCGACGGCACCGACTCCAGGAGCTTCTGCACGACACCCACGCACGCCAGGTGGGCGGGGTCGATGTCGTCCAGGAACAGCAGCGTGTCCCCGGAGCGCAGCTCCGCGGCCACCTCACCGACGCCGGCACGGAGGGCCTTCCTCGGCGGCGGCGTACCCGTCACGGCGTGGAACACCGCCGCGATCAGCTGCGGGGCCCCGGCGGGGCGGTTGTCCCGCCACCGCACCCGTACCACGCGCTGCCACAGGTCACGCCGTGTCCGCGCCACCGCGGCCGCCGCGAGCCGGCTCTTGCCCACGCCGACCCCGCCGGCCACCGTCACCAGACGGTGTTCCGCCAACAGCACGTGCAGCTCCGACAGCTCCCGCTCCCGGCCCACCAGCACACCCCGCACCCGACTGTCGTACGCAGGCGGTACCCCGGGCCCGCCACCGCGCTTCCACACGTCGCTACTCTCCGCACGTTTATTCGACCATCCGTAGGCGACGCCTCTCAGAGCTCGGGCCACTCTGCGCAGAATCGTCTCTGCAGTCGGCGTCACGGCAACCCCAACGCATGATCGGCACCCTGGGTGTCGTCCGTGGCCGAGGGACCACCCGCCACGACGACGCGTCGGATGTCCGTACGCTTCCGTGCGCTCTGTGCGGCCGCTTCGCGGGGTGGCCGCGCGCGGGCCCGCCGTTCAGTCCAGGCGGTCCCGGGGCACCAGAGGCAGCAGCGTCTCCAGCGCGGCCTCGGCGTCGGGTACGGAGGCGGCCAGGCGCAGGAACGGCGCGCCGCGCCGCAGGTCGACGCAGAGCACCGGCCGTCCGGCCCGCACGGCCACGAAGTCGCGCCCCTCCGGGAGGTGCCGTACGCCCACGCAGCGGCCCGGCAGCCACAGTCCCCGCCCGGCCTCGCCGCGCAGCGCCCGCCACCAGTCGGGCTCGACGTGCGCGTCCCGCAGCGCGGACACCGGGACCCGCACCTCGCGGCGGCGCGCCGCCGGCCACTCCCACCAGGCCAGACGGAAGACGATGTCACGGTCGTCCAGTACCACCCGGGCCATCGGTCTCCTTCGCGCCGGCTCCCTTGAATTGTCGAAGACGGACACCTGAGTGCGCACGTGGAGGGAAGGCGGGATTCGGCCTTTTCGGTGAGAGAAAGCGTCTGCGAATGTCGCCGCACGTCCCGGCATTTCCCCGAGGTCTCAAGTAGGGAAAGACTCCTGCCGAATACTGTTTTCGATCTTGCCCCTCTGACCAGAAGTGGACTATACCTGTCGGCGTCACGCGGCGGCCCCGGCCGGCCGCGCGGTGCGCGACCCCGGCACGACCCGCACGACTCAGTACGACCCAGCCGCAAAGACCGCGGTGGCGGGGCCCTTCGCCGCAGGCGAGCAGTACGGGCGACCGGCACACCGCCTGAGTCCTGGAGAAGGCGAGGACTTGAGCATGGGATCCACCTCCGCCCCCACCGGTTCCACCGGTGACCCGACCGGTTCCACCGGTGACCCCACCCGTTCCGCCCATGACGCGCGCGGCGACCGGCAGGCGCCCGGCCGTCGCGATCTGATCAAGCGGTCGGCGGCGCTCGGCCTCGTCACCGTTCCGGCGCTCGGCTTCCTCTCGGCCTGCGCCACCGGTGGCGGCGGCAGCAGCGAGCAGAACCCCGCACCGGCCGGCGAGAAGACCGACAAGAACCCCCTCGGCGTCAAGGAGGGCGCCCCGCTGGAGGCGTTCATCTTCAAGGGCGGCCTCGGCGACCAGTACGCCAAGGACGCCGAAGCCGACTACAAGGCCGTCTACAAGGCCGACGTCAAGCACACCGGCACCCAGCAGGTCGGCCCCAAGCTCACCCCCCGGTTCGCCGGCGGCAACCCGCCCGACGTCATCGACAACTCCGGCGCCGACCACCTCGACATGAACCGGCTGTCCACACAGGGCCAGCTCCAGGACCTGACCGCCCTCCTCGACGCCCCGTCCATGGACGATCCGGCCAAGAAGGTACGGGACACGATTCACCCGAGCACCGTCGAGAAGGGCATGCACGGCGACACCTTCGACGTGCTGTACTACGCGTTCACCATCTACGGCACCTGGTACTCGCAGAAACTCCTCGCGTCCCGAGGCTGGGCCTATCCGAAAACGCTCGCCGAGATGGTCACGCTCTGCGGCGAGATCAAGAAGACCGGCATCGCGCCCTGGACGTACCCGGGGAAGTATCCGTACTACGTGCACTTCAACCTCTTCGCCCAGATCGCCAAGATCGGCGGTATGGAGAAGTGGATCGCCATCGACAACCTGGAGCCCAAGGCCTGGACGTCGAACGACGCCGTCCGCGAGGTCGTCGAGCACTACGAGGAGCTCGCCGCCAAGGGCTACTTCCTCGCGGGCAGCCAGGGCATGACGCACATCCAGTCGCAGACCGCCTGGAACAAGGGCAAGGCCGTCTTCATCCCGAACGGCTCCTGGGTCGAGAACGAGTCCGCGCCCACCACACCCGACGACTTCGCCATGTCCGTCGGCGCGCTCTTCGACGGCGCTGCCGACAAGATGCCGCACGGCACCCTGCGCGCCGAGCCCAGTGAGCCGTACATCGTCGCCGCCAAGGGCAAGAACCCGGTGGGCGGCATGGAGCTGCTGCGCATCATGCTCTCCAAGAAGCACGCGCAGAACTTCGCCACCAAGGTGAAGTCGCTGACCTGCGTCATGGACGCCACCGAGGGCATGACGCTCTCACCGGGCCTGTCGTCAGCGAGCAAGGTCTTCAAGGACGCCGGCGACCATCTGATCAGCCTTCAGCTCCAGGAGTGGTACCCCACGCTCACCGACCAGAAGATCGGCGGCTTCACCGGCCAGCTCCTCGTCGGTGAGATGAAGGCCGCCGACTGGATCCGCAGGACCCAGGAGGAGGCCGACAAGGTCGCCAAGGACAGCTCCATCACCAAGTTCAAGCGCACCGCCTGAGGGGAAGGGCCGGGGAGCACCCGTGCAACACGGCAAGTACCGATTCATCGTGGGCTTCCTGGCCCCGCCTCTGCTCGTCTACGGCATCTTCGTCATCTCACCCTTCGTGCAGGCGTTCCAGATCTCGATGACGGACTGGTCCGGACTCGTCGGCGCCGCGCGGTTCGTGGGCTTCGACAACTTCGTACGGCTCTGGGACAGCGACGACTTCTGGAACGCCCTGCGCCACAACGTCTACATGCTGGCGCTGGTCCCGGTCGTCACGCTCGGCCTCGGGCTGTTCTTCGCCTTCATGCTCAACGTGGGCGGGAAACGCCGCAGGAACGAGGTGGTGACCGGCGTCGCGGGCTCGAAGTTCTACAAGTTCGTCTTCTTCTTCCCGCAGGTCATCTCCATCACGATCATCGCCGTCATCTGGTTCAACATCTACAACCCGGACCCGGACGACGGCATGCTGAACGCCCTGCTCGGCGCACTCGGCCTGGACGGGCTGCAGAACGCCTGGCTGGGCGAGAAGAGCCTCGCCCTGTGGTGCATCAGCGCGGTCATGGTCTGGGGCCATGTCGGCTTCTTCGTGGTGCTGTTCTCGGCGGCGATGGCGTCCGTGCCGCGTGACATCTACGAGGCGGCCCTGCTCGACGGCGCCAACCGGTTCCACACCTTCTTCCGGATCACGCTGCCGCTCCTCTGGGACACCGTGCAGACCGGGTGGGTGTACATGGGCATCATCGCCCTCGACGCCTTCGCCCTGGTGCAGATCATGTCGGTGAACATGGGCGGCCCCGACGGCGCCACCGACGTCATGCCGCTGCGGCTGTACCAGACGGCCTTTGTGGAGAGCAAGTACGGGTACGCCGCCGCGATGGGCGTCGCGATGCTCGTCGTGACGATGACCTTCGCCGTGCTCACGCTGCGCTTCGCGCGCCGTGAGCGGATCGAGTACTAGGGGGCGGCCGCCGATGACCACCGAAGAGATCCAGAAGGTCGACGGAGGCGCCCCCGACGGCCCGGGCGCAGGGCCGTCCGAGGGCCGGGGCCGGGGTCGCAGCCGGGGTCGGGGGAGCGGCGCGGCCGCCGCCGGCGCGGGCGGACCGGGCGGGGGGCGCTCCACCGAGGGCGGGGTGCTCAACGTCTTCTCGCACGGCATCCTCGTGCTGTGGGCGCTGATGGTGGGCGTCCCGCTGCTGTGGGTGCTGTGGAGCTCGTTCAAGGACAGCAACGGCATCCTCAGCGACCCGTGGGGACTGCCGACGGTCCTGCACTGGGAGAACTGGGCGAACGCCTGGAACGAAGCCAACATGGGCCGGTACTTCCTGAACACGGCCGTCGTGGTGGGCGGCTCGGTCACGGGCACGATGGTGCTCGGCTCGATGGCCGCGTACGTGCTGGCCCGCTTCACCTTCCCGGGGAACCGGCTCGTCTACTACCTGTTCGTGGCCGGCATGTCCTTCCCGGTCTTCATGCTGGTGATCCCGCTGTTCTTCGTGCTGCGGGACTTCCCCGGCTCGTCGCTGCTCGCCACGTACCACGGGCTGATCCTCGTCTACATCGCGTACTCGCTGCCGTTCACGGTCTTCTTCATGACGGCGTTCTTCCGCACGCTGCCGACCTCGATCGCGGAGGCGGCGATGATCGACGGGGCGTCGCACACGCGGACGTTCTTCCAGGTGATGCTGCCGATGGCCAAGCCCGGCCTCATCAGCATCGGCATCTTCAACTTCCTGGGGCAGTGGAACCAGTACCTGCTGCCGATGGTGCTGAACCAGCAGGAGGACAAGTACGTGCTGACGCAGGGCCTCGCGATGATCGCGCTCCAGAACGGCTATGAGAACGACTGGGGCGCCCTGATGGCGGGCATGGTGATCGCCATGCTGCCCGTGCTCGTCGTGTACGGGATCTTCCAGCGGCAGGTCCAGGCAGGACTGACGGCCGGCGCGCTGAAGTAGCGGCACAGTACGGATCGTGAACCGCCCACCGGGCCTTTCGGCCAACGGTGGGCGGTTTCTCTGTATCTGATTCCCGACAAATCGGATGCATCACTCTATATGTCCGCTCATCGGAGCTTCGTGATGCTCAAGGTCTTGACGGACGGCAACCCAAAAGGCTCAGCTTAGAGTTCACATGTTGGAGAAAACGGCAGGAGTGAGAGAGTCGATGGAGACTCCGGGGTCGCAGACATCTCTGCATCGGGCCAATCTCGAGCGGGTCGTACGGGCGGTACGGATGGCCGGTTCCCTCACCCAGGCGGAGATCGCCAGGGCCACCGGCCTGTCCGCCGCCACCGTCTCCAACATCGTGCGGGAGCTGAAGGACGGCGGCACCGTCGAGGTCACGCCGACGTCGGCGGGCGGCCGCCGGGCCCGCAGCGTCTCGCTGAGCGGCGACGCCGGCATCGTCATCGGCGTCGACTTCGGCCACACCCACCTGCGTGTCGCCGTCGGCAACCTCGCCCACCAGGTGCTCGCCGAGGAGTCCGAGCCGCTCGACGTCGACGCCTCGTCCGCGGAGGGCTTCGACCGGGCCGAGCAGCTGGTCAAACGGCTGATCGAGACCACCGGCATCGGCCAGGACAAGGTCATCGGCGTCGGCCTCGGCGTCCCGGGCCCCATCGACGTCTCCTCCGGCACGCTCGGTTCGACGTCCATCCTCCCGGGCTGGACCGGCATCAACCCCAGCCAGGAGCTCGCCGCCCGCCTCGGCGTCCCCGTGTACGTCGACAACGACGCCAACCTCGGCGCACTCGGCGAACTGGTCTGGGGCGCCGGCCGCGGCGTCCGCGACCTCGCGTACATCAAGGTCGCCAGCGGTGTCGGCGCCGGCCTGGTCATCGACGGGCAGATCTACCGCGGCCCCGGCGGCACGGCGGGCGAGATCGGGCACATCACGCTCGACGAGTCGGGCCCCGTCTGCCGCTGCGGCAACCGCGGCTGCCTGGAGACCTTCACCGCCGCCCGCTACGTCCTGCCGCTCCTCCAGCCGGGCCACGGCCCCGACCTCACCATGGAGCGCGTCGTGCGGCTCGCCCGGGACGGCGACCCGGGCTGCCGCCGGGTCGTCGCCGACGTCGGCCGGCACATCGGCAGCGGTGTCGCCAACCTCTGCAACCTGCTCAACCCCAGCCGGGTCGTCCTCGGCGGCGACCTCGCGGAGGCCGGCGAGCTGGTCCTCGCGCCCATCCGGGAGTCCGTGTCGCGGTACGCCATCCCCAGCGCCGCCCGGCAGTTGTCCGTTGCTCCCGGGGCCCTCGGCGGGCGCGCCGAGGTGCTGGGCGCCCTCGCCCTCGTACTGAGCGAAATGGGCGATTCGACCCTGCTTGAGGGTGCGCATCAGGCCACACCGAAGGCCACTACGCCTGCGTTCACTTAGATAACGCATGGCACCGTTGTCATCTCGTTAAGAATTTACTCCTTGACGGTGGCCTGACGGCCGAGTTGACTCACGACCACCTCGGCCGCAACGTCGCGGCCTCGTCAGGGAGGCAACCTCATATGAACGCAATGACGCGACGCGTCGTCATAGGTACGGCCGCGGTGTCCATGGCCGTTTCCCTCGCCGCCTGCGGCCAGGCGGGCGGCGACTCCGCCGGTGACGGCGGCGACGGCAAGACCATCGGTCTGCTGCTTCCGGAGAACAAGACCACGCGCTACGAGACCTTCGACCGCCCGATCATCGAGGCGAAGATCAAGGAACTCTGCGAGGAGTGCGAGGTCAAGTACAACAACGCCGCGCAGGACACCGAGACGCAGAAGAAGCAGTTCGACGCGCTCGTCACGCAGGGCGTCAAGGTCATCATCCTCGACGCGGTCGACTACAAGGCCACCAAGTCGTGGGTGCAGCAGGCCGAGAAGAAGGGCGTCAAGGTCGTCGCGTACGACCGCCTCGCCGAGGGCCCGATCGCCGCGTACGTCTCGTACGACAACGAGAAGATCGGCCGCCTCCAGGGCGAGGGCCTCGTCAAGGCCCTGGGCGACAAGGCCAAGGACGCCAACGTCGTCATGATCAACGGCTCCCCGACCGACCCGAACGCCCCGCTCTTCAAGAAGGGCGCCCACAGCGTCCTCGACAGCAAGGTCGGGAAGATCGTCTACGAGCAGGACATCCCCGACTGGTCCCCGGACGAGGCCAACAAGAAGATGGGCGCCGCCATCGACTCCCTCGGCAAGGACGGCTTCCAGGGCGTCTACTCGGCCAACGACGGCATGGCAGGCGGCATCATCACCGCCCTCTCCAAGCAGGGCATCAAGGTCCCGGTCGGCGGCCAGGACGCCGAGCTCGCCGGTCTCCAGCGCATCCTGAAGGGCGAGCAGGCCTTCACGATCTACAAGCAGATCAAGCCCGAGGCCGAGACCACCGCCGAGATCGCCGTCGCCCTCCTCAAGGGCGAGAAGTGGGAGCACTTCACGCCCGCCAAGGTCACCAGCCTGACCGGTGAGTTCAAGAACATCCCGGCGAAGCTGTACGACGCGCAGATCGTGACCAAGGAGAACATCGCGGACACGATCATCATGGACAAGGTCTACACGGCCGCCGACATCTGCACGGCCGAGTACAAGGCCGCCTGCGAGGCCGCCGGTATCAAGTAACCGGCCCCCTCCACCCCCCCCACGCACAGGGCCTGACGAACCAGGCCCCGCCAGGTGAGGCCCGTTCGACCCGGGCCCCTGCAACCGGTCCGGCGCCCGCCCCGCTTCACGCCCCGCAGCGACGGGGCGGGCACCGGACTCCCCTCGCACCCCTGTGCTCCAAACGCACCACCATCCCCGCCCGACCGGCGGGTGAAGGAGATGATTCACGTGTCCGCTACGCCCGTGCTGGCGTTGCGCGGAGTCTCCAAGCGGTTCGGCGCCGTCCAGGCGCTCACCGACGTAGACCTGGAGATCCACGCCGGTGAGGTCGTCGCACTGCTCGGCGACAACGGCGCCGGCAAGTCGACCCTCGTCAAGACGATCTCGGGTGTCCACCCGATCGACGAAGGCACCATCGAGTGGGAGGGCCGCCCGGTCCGGGTCACCCGGCCCAACGAAGCCCAGGACCTCGGCATCGCGACCGTCTACCAGGACCTGGCGCTCTGCGACAACCTCGACGTCGTCGCCAACCTCTTCCTCGGCACCGAGCTGCGCCGCGCCTCCGTCCTCGACGAGATCGCGATGGAGAAGCGCGCCAAGGAGCTCCTCGACACGCTCTCCATCCGCATTCCCAGCGTCCGCATCCCGGTCGCCTCGCTCTCCGGCGGCCAGCGCCAGGTCGTGGCCATCGCCCGCGCCCTCATCGGCGACCCCAGGATCGTCATCCTGGACGAGCCGACCGCCGCCCTCGGCGTCGAGCAGACCGCGCAGGTCCTCGACCTCGTCGAGCGGCTCCGCGAGAACGGCCACGGCGTCATCCTCATCACCCACAACATGGCCGACGTCCGGGCCGTCGCCGACCGCGCCGCCATCCTGCGCCTCGGCCGCAACAACGGTGTCTTCAGCGTCAAGGACACCTCGCACGAAGAGATCATCGCCGCCATCACCGGCGCCACGGACAACGCCGTCACGCGCCGCCAGGCCCGCACGGCCACGAAGGGGGACGCGCAGTGAGCGACCTCACCAAGACCCCCCGGCGCCGCGGCGCCCACGCCGGCAACGGCAACGGCACCGCCCCGTCGGCCGCCCCCGTCCCCGCGGTCGACCCGCGCCTCCTCGTCCGCGAGGAGGGCCTCAAGGGCTACTGGACCGAGTTCACCCGCAAGGTCCGCGGCGGCGAGCTGGGCTCCCTGCCGGTCCTCATCGGCCTCATCGTCATCGCGATCGTCTTCCAGTCGCAGAACAGCAACTTCCTGTCCGCGAGCTCGATCGCCAACATCGCCGTCTACAGCTCCGGCCTCGGCATCATGGCGGTCGGCATCGTCTTCGTCCTCATCCTCGGCGAGATCGACCTGTCGGTCGGCTCCGTCGCGGGCGTCGGCGCCGCCGTGTGGGCGGTCCTCAGCGTCACGAACGGCGTCAACGACCTGCTCGCGGTCCTGATCGCCGTACTCGCCGGCCTCGGCCTCGGCCTGCTGCACGGCTTCTTCTTCGCGAAGATCGGCGTGCCCGCCTTCGTCGTCACCCTCGCCGGCTTCCTCGGCTGGAGCGGCCTCCAGATCTGGCTGATGGGCAACGAAGGCTCCATCAACACCCCGACCGGCAGCCTCGTCGAGAACCTGACCGGCTACTACTTCGCGGACAAGGCCGCCGCGTACGGCCTCGCCGCCGCGGCCGTCCTCGCCTACGCGGGATCGCTTCTGCTGGACAGCAGGCGCCGCCGCGCCGCGGCCCTCCCGACCCGCCCGGCCGGTGAGATCGTGCTGCGCACCGGTGTCGTCGCCGTACTGTGCTTCGCCGTCGCGTACGTCCTGAACGAGCCCGCCGGCGCCCGCGGCCTGCCGCTCGCCCTGGTGCTCTTCCTCGCCGTCCTGGTCGCCGCGGACTTCGTCGCCCGCCGTACGACCTTCGGCCGCAAGGTCTTCGCCGTCGGCGGCAGCGCCGAGGCGGCCCGCCGCGCCGGTATCAACGTGGACCGGATCCGCATCACCGTGTTCGGCCTCTCCGGCCTGCTCGCGGCCTTCGGCGGACTCTTCGTCGCCAGCCTCTCCGGCGGCGCCACCAAGAGCCTCGGCGGCGGGAACACCCTGATGCTCGTTATCGCGGCGGCCGTCATCGGCGGCACCAGCCTCTTCGGCGGCCGCGGCAAGGTCTGGTCGGCGCTCCTCGGCATGATCGTGATCCAGTCCATCCAGCAGGGCCTGAACATGCTCGGCATGGCCAGCGAGATCCAGTTCATGATCACCGGCGCGGTGCTCCTCGCCGCCGTCGTGATCGACTCGGTCTCCCGCAGGACGCAGAAGACCGCCGGCCGCGCATAGCGGTCCAGATCACCCCCTCAGTGCCCGGCGCCGCGCAACCGGCGCCGGGCACTGCCGCGTCTCCGGAAGCGCGGGCACGGCGGCGTGCCGCGTGGGTACATCGGCGTACTCCGTGTCGCCCGTCAGTGTGATCATCGGTGTGATCCACCAGGCACGGCCCGATGTCCACAGTCCGGGACGGAACATTAGACTCGGCGGATCGGCACGCTCGACCGGCTCAACCTCGACCAGCCCAACACGCAAGGAGGCACGGGTGGCATTGCTGACCCGTATCAGGGGACCGCGCGATCTCGACCGGCTCTCCCCGGAGCAGCTGGACCAGCTGGCCTCGGAGATCCGCACGTTCCTCGTGGACGCGGTTTCCAAGACCGGCGGGCACCTCGGCCCCAACCTCGGCGTGGTCGAGCTGACCATCGCCCTGCACCGCGTCTTCGAGTCCCCGCGGGACAGGATCCTCTGGGACACGGGCCACCAGTCGTACGTGCACAAGCTGCTCACCGGCCGGCAGGACTTCTCCAAGCTGAAGATGAAGGGCGGCCTGTCCGGCTACCCGGCCCGTGCCGAGTCCGAGCACGACGTCATCGAGAACTCGCACGCCTCCACCGTCCTGGGCTGGGCCGACGGCCTCGCCAAGGCCAACGAGATCCTCGGCAGGGACGACCACGTCGTCGCCGTCATCGGCGACGGGGCCCTCACCGGCGGCATGGCCTGGGAGGCGCTCAACAACATCGCGGACGCCAAGGACCGCCCGCTCGTCATCGTCGTCAACGACAACGAGCGCTCCTACGCCCCCACCATCGGCGGTCTCGCCAACCATCTGGCGACCCTGCGCACCACCGACGGCTACGAGCGGTTCCTGGCCCGCACCAAGGACATCCTCGACCGCACCCCGGTCGTCGGGAAACCGCTCTACGAGACGCTCCACGGCGCCAAGAAGGGCCTGAAGGACTTCATCGCCCCGCAGGGCCTCTTCGAGGACCTCGGCCTGAAGTACGTCGGCCCCATCGACGGCCACGACCTCGCCGCCGTCGAGTCGGCGCTGCAGCGCGCCAAGCGGTTCAACGGCCCGGTCATCGTGCACTGCCTCACCGAGAAGGGCCGCGGCTATCAGCCCGCCCTCCAGGACGAGGCCGACCGCTTCCACGCCGTCGGCAAGATCCACCCCGACACCGGCCTGCCCATCGCCTCCTCCGGCGCCGACTGGACGTCCGTCTTCGCCGACGAGATGGTCGAACTCGGCAAGGAGCGCGAGGACATCGTCGCCATCACGGCGGCCATGCTCCAGCCCGTCGGCCTCGACAAGTTCGCCAAGGTCTTCCCGGACCGCGTGTACGACGTCGGCATCGCCGAGCAGCACGCCGCCGTGTCGGCGGCCGGCCTCGCCACCGGCGGCCTTCACCCGGTCGTCGCCGTCTACGCCACGTTCCTCAACCGGGCCTTCGACCAGGTCCTGATGGACGTCGCCCTGCACAACTGCGGGGTGACCTTCGTCCTGGACCGGGCCGGCGTCACCGGAACCGACGGCGCCTCGCACAACGGCATGTGGGACATGTCGATCCTCCAGGTCGTACCCGGCCTGCGGATCGCCGCGCCCCGCGACGCCGACCAGGTCCGCGCCCAGCTCCGCGAGGCCGTCGCGGTCGAGGACGCCCCGACCGTCGTGCGCTACTCCAAGGGCGCCGTCGGCCCCGCCGTCGAGGCCGTACGCCGCGTCGGCGGCATGGACGTGCTGCGCGAGCCGGGCACCGACACTCCGGACGTCCTCCTCGTCTCGGTCGGCGCCCTCGCGCCCATGTGCCTGGAGATCGCGGACCTGCTCGACAAGCAGGGCATCTCCACGACGGTCGTCGACCCGCGCTGGGTCAAGCCCGTCGACGAGGCCATGGCACCGCTCGCCGAGCGGCACCGCGTCGTCGTCACCGTCGAGGACAACGGCCGCGTCGGCGGCGTCGGCTCCGCCGTCGCCCAGGCCCTGCGCGACGCGGGCGTCGACGTACCGCTGCGCGACTTCGGCATCCCGCCGCGGTTCCTGGACCACGCGTCCCGCAAGGAGGTCCTCGCGGAGATCGGCCTGACGGCCCCGGACATCGCCCGCCAGGTCACGGGCCTCGTCGCCAAGCTGGACGGCCGCTACGAGGACGAGGACGCCTCCACCGTGGAGCCGGTCCGGGACTGATTTCCTGATTCGGGGGCTCTGCCCCCGAACCCCCGCTCCTCAATCGCCGGAGGGGCTCGATGTGAGCCCGTCCGGCGATTGAGGACGAACGCCGTTCAGGCGTGATACGGGGGTCTGGGGGCGGAGCCCCCAGGTCTGGCTCGGCCTAGACGGAGCGTACCGTGCGGGGGCCCGCGCAGTCCGCGCCGTGGGCGGTGACGCGGCGGCGCAGCTCGCGGTCGGCCGTCACGACCACGCAGCGGCGGTCCGCGGCCGCCGCCTCCCGGGCCAGCTCCGTGATCGTGTCGTCGCCGCTGCCGGGCGCGGACACCACCCGTACGCCCTCGACGGGCTCCACACCCCGCGCCTGCCCCTCGACCACCAGGACGATGTCGACGGGACCCGCCAGCACCCCGGGCACGCCGGCCGCTGCGTACGGGGCGAGGTGGTCGCGCAGGCGCTCGGCGGCGGCCCGGCGGTCGCGCCACCAGCCGTCCGGCACCGAGCCGACGACGTTCGCGGCGTCGACGATCAGCAGGGGGGACGTCATGGCCGTCAGGTTATCCACAGACCGGCGGTGGGTCGCGCGGGCGCTCGTACTATTGCCGAATGACTTCGCCACCGCATGCACCCGATGCATCCGACGCCGACCGCGCCCTGGAGGTCCTGGGCCGGGTCTTCGGCTACGACTCGTTCCGCGGGCAGCAGCGGGAGATCATCGAGCAGGTCATAGGCGGCGGTGACGCGCTCGTCCTGATGCCGACCGGTGGCGGCAAGTCGCTCTGCTACCAGATCCCCGCGCTCGTACGCCCAGGCGTCGGCGTGGTCGTCTCGCCCCTCATCGCGCTCATGCAGGACCAGGTCGACGCCCTGCGGGCGCTCGGCGTGCGGGCCGGGTTCCTCAACTCGACGCAGGATCTCGACGAGCGCCGGCTCGTGGAGGCCGAGTTCGCGGCGGGGGAGCTCGACCTGCTCTACCTCGCGCCCGAGCGGCTGCGCGTGGAGTCGACGCTGCGGCTCCTGGAGCGCGGCACGATCTCGCTGTTCGCGATCGACGAGGCGCACTGCGTCGCCCAATGGGGCCACGACTTCCGGCCGGACTACCTCCAGCTGTCCCAGCTCCACGAGCGCTGGCCCGACGTGCCCCGGATCGCCCTCACGGCGACCGCCACGCGGGCCACGCACGCGGAGATCGCCGCCCGGCTGAACCTCCAGGACGCCCGCCACTTCGTCGCGAGCTTCGACCGGCCCAACATCCAGTACCGCATCGCGCCCAAGAACGAGCCGAAGAAGCAGCTCCTCGCCCTCCTGAAGGACGAGCACGAGGGCGACGCGGGCATCGTGTACTGCCTGTCCCGGGCATCCGTCGAGAAGACGGCGGCGTTCCTCGTCGAGAACGGCATCGAAGCCGTGCCGTACCACGCCGGCCTCGACGCCCGCACGCGCGCCGAGAACCAGGCGCGGTTCCTCCGCGAGGACGGCCTGGTGGTCGTCGCGACCATCGCGTTCGGCATGGGCATCGACAAGCCGGACGTCCGGTTCGTCGCCCACCTCGACCTGCCGAAGTCCGTCGAGGGCTACTACCAGGAGACCGGCCGCGCCGGCCGTGACGGACTGCCGTCGACGGCGTGGCTGGCGTACGGGCTGAACGACGTCGTGCAGCAGCGCCGCATGATCGACACGAGCGAGGGCGACGAGGACCACCGCCGCCGGCTCGCCGCGCACCTCGACGCCATGCTGGCCCTGTGCGAGACCGTCGAATGCCGGCGCGTCCAGCTCCTCGCCTACTTCGGGCAGGACAGCGCCCCCTGCGGCAACTGCGACACGTGCCTGACCCCGCCGAAGTCGTGGGACGGCACGATCGCCGCCCAGAAGTTCCTGTCGACCGTCGTCCGGCTCAAGCGGGAGCGCAACCAGTCGTTCGGCGTGGGGCAGATCGTCGACATCCTCCTCGGCCGCAAGACCCCCAAGGTCCTCCGCTTCGACCACGACGCGCTGAGCGTCTTCGGGATCGGCACGGACCTGACGGAGGCCCAGTGGCGGGGCGTGGCCCGCCAGTTGCTGGCGCAGGGGCTGCTCTCCGTCCAGGGCGAGTACAACACCCTGTTTCTCACCGACGAGTCGGCCGAGGTGCTCGGCGGCCGTCGCCAGGTGCTGCTGCGCACCGAGCCGGAGAAGCCCGCCCGGGCGTCCAAGAGCGGTTCGGGGAAGAAGAAGGCCGCCCCCGTGGACCTGCCCGAGGGTGCCCTGCCGGTCTTCGAGCGGCTGCGCGCCTGGCGGGCCGCGACGGCCAAGGAGCAGGGCGTCCCGGCGTACGTCATCTTCCACGACGCGACCCTGCGCGAGATCGCCGCGGCCCCGCCCGCGACCCTCGCCGAGCTGGGCGGCATCAGCGGCGTGGGCGAGAACAAACTGGCCAAGTACGGCCAACAGATCCTGGACGCTCTCGCCGAGGACTGAGGAGCCCCCCGAAACGGCCGACGGGCCGTACGGGAGGACATCCCGTACGGCCCGTCGCCGTATGCAGCAGCCGCTACGCGGGCACGCTCGCGACGCCCGGCTGCAGGAACGGCTTGCCGTTCACGCGCTCCGACACGCCCTCGCGGTCCAGGTACGGCGTGATGCCGCCCAGGTGGAAGGGCCAGCCGGCGCCGGTGATCAGGCACAGGTCGATGTCCTGTGCCTCCGCCACGACGCCCTCGTCCAGCATCAGGCCGATCTCCTGCGCCACCGCGTCCAGGACGCGGGCGCGGACCTGCTCCTCGGTGAGGACGGTGTCGCCCTGCTTCAGCAGCGCGGCGACCTCCGGGTCCAGCTCCGGCTTGCCGCTGTCGTAGACGTAGAAGCCGCGCTTGCCGGCCTCGACGACCGCCTTGAGGTTCGGGGACACCTTGAAGCGGTCCGGGAAGGAGCGGTTCAGGGTCTCCGACACGTGCAGACCGATGGCCGGGCCGACCAGCTCAAGGAGGACCAGCGGCGACATCGGCAGGCCCAGCGGCTCGACGGCCTTCTCGGCCGTCTCGACCGGGGTGCCCTCGTCGATGACGTTCTGGATCTCGCCCATGAAGCGCGTCAGGATGCGGTTGACGACGAACGCCGGGGCGTCCTTCACCAGCACCGCGGTCTTCTTCAGCTTCTTCGCGACACCGAAGGCGGTGGCGAGGGACGCGTCGTCCGTCTGCTCGCCGCGGACGATCTCCAGGAGCGGGAGGATCGCGACCGGGTTGAAGAAGTGGAAGCCGACGACCCGCTCCGGGTGCTGAAGCTTCGACGCCATCTCGGTGACCGACAGCGACGAGGTGTTGGTCGCGAGGATCGCGTGCGCCGGGGCGACGGCCTCGACCTCCGCGAACACCTTCTGCTTGACCGACATCTCCTCGAACACGGCCTCGATGATGAAGTCCGCGTCCGCGAAGCCCTCGGCCTTGTCCAGGACACCGGTGACCAGCGCCTTGAGGCGGTTGGCCTTGTCCTGGTTGATCCGGCCCTTGCCGAGCAGCTTGTCGATCTCGGCGTGGACGTAGCCCACACCCTTGTCGACGCGCTCCTGGTCGATGTCCGTGAGGACGACCGGGACCTCCAGGCGGCGCAGGAACAGCAGCGCCAGCTGCGAGGCCATCAGACCGGCGCCGACGACACCGACCTTGGTGACCGGGCGGGCCAGGTTCTTGTCCGGGGC
Source organism: Streptomyces sp. TRM64462 (assembly GCF_013362995.1). Taxonomy (GTDB): domain Bacteria; phylum Actinomycetota; class Actinomycetes; order Streptomycetales; family Streptomycetaceae; genus Streptomyces. The sequence continues at coordinate 20,375 of NZ_JABWDV010000336.1, read as the reverse complement.
ACCGGCGGGGCGCTTGGCGCGCTTCTGCACCAGGTTGAAGGCGTAGATGCCGGAGCGCAGCTCGCCACCCATGATCAGGTCCGCGAGGGCCTGGTCCTCGGCGTCGAAGCCCTTCTGCAGGTCGCCGTCCTTGGCGGCCTCGATGATGTCGAGGGCCCGGTAGGCGGCCGGGGCGGCGCCGTGCACCTTGCCGTCCGCGATGAACCGGCCGCGGGCCACGGCGGCGTCCCACGCCTCACCGCGGTCCACCTCGGGACGCTCGACGGTGATGTCGCCCTTGAGGACCTGCGCGGTCCACAGCAGCGACTGCTCCAGGAAGTCCGCGCCCTCGAAGATCGCGTCGGCGATACCGAGCTCGAAGACCTGCTTGCCCTTGAGCTGCTTGTTCTGGTTGAGCGAGTTCTCGATGATCACCGAGACCGCGCGGTCGGCGCCGATCAGGTTCGGCAGGATCGTGCAGCCGCCCCAGCCCGGGACCAGGCCCAGGAACACCTCGGGCAGCGAGAAGGCCGGCACGGCCTTCGACACGGTGCGGTAGGTGCAGTGCAGACCGGCCTCGACGCCGCCGCCCATCGCCGCGCCGTTGTAGTACGCGAAGGTGGGCACGGCCAGCGCGGAGAGACGCTTGAAGACGTCGTGGCCGCCCTTGCCGATGGCCAGCGCGTCCTCGTGGCGCTTCAGCAGCTCGACGCCCTTGAGGTCGGCGCCGACCGCGAAGATGAACGGCTTGCCGGTGAGGCCGACACCGGCGATGGAGCCCTCGGCGGCCTCCTTCTCGACCTGGTCGATCGCCGCGTTCAGGTTGGCGAGCGACTGCGGCCCGAAGGTGGTCGGCTTGGTGTGGTCGAAGCCGTTGTCCAGCGTGATCAGCGCGAACCTGCCCGCGCCGAACGGCAGGTCGAAGTGGCGTACGTGCGCCTGCGTGACGACCTCGTCGGGGAACAGCTCGGCCGCACCCTTCAAAAGCTCAGCGGTGGTGCTCACTTGCTGCCTCCGGCGTCCTTGTGGTTCGGGTTCTCCCAGATGACCGTGGCGCCCATGCCGAAGCCGACGCACATGGTGGTGAGGCCGTAGCGGACCTCCGGCTGCTCCTCGAACTGGCGGGCCAGCTGGGTCATCAGACGGACACCGGAGGAGGCCAGCGGGTGACCGTAGGCGATCGCGCCGCCGTACTGGTTGACGCGCGCGTCGTCGTCGGCGATGCCGTAGTGGTCGAGGAAGGCGAGGACCTGGACGGCGAACGCCTCGTTGATCTCGAACAGGCCGATGTCGCCGATGGTCAGGCCCGCCTGGGCGAGGGCCTTCTCGGTGGCCGGGATCGGGCCGTAGCCCATGACCTCCGGCTCGACGCCCGCGAAGGCGTACGAGACGAGGCGCATCTTGACCGGCAGGCCGTTCTCGCGGGCGAAGTCCTCGGACGCGATGATCGACGCGGTGGCGCCGTCGTTGAGGCCCGCGGCGTTACCGGCGGTGACGCGGCCGTGGACGCGGAACGGCGTCTTCAGGCCGGCCAGGTTCTCCAGCGTGGTGCCCGGGCGCATCGGCTCGTCGGCGGTGACCAGGCCCCAGCCCGTCTCACCGGCCGACCCCGCGGCGGAGCCGCTATCGACTGCAGCGGTGCGGCGCACCGAGATCGGCACCAGGTCCTGCTGGATCTTGCCGTCGGCGTAGGCCTTGGCGGCCTTCTCCTGCGAGCGCACGGCGTACTCGTCGGCGCGCAGCTTGGTGATCTGCGGGTAGCGGTCGTGCAGGTTCTCCGCCGTCATGCCCATGAACAGGGCCGACTCGTCGACCAGCTTCTCGGACACGAACCGCGGGTTCGGGTCGACGCCCTCGCCCATCGGGTGGCGGCCCATGTGCTCCACGCCGCCGGCGATCACCGCGTCGTACGCGCCGAAGGCGATCGAACCGGCGGTCGTGGTGACCGCGGTCAGCGCGCCCGCGCACATACGGTCGATGGAGTAGCCGGGCACGGACTGCGGCAGGCCCGCGAGGATGCCGGCGGTCCGGCCGATGGTCAGGCCCTGGTCGCCGATCTGCGTGGTCGCGGCGATGGCGACCTCGTCGATCTTCGCCGGGTCGAGGGCCGGGTTGCGGCGCAGCAGCTCCCGGATGGCCTTCACGACGAGATCGTCGGCGCGGGTCTCGTGGTAGATGCCCTTCGGGCCCGCCTTGCCGAACGGGGTGCGGACGCCGTCGACGAAGACGACGTCCCTGACGGTACGAGGCACGATGGCTCTCCTCCAGGGTGCGGGATGGCACTGCACTGCTGCGGCACGCGGCTAAGCGTGCGCTTGCTCCCCCCATGCTACTTACGGGTAACCAGGCTGCACAGTCCCCCCGCCCGGAGCGTTGAACGTCACACTCCGTACCCGCTGCCGGCCGTCCCGGACAGGGCGGGCGCACGTGTGCCGGCCGGTACGACGCGCTGACGTGCCGAGGGGCGCCCCCGGCCACGTACGGACGGGGGCGCCCCTCAGGTGCACGGGTGGATCAGGCCGTGGTGATGCGCAGGGCCTTCACCAGGTCCGGGGTGACCTGTTCGATCTGCCACGGCCGTGCGCCGTAGCCGGCGAGGGCCGCGCCGACCGACTCGGGCGTCGGGTCCGCCGGGGGCTCCCAGCAGACGCGGCGGACCGTGTCGGGCGTGATCAGGTTCTCCTGCGGCAGGTTCAGCGCCTCGGCGAGCGACGACACCGCCGCGCGGGCCGCCGACAGCCGGGCCGCCGCCACCGGGTCCTTGTCCGCCCACGCGCGCGGCGGAGGCGGGCCCGTCAGGGGCTGGCCGGGCTGCGGCAGCTGCGTGTCCGGCAGCGCCTTCGCCCGGTCGACGGCCGCCTGCCACTGCTCCAGCTGGCGGCGCCCCATGCGGGCGCCGAAACCGGGCAGCCCGGACAGCACCTGCGCGTTCGGCGGCAGGGCGAGCGCGGCCTCGATGATCGCGGCGTCGCTCAGCACCTTGCCGGGCGACACGTCACGCCGCTGCGCGATCCGGTCACGGGCGGTCCACAGCTCCCGTACGACGGCCATCTGGCGGCGTCGCCGCACCTTGTGCATCCCGGACGTACGGCGCCAGGGGTCCTGGCGCGGGGGCGGGGGCGGCGCGGACGCGATGGCGTCGAACTCCTGGTGGGCCCACTCCAGCTTGCCCTGCCGGTCCAGCTCCTTCTCCAGTGCGTCCCGCAGGTCGACGAGCAGCTCGACGTCCAGCGCGGCGTACCGGAGCCAGGGTTCGGGCAGCGGGCGCGTGGACCAGTCCACGGCAGAGTGGCCCTTCTCCAGGACGTATCCGAGTACGGACTCGACCATGGCGCCGAGGCCGACCCGCGGGAAGCCCGCGAGCCGTCCGGCCAGCTCCGTGTCGAACAGCCGGCCGGGGATCATGCCTATCTCGCGGAGGCACGGCAGGTCCTGGGTGGCGGCGTGAAGGATCCACTCGGTGCCGTCGAGCGCCGCGCCGAGGCCGGACAGGTCCGGGCAGCCGACCGGGTCGACCAGCGCCGTGCCCGCGCCCTCACGGCGCAGCTGGACCAGGTAGGCGCGCTGTCCGTAGCGGTAGCCGGACGCCCGCTCGGCGTCGACGGCGACCGGGCCGGTGCCGGCCTCGAAGGCCTCGATCACCCGGGCCAGGGCCTCGGGGTCGGCGACCACGGGCGGGATGCCCTCGCGGGGCTCCAGCAAGGGGATCGGTTCCGGGGTCGGCTCCTGGGGCGGGGCCCCGTCGGCTGCGACGCCGTCGTCCGGAGGGCCGCCCCCGGTGGTTCGCAGTGGTGTGTCTGCTGCGGTGTCTTGGGCGTCGGTCACCTGTCAAGGGTATCCGTGAACGGAAGGCGCCCGTCGACGGAACGTTCCGTCGACGGGCGCGTACGGGAGGGGGGACGGTCAGTGGATGATGCCGGTACGGAGCGCGACCGCGACCATGCCGGCCCGGTCGCCGGTGCCCAGCTTGCGGGCGATCCGGGCGAGGTGGGACTTCACGGTGAGCGCCGACAGGCCCATCGAGACGCCGATGGCCTTGTTCGACTGGCCCTCCGCCACCAGCCGGAGGACCTCGACCTCGCGGCCGGACAGCTCGCGGTAGCCGCCCGGGTGGCTCGGGGCACCCGGGGGGCGGCGGTGGAGACGTGCGGCGGCGGAGCCGATGGGCGCGGCGCCCGGGCGGGTCGGGTGCCCGATGTTCGTACGGGTGCCGGTGACGACATAGCCCTTGACGCCGCCCGCGAGCGCGTTGCGCACGGCGCCGATGTCGTCGGCCGCGGACAGGGCAAGACCGTTGGGCCAGCCGGCGGCGCGGGTCTCGGACAGCAGCGTGAGACCGGAGCCGTCGGGGAGGTGGACGTCGGCGACACAGATGTCGCGCGGGTTGCCGATACGGGGACGGGCCTCCGCGATGGACGACGCCTCGATGACGTCACGCACTCCGAGCGCCCACAGGTGGCGGGTCACGGTGGAGCGGACGCGCGGGTCGGCCACGACGACCATGGCCGTCGGCTTGTTCGGGCGGTAGGCGACCAGGCTTGCGGGCTGCTCGAGGAGAACGGACACCAGGCCTCCTGGGAAGGTGCGGGACACTGCCGGCTCGGGGAAGCAGCCGGGGCGAACCGTGCAGATAGGGTCACAGACCTCTTCGGCAGCAATCCCGTCGGCCTTTAGAGGAAGATCACGATTTGGTGAGTAACAATTGGGGCAATTCGGACGCGTGATCGATCATCCTACGAGCGAACTGCCCCGTGTACTCCGACCGGGGGTGTCCGGACACCGGCTCGGGTGCCGCTGAGGCAGATGAGACGGACGAGGCAGAAGTCACGGATGGTGCGGGCCGCGCCGCTGCGGCAGCGACACCACCCCCGCGCCGCGATCGAGCGGCCCGGGCCCCGACGGCGGAAGCCCCGCCACCTGGCACAGCAGATCCCCCCACGCCGCCAGATGCGCCGCCGTGTCCGGCACCCCGCCCCGGTCCTCGCGCGGCGTCCACGACGCGCGGATCTCGATCTGCGTCGCCGGACGGCGCTCCGCGAGCCCCCCGAAGTAGTACGACCCCGCCCGCGTGACCGTCCCGCTCGCCGCGTCGAACGAGAGCCCGCGCGCCTCCAGCGCCCCGGTCAGCCACGACCAGCACACCTCCGGCAGCAGCGGGTCCGCCGCCATCTCCGGCTCCAGCTCCGCCCGCACCAGCGTCACCAGCCGGAACGTGCCCTGCCACGCCTCGTGCCCCGCCGGGTCGTGCAGCAGCACCAGCCGGCCGTCCGCCAGATCGTCGCCGTCCTCGACGGCCGCCGCCTCCACCGCGTACGCGTACGGCGCGAGCCGCTGGGGCGGCCGGGCCGGCTCCAGCTCGACCTCCGGGCGCGGGCGCGCCGCCCGCAGCGCGTCCACCGCAAGCCGGAAAGCGTGCGGCACGGGACCGCCCTCCCTGCCGCCCATGCCCTCGTTACCGCCCGAAGTGTTGGAAAACTGTTCCTGAGCCGCAGCCATGCGGGGAAGAGTAGGCGCAACGACCGCCGCGCGCAGGGAGGGACACCCCACGGGAGCCGCCGCAGCGCACACCCGCAGCGCGCACCACAGCGCGCCCGCGCCGTGCCGCCGTGTGTGAGCCGACCCCCGTACCCCTCCGCCGCACATGCGAAGATTCACGGCGTGAGTGACAGCACCCGCCCCTCGGGCCACCCGACGCAGACGTACGACTCCGCCTTCCTCAAGGCGTGCCGGCGCGAACCGGTGCCGCACACGCCGGTCTGGTTCATGCGCCAGGCGGGCCGCTCGCTCCCCGAGTACCTGAAGGTCCGCGAAGGCATCCCGATGCTGGAGTCCTGCATGCGGCCCGACCTGGTCACCGAGATCACGCTGCAGCCGGTGCGCCGCCACAAGGTCGACGCGGCGATCTACTTCAGCGACATCGTCGTCCCGCTCAAGGCGATCGGTGTCGACCTCGACATCAAGCCGGGCGTCGGCCCCGTCGTCGCCGAGCCGATCCGCCGCCGCGAGGACCTGCGGCGGCTGCGCGACCTCACCCCGGACGACGTCGCGTACGTCACCGAGGCCATCGGCATGCTCACCGGCGAGCTCGGCACGACCCCGCTCATCGGTTTCGCGGGCGCCCCCTTCACCCTCGCGAGCTACCTCGTCGAGGGCGGCCCGTCCCGCAACCACGAGAACACCAAGGCCCTCATGTACGGCGACCCCGAGCTGTGGGCCGACCTGCTCGACCGGCTCGCGGACATCACCGCCGCGTTCCTCAAGGTCCAGATCGAGGCCGGCGCCTCCGCCGTGCAGCTCTTCGACTCCTGGGTCGGCGCCCTCGCCCCCGCCGACTACCGCCGCTCCGTCATGCCCGCGTCCGCGAAGGTCTTCGACGCGGTCGCCTCGTACGGCGTGCCGCGCATCCACTTCGGCGTCGGTACGGGCGAGCTGCTCGGGCTCATGGGCGAGGCCGGAGCGGACGTGGTCGGCGTCGACTGGCGCGTCCCCCTCGACGAGGCCGCCCGCCGCGTCGGCCCCGGCAAGGCGCTCCAGGGCAACCTCGACCCCGCCGTCCTGTTCGCCCCGCGCGAGGCCGTGGAGGCCCAGACCGACGAGGTCCTGCGCGCCGCCTCCGGCCTGGAGGGCCACATCTTCAACCTGGGCCACGGCGTGCTCCCCACGACGAACCCGGACGCCCTGACGCGCCTGGTCGAGTACGTCCACACCCGGACCGCCCGCTAGCCCGCCGCTCCGGACCGGGGGCTCCGCCCCCGAACCCCCGCTCCGGCGCTCAGCCCGCGGCCCGTACCGCCGCCACCGCCTTGCGGGCCGCCACCTGGACCGGATCCCAGACCGGGGAGAAGGGCGGGGCGTAGCCGAGGTCCAGGGTGACGATCTGCTCCACCGTCATCCCGGCGGTCAGCGCGACCGCCGCGATGTCCACCCGCTTCGCCGCGCCCTCGCGACCGACGATCTGCGCGCCGAGCAGCCGGCCCGTACGGAGTTCGGCGAGCAGCTTCACCGTCATCGGCGCCGCGCCCGGGTAGTAGCCGGCGCGGCTCGTCGACTCGACCGTCACCGTCACGAACCGCAGCCCGACCGCCCGGGCGTCGCGCTCCCGCAGGCCGGTGCGGGCGATCTCCAGCGAGCACACCTTGCTGACCGCCGTACCCACCACCCCGGGGAACGTGCCGTAGCCGCCGGCCACGTTCGCCCCGATGACCTGGCCCTGCTTGTTCGCGTGCGTGCCGAGCGGGATGTGCCGCTCGCGGCCGGACACCAGGTCCAGAACCTCGACGCAGTCGCCGCCCGCCCACAGGTCCTCGCGGCCGCGCACCCGCATCGACAGATCGGTGAGCAGCCCGCCCGACGACCCGAGCGGCAGCCCGGCCGCCCGCGCCAGGGACGTCTCGGGCGCGACGCCGATGCCCAGCACCACCACGTCGGCCGGGTACTCGGCGCCCCCGGCCGCCACCGCCCGCGCCCGGCCGTCCGGGGCGGTGAGGACCGCGGTGACCGCCGCGCCGCTCACCACGCGGATGCCCAGGCCCTCCATGGCGTCGCGCACCAGCCGGCCCATGTCCGGGTCCAGCGTCGACATCGGCTGCTCGCCCCGGTCCAGGACGGTCACCTCGTACCCGCGGTTCAGCAGCGCCTCGGCCATCTCCACGCCGATGTACCCGGCGCCCACGACGACCGCGCGCCGCCCGGCCTGCCCGGACAGGGCGTCCAGCAGGGCCTGCCCGTCGTCGAGGGTCTGCACCCCGTGGACGCCCCGGGCGTCGATGCCCGGCAGGGGCGGCCGCACCGGGCGGGCCCCGGTCGCCAGGACCAGCCGGTCGTACCCGGTCCACGCCGTGGCGCCCGAGTCCACGTCCCGGGTGCGGACCCGCCGCGCGTCGAGGTCCAGCTCGGTCACCTCGGTACGCAGCCGTACGTCGATGTCCCGCGCCCGGTGCTCCTCCGGGGTCCGCGCGATGAGCCGGTCCCGGTCGGTGACGTCACCGCCGACCCAGTACGGGATGCCGCACGCCGAGTACGACGTGAAGTGCCCGCGCTCGAACGCGACGATCTCCAGCTCGTCCGGGCCCTTCAACCGCCGGGCCTGCGACGCGGCGGACATCCCCGCCGCGTCGCCGCCGACGACCACAAGGCGCTCCCGGCCACCACCCGCGTGTCCCATGCGGAACACGCTACGGGGAGCGGGGCGTTCAGTCCCGCTGTCCGCCCGGCTCGGCGGCGTCGGGCCCGGCGGCGGTCTCCTCCGGCTGTGCCTGCGCCTGCGCCTGCGCCTGCGGCTGGGGCGGGACGGAGGCGGCCGGTGTCCCCGCCGGGGACGCCGCGGCCGGGGCCGTCGCGCGGGCCACCACCGGAGGCCGGAACTGCGCCTCAAGGCGCCGCACGCGCCACGGCCGGATCACCCGCCGCCACACCACGTACAGCAGCGCCAGCACCGCCAGCCACGGGGCGAGGGCCGCCAGCACGACCACGAACCACGTCAGCGACGTCACCAGCGCGTTCCACCCGCCGCTCAGCGCGTCGAGCACGCCCGGGTCCTCGTCCTTCTCCGGCTCGACCGGCGCGCCCGGCTCCGTCACACGCAGGGTGATCGTCGCCAGCGACGTACGGTCCTTCAACGACGCCTGCTGCGCCAGCAGGGACTCCAGGTCCGCCTGACGGGAGCTCAGCTCCCGCTCCAGCGTCACCACGTCGTCCAGCCGCGTCGCCTGGTCCATCAGCTTCCGCACCCGGTCGACGCTGGCCCGCTGGGTGGCGATGCGGCTCTCCACGTCCACCACCTGGTCGGTGACGTCCTTGGCGTCCGCCTTCCGGGACAGCAGCTTCCCGGTGCCGGTCAGGGACTTCAGCACCGACTCGTACGCGTCCTGCGGGACGCGCAGCACGACCTCGGAGGTCATCGCGCCCTTCCTGCCGTGGCGCTCCGTCGACTCGCCCGCGATGTGGCCGCCCGCGGCGGCGGCCACGTCACGGACCCGGGCCAGCGCCTTGTCGGCGTCCTCCACCTCGACCGACAGCTCGGCCGTGCGGATGATGTGCTGCCGGGGCGCGGCCGGCTTCTTCGCGCCCGGAGCCGCGGCTCCGGCCCCGGCCCCTGCCCCCTCCTCCCTGGCGGCCGAACCGTCCTGCGCGTACCCCGAGTCCGGGCCCTGCCCGCTGGCCGCCTGCGGTGCCCTGTCGGCCTTCGCCGCCGCCCCGCTGTCCGAGCCGCTGCCGCATCCCGCCAGGGCCAGCGATGCCGCGAGCAGGGCGGCAGCGAGCGCGTGCCGGGACCGGGAATGGGTTGCCATGGATGTCCCCCCAGGACTCCGTAATGGGTGATGCCGGTTCGACGTACGGGACGGGGGCGCCGGTTTCGGGTCCACGGTCCCGAAAGGGTCACGTTCAGGACTCGTAACGGGGTTTGAGACAGTGGACGCATGAACGTGGACCACGTGGGCGCGTCCCACGGACGCGTCGTCGTCATCGGCGGCGGCATCGCCGGTCTCGCGGCCGCCCACCGCGTACTGCGGGCCGGCCGCGCCGTGACCCTCCTGGAGGCCACCGGCCGCGTCGGCGGCAAGCTGCACGCCGGGGAGATCGCCGGCGCGCCCGTCGACCTCGGCGCCGAGTCGGTGCTCGCCCGCCGCCCCGAGGGCGTCGACCTCGCCCGCGCCGTCGGCCTCGGCGACCGCCTCCGCACGCCGGCCACCGCCACCGCGGCCGTCTGGACCCGCGGTGCCCTGCGCCCGATGCCCAAGGGCCACGTCATGGGCGTGCCAGGCGACGCGCGGGGCCTCGGCGACCTGCTGTCCGCCGAGGGGCTCCGCGCGGTAGGCCGTGACCGCGAGCTGCCGCCCGCCGAGCCGGTCGACGACGTCGCCATCGGCGCGTACGTGGCGGAGCGCATGGGCCGCGAGATCGTCGACCGGCTCGTGGAACCGCTGCTCGGCGGTGTGTACGCGGGCGACGCGTACCGGATCTCGATGCGGGCCGCCGTACCCAAGCTGTTCGACGCCGTCCGCGCGCACGGCACGCTGAGCGAGGCCGTGCACGCGCTCCAGAGCGCCGCGGCCCAGGCCCCCGCCGGGCCGGTGTTCATGGGCGTCGACGGCGGCGTCGGGCGGCTCCCGCTCGCCGTCGCCGACGCGATCACCGCGCAGGGCGGCGAGATCCGTACGGAGACCCCCGTCCACGGCCTCACGCGCCGCCCCGACGGCTGGGAGATCCGTACCGACCGCGAGGTGCTGCACGCCGGCGCCGTGATCCTCGCGACGCCCGCCTGGTCCGCGTCCGCGCTGCTCGCCGCCGAGTCGCCCGCCGCGTCCGCCGAGCTGGCCGCGATCGAGTACGCGTCGATGGCCCTGGTCACGCTCGCCTTCCGGCGCGCCGACATCGCCGGGACGCTGCCCGCGGGCTCCGGCTTCCTCGTGCCGCCGGTCGACGGCCGCACGATCAAGGCGGCCACGTTCTCCAGCCAGAAGTGGCAGTGGGTCGCGGACGGCGCCGACGACCTGTTCGTGCTGCGCACGTCGATCGGCCGGTACGGCGACGAGGAGCACCTCACGTGGGACGACGCCGACCTCGTCGCCGCGTCCCTGCGCGACCTGGGCGAGGCCGTCGGGCTCGCGGCGAAGCCCGTCGCGAGCGAGGTCACCCGCTGGATCGGCGGCCTGCCGCAGTACCCGGTGGGCCACCCGGCGCGCGTCGCCCGTATCCGTGACGCCGTCGGCAAGCTGCCCGCGCTGCGGGTGTGCGGCGCCGCGTACGACGGGGTCGGCATCCCCGCGGTCGTCGCGGACGCGCGGCGCGCGGCGGACGAGATCGACGAGATCCTCGCCACGCCGACCCTGGCGCGGAGCACCGAGAGCGACGAGTGAGAATAGCCGTATGAGTGCGCCCGAAAAGATCCCGAACGCCGGTAAGAAGGCGAAGGACCTCAACGAGGTCATCCGCTACACCCTGTGGTCCGTCTTCAAGCTGCGCGACGTCCTGCCCGAGGACCGGAGCGGCTACGCCGACGAGGTCCAGGAGCTGTTCGACCAGCTCGCCGCCAAGGACGTCACCGTCCGCGGCACGTACGACCTGTCGGGGCTGCGGGCCGACGCGGACATCATGATCTGGTGGCACGCCGAGACCTCGGACCAGCTCCAGGAGGCGTACAACCTGTTCCGCCGCACGCGGCTCGGGCGGGCGCTCGTCCCCGTGTGGTCGAACATGGCGCTGCACCGCCCCGCCGAGTTCAACAAGTCGCACATCCCGGCGTTCCTCGCCGACGAGACGCCGCGCGACTACGTGAGCGTGTACCCGTTCGTGCGCTCGTACGACTGGTACCTGCTCCCCGACGAGGACCGGCGGCGCATGCTCGCCGACCACGGCAAGATGGCCCGCGGCTTCCCGGACGTGCGCGCCAACACGGTCGCGTCGTTCTCGCTCGGCGACTACGAGTGGCTCCTCGCGTTCGAGGCGGACGAGCTGTACCGGATCGTGGACCTGATGCGCCATCTGCGCGGCAGCGAGGCGCGGATGCACGTCCGCGAGGAGGTGCCGTTCTACACCGGCCGCCGGAAGTCCGTCGCGGACCTGGTGGCCGGCCTGGCCTGAGCGGGCGGCCGACTTGGCGGCGGACCGGCACGACCGGGCCGTCGCCCCTCGACCCGGAAGATCAGACGGCGGGCGCGAACCGCCCGTCGCTCCAGCGACACCGGGTCCGGCTCCGGGTGCGGCGCGCAGTCCTGCGCGCCGCACCGGCGTCACCGTACGTGCGTCACCGCACCGGCGTCACCGTACGAGCGCGGCGCGGGCCGCGTGCACCAGCCGGGCGGCGCGGCCCGGCGGGCGGGGGCCCGAGCGCTCCGCCCACCACAGGTACAACCGCCGCCGCGTCCGCGCGTCATCGGGGCGCCCCGCGTCGAGCAGGAACCGCGCGAACGCCAGCGCGTCCCGCCGGTAGCCGCCCGGCAGCGGGCAGCGCTCCGCGTAGGCAACGAACGCGTCCCGGTACGCGGCGTCCCCCAGCATCCGCGGCAGCTCGGGCGCCAGCTTCGCCACGACCCCCGCCCGCTTGCGGGCCAGCGCCCGGCTCTGCACCCGCAGCCGCGCCCGGTCGAACCCCTCCGGTACGGGCGTCCCCGCGACCAGCGCCGACAGCAGCGCGGCCTGCGCGATGCCCAGCCGGCCGCGCGCCGCGTCCGGTACGTCCACGGCACCGGCCGGCGCCGCCGCGCCGGGGGCGGCGCCCGCCAGTGGCCCTGTCGCGCCCACCGTCGTACGGATCGCCGCCAGTTCGGCCGCGAGTTCCTCCTCGGGCGGGAACGCGTCGTCCCGCTCCAGGAGCACGCCCGGCGGAGCCGCACGGGACGCCAGCTCGGCCAGCAGGTCCAGGACGGGCGGGGGCACGGGGTGCGCGTGCGTGTCGTGCCAGACGCCGTCCTGTTCGACGCCGCCCGCGACATGGACGTACGCCAGGGCCTCCAGCGGGAGTTCCGCGAGCGCCTTCGACGGGTCGTCGCCCCGGTTCACGCCGTTCGTGTGGAGGTTCGCCACGTCCACGAGGAGCCGTACGCCCGTACGCTCCACCAGCTCCGTCAGGAACCGCCCCTCGCTCAGCTCGTCGTCCGGCCACGCGAACAGCGCCGCGATGTTCTCCAGGGCCAGCGGCACGGGCAGGGCGTCCTGCGCGATCCGCACGTTCGCGCACAGCACGTCCAGCGCCTCGCGCGTGCGCGGCACCGGCAGCAGATGGCCCGCCTCCAGGGCCGGGGACGCGGTGCGGGCGCCCCCCGCCCGTACGAACGCGATGTGCTCGGTCACCAGCGGGGCGTCCAGGGCGGTCGCCGTGGCGGCCAGGCGGGCCAGCCGGTCCTCGTCCGGGCGGTCGGCGCCGCCCAGGCCCAGCGACACACCGTGCGGCACGACGGTGACGCCGCGCTCCCGCAGCCGCCGCAGCGCGTCGGGCACGTGGCCGGCGCAGACGTTCTCCGCGACGACCTCCACCCAGTCCACGCCGGGCAGCCGCGCCACGGCGTCCGCGATCTCCGGGCGCCAGCCGATGCCGACGCCCAGACCCGAAGCGCTCATGTCCCCCTCCTTCGCCGTGCGGTCGGAGAGGTCATGGCCCCGTCACGGGCCTCTGAATCCGCGGGGGCCGGGATTCAGAGGTTTATTTGAGCTTCGAACGCGGAGACGGGCCCGTGCACGGTCACGGCCGGTTCGTGTTGATCGCGGTCGGCGGGCCCGGCTGCGTCGACGGCAGGGACGTGAAGCCGCCGCCCGGGCCCGTCGGCACGGCCGGGGTCGGGGCGGGCGGCAGGTTGCCGTTGGGGGCCGGGGGACCGGACGGGCTGGCCGTCGAGCGGCCCGCCGCCTCGTTGGCGATGGCGTCGAAGTCGACCATCCCGGTCCCTTCCAGCATCGTGATGTGGTCGAGGACCGTCTGGTTGGCGTCGCTCGCGAGCTGCCGGATCAGCGTGTTGCGCGTGGTGTGCCGGACCTGGGCGATCAGCCCGAACACCTTGCCGTGCGCGTTCCGCAGGAGGTTCGCGAACTTCCGCTCGTACTCGGCGCCCTGCGCCGCCGACAGCTCCCGCAGCCAGCCCTGCTGCTCCTCCGTCGGCTGGTTCGGCAGCTCCACGCCCAGCTTCGCCGCCACGTCCCGCGCCCGCTGGTCCAGGTCGGTGTGCCCGACCACCAGATGGTCGCCCGCGTCCCGGATGGCCTGCGTCGGGGCCCGCTCGATGGCCTGCTGCCCGGCCGGCAGCTCCCACAGCCCGGCGAGCCGCACCTTCACCAGGAAGTCCCGGTCGGTCGCCGACAGCGGACCCCACTGCGTGGCCACGGTCGACGCGTTGAGATTGGCCTGACCAGTGCCGGAGCGGTCGGCGTACGACCAGACGGGGAACGCCAGCGCCCCGACCGTGGCGACCAGCGCCGCGATGATCAATGCCGTGCCGTTGATACGCCGCAGCAAGGTACCTCCCGAGCTTCCGACTTGCGTGGCGGTGCTGGGAGATACGTAAACGGGCGCCGGAACGTTCAGACGGCTCGAACGGGAAAGTCCGCTACGACCGTGCAGGACCCCGGAGCGATCTCCGTGAACCCCGCGTCCCTGACCACCAGGCGGCCGCTCGCGGTCAGTTCGGGCCAGCGGCCGGGCGGGGCCGTCCGTACGGCCAGGGGGAACCCGGCCGCGCGCCACGCCGCCCGGTCGGCGTCGTCGAGCGCCCACCACAGGAGCTGCGCGCCATGGCCGACCTGGGCCATCTCCTTGCCGGCCGACATGCGCAGCTCCGGGTTGAGCCAGAGCCGCGCCTGGCCTGGCCCGGCGGGCGGCGGGGCCACCGGGTCGTCCAGCTCCGTGCCCGACACCTGGAGCCTGGCCAGGTCCTTGGGCCAGCCGTCCAGCGGGACCGGCGGGAAGACCCGCACCTCGGCCGTGTCGCCCGTGACCGTGATGCCCGGCAGCCGCTCGGCGCGCCGCCACTCGGCGCCCCTGGCCCGCCGTACGACCTTGCGGATCCGGGCGTCCTCCCAGTCCCGTACGGCCCGCGCCCACGGGCCGTCGCCGGTGGACCGCTCGTCGGAGAGCATCACCAGGACGGCGCGTGCCGCGGTCTCCAGCGCGTCGGTACGGGCGGGCGGGGCGCTCTTCTCGATCCGTACGACGAGCGGCAGGACGAACTGCGGGGCGCTGTCGCGAGGGTCGGGGGAGCCGGCGGTGTCGGCGGTGTCGGCCGTGTCTGGCTTGCCGGGCGTGCGGTCGGTGGTCTCGCTGGTCACACGGCCAGTCTGCCAGCCGCGCGGCGGCGCTTTCCGGGCGGCCGCCGCTCCACGCGGGGCCGCGTCCTTGGCGGAGCGGGGTGTTCCGGGCGACGATGCCGTCATGAAGAGCGATCTTTTCGCGTCCGAGAACCTGGCGCGGCAGGCGACGGCGCCCGGGATGACCCTGCAGAACTCCAAGTGCGTCAAGTACGCGGTGAACGGTGAGATGCACGCCCGCCAGGGCTCGATGATCGCCTTCCGCGGCAACCTCCAGTTCGAGCGCAGGGGCCAGGGCATAGGAGGCATGCTCAAGCGGGCGGTCACCGGCGAGGGCCTGCCGCTGATGGCCGTGCGCGGACAGGGTGAGGCCTGGTTCGCGCACGAGGCGCAGAACTGCTTCGTCGTCGAGCTGGAGCCGGGGGACGCCCTCACCGTCAACGGCCGCAACGTCCTGTGCTTCGACGCCACGCTCTCGTACGAGATCAGGACCGTGAAGGGCGCCGGCATGGTCGGCGGCGGCCTGTTCAACAGCGTCTTCACGGGCAACGGCAAGCTCGCCCTGGTCTGTGACGGCTCACCGGTCGTGATCCCCGTCAGTCAGCACCAGCCGGTGTACGTCGACACGGACGCGGTCGTCGGCTGGAGCGCCCATCTGGCGACATCCCTGCATCGGTCGCAGTCGTTCGGCTCGATGATCAGGGGCGGTTCGGGCGAGGCCGTCCAGCTGATGCTCCAGGGCGACGGCTTCGTGGTCGTCCGGCCGAGCGAGCAGACCGCGCAGGCGGCACAGGGCTGAGCCGTCAGCAGGCGCCCTCGGCGACCGCGACCGAGAGCTGCACCTCGGCGTCGGGCGCCGTCAGGTCGCGGGGGCCTTCGGGCCGGGGCGGCGAGACCGAGACGCAGTAGGCGGTGTCCGTGTCGGGCGTCGTGACCTCGAACCGGGTGCCGGTGCCGCCACCGGCGTCCGTGACCTGGACGCTGTGCTCCGGGCCTTCTCCGCCGGCGTAGATCTCGTCCTTGATCAGGCTGTCGTAGCCGAACGTGGAGAGGTAGCTCTCCCGCCGGGGCTCGGCCTCCATGGAGCGGGCCGCCGTGTGCACCGCGTCGCGCAGCTCGCCGTCGCTCCAGCGGCCGTCGTCGTACATGTCGTACACGAGCCAGCCCACCAGCAGCAGCGACACCACCATCAGGACCCGGGCGACGGGATTCCGGTGGTTGTAGACGTACTTCCCGCCCCGCCGGACGAAGACCGGCTCGTCGTGATCTCGGCTCATGGGGGACGAGCCTAAGCCGTGTCACGGTCCGGCCGGTCAGCCGCCCATCAGCTCCGAGACCTTCACGAAGCGGTAGCCGCGCTTCCGCAGTTCCGGCACGATCCGGCGGACCGCCTGCTCCGTGACCGGGGCGGCGCTGCGCGTGCAGTGCATCACCACCAGGGAGCCGGGCTTCACACCGGCCAGCACCTGCTCGGCCACCGCGTCCGGGTCCTTCGCGAACGCGTCGCCGCTCACCACGTCCCACTGCACGGCCGTCACCTTCGTCGGCGCCAGCGCGTGGAGCGCGGTGTCGTCGTAGCAGCCGCCGGGGAAGCGGAAGTACGGCACGACGTTGCGGGCGCCCGCGGTACGGAACGCGGCGAAGGCGCGGCGGACATCCGCCGCCATGTCCTCGCGGGGCAGCGTCGGCAGGCCGTAGCAGGGGCTCTTGAAGGCGTGGTGGCTGTACGAGTGGTTGGCGATCTCGAAGCGCGGGTCGGTGCCGATCGACCGTGCCTGGTCCGGGTACTCCTCGGCCCAGCGGCCGGTCATGAACACCGTCGCGTCGACCTTCAGGCGGCGCAGCGTGGCGATGAGCTCGGGGTTGTCGAACCGTTCGCCGCGCGCCGCGCGCGGGCCCTGATCGGCCGTCATGTCGGCGTCGAACGTGAGCGCCACCACCTTGTCGCCGGCGCCGCCGCCCGCGGGGCCGCGTTCGAAGACGGGCGTCAGGCCCGCGGGGCCCGCCGCCATCGTCGGGACGGCGGCGGGGCGGCCACGTGTGGGCGCGGCCGTGGGCGCGGGCGCGGGTGACGCCGGTGCGGAGGGGGTGGCGGGCGCCGGAGCGGGGGCCGTGCCGGTGGTAGTGCCGCAGCCCACCAGAACGGCCCCCAGAACCGTCAACGCCCACAAGGGTCGTGCAGAAAATGTCACTATCGGAAAGTATCCGATCAGTGTCGTGTCGCTGCCGCTACACGCCCGGCGTGGGGCCGAAGGGCGGACTCAGCGCCAGGGGCCCGTGACCGCGAACGTCGTGCCCGGCGCGTAGCAGTTCACGTACATCGTCCGGCCGTCGGGCGAGAACGTGACGCCTGCGAACTCGCCCCACTCCGGGTCGCCCGGCGTGCCGGTGTTCTGGGCGTTGCGGGCCATCGCGTACACCTCGCCGCGCCGCGTCAGCCCGTACACGTGCTGGGCGCCGCCGCCGTCCTCGCACACCATCAGCCCGCCGCCGGGTGCCAGGCAGATGTTGTCGGGCGACTCGCCGGGCAGTTGCACGTCCGTGCTCGGGCCGAACACGATGACCAGCGTGAGCCGGCCCCGGTGCGGCTCGTACCGCCAGACCTGGCCGTAGTGGTCGGCGGCCGAGCCCTCCGCCGCGCGGGCGAAGCTGGAGACGAAGTAGACGGAGCGGCCGCCCCAGTAGCAGCCCTCCAGTTTCTGCGCGTGGGTGACACCGCGCGGGCCGAAGTCCTGGAGGCGTATCGGTGTGCGGCGGGCCTGGCTGTCCGGCACCGGCACCCACTCGACGCCCTCGAAGCACAGGCCCGGCTCCTGGACGGCGGACAGATCGGGCACGTCCGGTACGCGCATGGCCTGGAGCGTGCCGCCCGCGGCCAGCGAACCGGTGCCGCCCAGCGGGCGGTTCGGCAGGAAGCGGTAGAAGAGCCCGAACGGTCGGTCGAATGCGTCCTCCGTCTCGTACACGGCACCCGTGCGCGGGTCGACGGCGACGGCCTCGTGCTGGAAGCGGCCCATGGCCGTGAGCGGTACGGCTCCGGTGCGGTGCGGGCGGGCCGGGTCGACCTCGAAGACGAAGCCGTGGTCCTTGGTGTAGCCGCCCTCGCCCGCACGTGCCTCGGACTCCTCGCAGGTCAGCCAGCTGTTCCAGGGCGTGGGGCCGCCGGAGCAGTTGACCGCGGTGCCGGCGAGGGCGACGCGCTCGTCCAGGACGTCGTTCCGGGCGTCGAGCGTGAGGGCCGTGCAGCCGCCCCGGGCCGCGGGGTCGTAGGTGAGGCCGGCGACGGCCGGGACGCCGGGTGTGGTCGTGGGCTTGTTCTCGTGGTTGCGGACCAGGTGGACGCGGCCGTGCCAGCCCGCGAGGGCGGCCATGCCGTCGGGGCGGGCCGGCACCGGGCCCTCGCCCGAGCGGAGCGGCTCGCCCTCCCGGGACAGGACGCGGTAGCGGAAGCCGCGCGGCAGGTCGAGGAGGCCGTCCGGATCGGGGACGAGGGGGCCGTAACCGGCGTGGCCGGTGTGACCGGAGGCGGAGGCGGAGGCTGAGGCGTCGGAGGCGGCGGCCGATCCGGCGAAGAGCTCCGAGAACGCGCCGCTGAAAGCGATACCGGCGAGCGAGGCACCTGCACCGGTGAGGATGTGACGTCGTGTCGCAGACATGGCAACTCAACTCCCTGCTGGCGGACAGAGATGTGATGTGACGTGACGGATCCGCACGTGTGTACCACGCTGTGTGGTCTCCCGTGAACCACGCGACTGAAGTGACGTCAGATCGGCTGGCAGCGGCCGACCTCGGCATCGGCACGGGCACCGGGTCACATCCGGAAGCCCCGTACAGCCCCGTACAACGCCGCCGGCCGCCGCCCCTTTACTGCGGGGCGGCGGCCGGAGGACGGTGCGGCGAGGGTGCGGCGCGGTGGCGGCGGTGCGGTCAGGATGCCGTGAGCGAGGCCGTCAGCGTGATCGTCGTACCCGTGAGCGCCTGGCTCACCGGGCAGTTCACCTTGGCGTCCTCGGCCGCCTTGGTGAAGGACGCCTCGTCCATGCCCGGGACCTCGCCCTCCACCGTGAGGTGGATGCCCGTGATGCCGGTGCCGGGCTGGAACGTGACGTCGGCCTTGGTGGTGAGCCGGGCCGGCGGGTTGCCGCCCCGGGTGAGGGCGCCGGAGAGGGCCATCGAGAAGCAGCTGGAGTGCGCGGCCGCGATGAGCTCCTCCGGGCTCGTCATACCGTTCGGCTCCTCGGCGCGCGCCGGCCAGGAGACCGGGTAGGAGCCGATGCCGGACGAGTCGAGGGTCACGGTGCCCGTGCCCTCGGTCAGATTGCCTTCCCAGACGGTGTGCGCGTGGCGCGTGGTGGCCATGCCGGGATCCCTTCGGACGGTGTCGGCCTCGGACGCTGTACGACCTCGGACGGTTACGGCACCCCAACCTACTGCAACGGGACGGCCCCGCCCCGGCTACGCGGCGGCGACCAGACCTTTCGCGTCCCGCGCCAGCGCGGTGAGCCGCGAGATCGCCCGGAAGTACTTCTTCCGGTACCCGCCCTTCAGCATCTCCTCGCTGAACAGCCGGTCGAACGGCAGCCCCGAGGCCAGCACGGGTATCTCGCGGTCGTACAGCCGGTCCGCGAGGACGACGAGCCGCAGCGCCGTCGACTGGTCGGGCACGGCCGTCACATCGGTGAGGCACACCGCCGTCACGTCCTCGGTCAGCGCCCCGTACCGGCTCGGGTGGACCCGGGCCAGGTGCTCCAGCAGGTGCGGGAAGTCGTCGAGGGAGGCGCCGGGCTTCGCGTACGCCGCCTTCGTCACCTGCTCGTCGGAGTACGGCGCCGGGGCCTCGGGCAGCCCGCGGTGCCGGTAGTCCTCGCCGTCGATGCGCAGCGGCCGGAAGCGCGCCGACAGGCCCTGGATCTCGCGCAGGAAGTCGGCCGCGGCGAACCGTCCCTCGCCGAGCTTGCCCGGCAGCGTGTTGGACGTGGCCGCCAGGGCGACGCCCGCGTCGACCAGCTTGCCCAGCAGCGTCGACACCAGCACCGTGTCGCCCGGGTCGTCGAGCTCGAACTCGTCGATGCACAGCAGCCGGTGCCCGCTCAGCGTCTGCACGGTCTGCTGGAAGCCGAGCGCGCCGACCAGGTTGGTCAGCTCCACGAACGTCCCGAACGCCTTCAGCGCGGGCTCCGCGGGAGTGGCGTGCCACAGCGACGCCAGCAGGTGCGTCTTGCCGACGCCGTACCCGCCGTCCAGGTACACGCCGCGCGGCCCCGTGGGCGCGGCCGGCTTTCGGGCGAACCAGCGGCGCTTCCCGGCGCCGCTCGCGTGCGCCCCGCCGAGCCCGTCGGCGAAGGCGGCCAGCACCTTGACGGCCTCGGACTGGCTGGGCCGGTCCGGGTCCGGGATGTACGTGTCGAAGCGCACCGCGTCGAAGCGCGGCGGGGGCACCATCTCGGCGACCAGACGGTCGGCGGGGACGTGCGGCTCACGCGCGCACAGGGACTGCGGGACCGCTTCGGTCAGGGCACTCGTCGACACGCTCCCCACTGTAAGGGCCGTGCCAGACTGCACGACATGCGACGCCTGTTCCCTGTGACCGACCAGACACCGCCCGTTCCCGCCGTCCCGCCCACGGGAGAAGGGGCCCCCGCACCCGCCGCACCCGCCGC
>NZ_JABWDV010000335.1 GCF_013362995.1 Streptomyces sp. TRM64462 | reverse complement strand
CCGGCCCACCGCCACCACCGCGCAGCCGCCCGCCACCACCACCCTCCGCCTGGCCACCACCACGCACCGTCGGCCGACCGCCACCGCCCCCCGGGCGACTGTCACCGCCGCCGCCCGCTGCCCGGCCACCGCCCGCCGCCTGGCCCCCGCCACCACCGCCCGCCGGCCCACCGCTGCCGTCCACCGTCGGCCGCCTCAGCGCATCCGGGTGGTGTCGTTGCGGCGCAGCCGCGAGGCCATCCAGAAGGCGCCGCCCGCGACCAGCGCGCCGCCCAGGGCGACGGCCGGTACGGCGACGAACACCGGCACCTCGTCGGCCGGCCGCTGCTGAGCGGCCTGCCCGCCGTTGCCGGCGTGGACGCGCTTCGGGGCGTCGGCGGCCCCGCTGTGGCAGGTGCCGTCGCGGACCATGGCCAGGTGCCCGGCGACGACCGGGCGTGCGGCCTTCGCCGCGGCGGTGACCTCGGCGTTCCCGCCCCGGGCGATCCGGTCGTCGATCCGGCCCAGGGTCTCCGTGTGGGCGGAGGCCTGCGCGTCCAGCCAGGCGGTGTCGTACGCGCGGGTGCCCGCCTTGGCCATCACGCCGGCGAGGTCACGCTGCTGCGCGGCGGTGGGGGCGACCGGGAGATCGACGCCCAGCTTGTCGGACAGGGCCCTGGTGGCGGCGTCGAGCCGGGTGTGGTCACGTTCCAGTACGGCGGCCACCCGCTTCACACAGGCGGTCGTGGCGTTCTTCCGGGCGTCCCTGCTCGCGGCGATCTCCGTCATGTTCCCCTGATGGGCGGCGCGCAGAAACGCACTGTCGGTCATGGCGTCGTCGGCGGCGCGTGCGGGTGCGGCGGCTATGCCGGTCAGGGCGAGACAGGTGAGGGCCGTGGCGGCCCAGCGGTGCGTGCGCATCACGGTGTCGTCATCCATTCGTGGTGATCGGTTCCGCGGCCCGCCGGTGGACCCGGGGGCCACGGCACCATCGGAGTCACGCCGACCGGGCGTCCGCCATCCGCCGTAGTGCGAACGAGCGGGTAATCACCCCGTCGGCCCTCCGGACACTCCCTCGGGGCGCGCGCCCGCGCGCAGCCGAAACCGCCCAGCGTGCCGGGTCGCGCGGCGCATGCGAAGCGGCTGGCTTGGACTCGCCATCGCCCCGACATGGTCTTGTCACCGTACGAAGTCACATGAGTACATGGAGTGGCGTACGTTCCCAGGGGATGGCGGGGGTGATCGGCCGTGACGAACGTCCCGGTCTCCGTGCTCGGTCGGGCGGTTCCGGGCGACGTGCCCGCGGCGCGGGCCGCGCCACCGCGGGCCCCGCGCCCGGCCGGCCAGCCCGTGCGCGGCACGCGGCACATCTGCGCGGCGCTGGCCGCCCTCACCGAGTCGGCCCGCAGCGAACTGCTGACGTTCGACGACCCGGCCGCCGGGCTGCGCCGGCCGATCCCGGAACCGTTCCTGGAGCTGGCCGGGACCTGCGTACGCACCGCCGCCGAGCGGGTCCGCACGGTACGGCAGGTGGTGCCGCGCCACGCCCTGGCCCGGGTCACGGCCGCCGACCTGGGCGACGCGGCGCGGCTGCCGGGGCGGGCGCGGCTGACGGACACCATCCCGTTCAAGATGATCGTCGTGGACCGTACGGTCGCGGCGATCCCGCTGGACCTGGAGCTGCTCCACAACGGGCTGCTGCTGATCCGCGACCCGGTCGTCGTGCAGGCCCTGGTGCGGGCGCACCACGCCTGGTGGGACACGGGCGACGACCTCGGCGAGCTCACGGAGCCGCCCGGCACCCTGCCGCCCCGGCTGCGCCCGGTGCTGGACGCGCTGCTCGCGGGGCTCACGGACGAGACGGCCGCCGCACGGCTCGGCATATCGGGCCGCACGTACAGCCGCCGCGTGGGCGAGCTGCTGGCGGCCCTGGGCACGACGAGCCGGTTCCGGGCGGGTGCGGAGGCCGCCCGGCGCGGCTGGCTGTGAACACCACGGCACCACGGCGCCGCGGCAGCGCTACGACACGATGTCCTTGCGGGCGAACCCGCGGAACGCCAGCGCGAACAGCACCAGCGCGTACGCCACCGAGACCGCCGCCCCCTTCACCATGCCGCCCCACTCCAGCTGCGGCTGGAGCGCGTCGATCCAGGCGAACTGCCAGTGCGCGGGCAGCAGATCGCGCCAGTCGCCGAGCGCCGTCACGGCGTCCAGGACGTTGCCGACGATCGTCAGCCCGACCGCTCCGCCCACCGCGCCCAGCGGGGCGTCGGTCCGCGTGGACAGCCAGAACGCGAGCCCCGCCGTGACCAGTTGCGACACGAACACGAACGCCACGGCGATCAGCAGCCGCCCCAGGCTGTCCCCCGCCGCCAGCGCCCCGCCGGTGGGGAGCTTCAGCGGCCCCCACCCGTAGGCGACGGTCCCGGCGGCGAGCGCGAC
Source organism: Streptomyces sp. TRM64462 (assembly GCF_013362995.1). Taxonomy (GTDB): domain Bacteria; phylum Actinomycetota; class Actinomycetes; order Streptomycetales; family Streptomycetaceae; genus Streptomyces. Next base: position 27,339 of record NZ_JABWDV010000335.1, on the reverse strand, counting down.
GAGCGGCAGCAGCACCATCGCGGCGGCGCTGAAGCCGAGCGCCACGACGAGCTTCGACACCAGCAGCCGGGCCCGGGGCACGGGCGCGGCCAGCAGATAGCGCAGCGACGACCAGCCGGCCTCGGACGCCACGGTGTCGCCACAGAACAGCGCCACGGGGATCACCAGCAGGAACCCGGCCGACACGAACAGGCAGGTCGCGGCGAAGTTCGCGGCGGACGCGGTCGCCGTGTCCATGAGCGTGATCCGGTTGTCGGGCCCGTCGTCCCCGTCGCCGCCGATCGCGAACGCGGCGATCAGGATGAACGGCAGGGCGGCGAGGATCGCGCCCATCACGAGGGTCCGCCGCCGTTTGAGCTGGCGTACGGCCTCCACGCGCAGGGGCAGGGTGTGCCGGGCCCGGTAGCCGGGCGCGGACTCGGCCGACGGGGCAGACGGGCCGGCCGGGGCAGGCGGGGCGAGCGGCGCGGTCATACGGAAGTCCCTCCTCCGATCAGGGTGAGGAACGCGTCCTCCAGGCGGCGGTGCGGCCCGACTCCGGTCACCGGCACGTCCAGGCGGACGAGTTCGCCGATGAGCGCGGTGGCGGTGGCCCCGTCGAGCCGTACCAGCAGTCCGCCCTCCGCCCGTACGGCGGACCCGACCCCGGGCAGCGCGCCGATCTTCTCGACCAGCTGCTCGGGCAGCTCGCCGCCCTCGGTGCTGACGAGCAGCGTGTCGCCGCTGCCGACGATGTCCGCGACGGGCCCTGCCTGCACGAGCCGCCCCCGGTCCATGACGACCAGGTGGGTGCACGACTGCTCGACCTCCGCGAGGAGGTGGCTGGAGACGATGACGGTCCGGCCCCCGGCCGCGTACCGGATCATCACGTCCCGCATCTCGCGGATCTGCGGCGGGTCGAGGCCGTTGGTCGGCTCGTCGAGGATCAGCAGGTCCGGCAGGCCGAGCATGGCCTGGGCGATGGCGAGGCGCTGCCGCATGCCCTGCGAGTACGTCCGCACGGCACGGGCCAGGGCGTCGCCGAGGCCCGCGATCTCCAGGGCCTCGTCGATGTGCGCGTCCGCGGCGGGCCGCCCGGTGGCGCGCCAGTACAGCTCCAGGTTGTCCCGCCCCGACAGGTGCGGCAGGAAGCCGGCGCCCTCCACGAAGGCGCCGACCCGCGACAGGACGGGGGCGCCGGGCCGTACGGCGTGCCCGAACACCCGGATCTCGCCGCCGTCGGGCGTGATGAGGCCCATCAGCATGCGCAGCGTCGTGGTCTTGCCGGCCCCGTTGGGCCCGAGCAGCCCGAGGACCTGGCCCTTCTCGACGCGGAACGACAGGTCCCGCACGGCGTAGGCGTCCGCCGACTTGGCGTAGCGCTTCGTCAGGCCGGTGATGGTGAGCGGTACGTCCGCCAGCCCGGGGTCCGGCGCGGGCGCGGCGGTGCGGCGGCGCGCGGTCAGCAGCAGCGCGGCCGCGACGACGGCACCGCCCGCCGGCATCCCCCACACCCACCAGGGCAGCCCGGCGGCCTGGGTGCGCACAGCGGGCGCGGTCGGCACGGAGAGCCCCGGTCCGGCGAGCGCGACGGTGTACGCGGCGGGTGCGGCCGGCGACGCGTAGCCGAGGTCCGTCGCGGCGAGGACGAGCCGCAGCCGGTGCCCGGCCTCCACCTCGTGGTCGATGGCGGGCAGCGTCAGTTCGACGTCCTTGCCGCCCTTCACGCCCTCGACGCGTACCGGGGCCACGAGCTGCCCGGGCAGCACCTGCTGTCGTCCGTCGGGCCCCACGTCGTACACCTTGCCGAACAGCACCGCGTCGCCGCTGTCGGACGTGACCCGTACGCGCACGGCCGGCGCCCCGGTGATCCGCAGCGGCGCGCTCAGCGGCGCGGAGTCGAACCGGGCGTGCTGGCCCGGGAAGTCCAGGGAGAGCCCCACGCCCAGGGACGACAACTGCGAGAGGCCGCCGCCCAGTCCGGGCACGGCCGAGATGCCGGGCGGACTGGCCCCTGCCGGGTTGCGGAAGGACTGCGGCCGCCCGGTCAGGGCGATGTCCCGCTGCCCGTCCCGCAGCCCCGGGTACCGGTCGGCGGTGGCGCCGCGCAGTCGCGCCTGCCCGTCGGTCGAGTCGACGCCGCCGGTGCGGCTGACGCGGAAGGCGGGTCCGGTGTCGGCGCCGGCGTCGCCCTTCAGGTAGCGGTCGAACCAGGTGGTGATCCGCCGCTCGACCCGCTCGGTCTCGCGGTCGCCGCCGTCGTGCCCGCCGGCGATCCAGTCGACGGCGACGGGCGCTCCGTTGTCGCGGATCGTCCGGGCCATGGCGTCGGCGTGGGCGAGCGGGAACAGCGAGTCGGACTGCCCCTGCACGATCAGCGCGGGCACCTTGATGCGGTCCCCGACGGCGGACGGGCTGCGCGCCTCAAGCAGCGCCCGCGCGGCCGCGTCGGGCTTCCCGCTGACGGCGATCCGCTCGTACATGGCGCACAGCTCGGCCTGGAACCGCCCACACGCCCCGGCGCCCGGCTGCCCCTGCCCCGGCTCTTGCCCCTGTCCTGGCGCCTGGCCCTGCGGGCTGCCGTCGCCCGCGGCGCCGCTCGTGGCGCCGCTCGTGGCGCCGCCCGCCGTGAAGAAGATCCCGGCCCACAGCTTCTTGAACACCCCGTCCGGCAGCAGCGCGTCGGCGAGGTTCCAGTACGTGATCTGCGGCGCGACGGCGTCGACGCGCGCGTCGTACCCGGCGGCGAGCAGCGAGACCGCCCCGCCGTACGAGGCGCCCGTGACGCCCACGCGCGGGTCGCCGGGCTTGTCGAGCCGTACCTCGGGGCGCTTCGCGAGCCAGTCGACGAGCCGCTGGACGTCCTCGACCTCGTGGTCCGGGTCGTTGAGCCCGATCCGTCCGCCGGACTTGCCGAACCCGCGCGCGCTCCAGGTCAGCACGGCGTATCCGTCGCGGGCGAGCCGCTTGGCCTGGGCGCGTACGTCGTCCTTGCTGCCGCCGAAGCCGTGCCCGAGCAGCACGGCGGGCCGCCGCCCGCCGCCCCCGGCCGTGTAGTACGAGGTGTCGAGCCGTGCGCCCGGCATGTCCAGCACCGTGTCCTCGCGGTGCACGGCGGGCGCGTCGTCCGATGCGGCGGCGGTCCACGTCCCGGCGCCGGCGAGCACCGCCACGGCCGCGGCGAGGGCCGGCCAGCGCCGGGGAAGTCGGATCTGCATTCCTCGACCCTAAGCGCCGAACCCGTGTGCGTTCGGCTGCCGACGGTCGGAAGTCGGTCGCCTCCTTGAGGAGTAGCCGCTAGCGTCCGCGTACAGCAAGTGCGGTAGACGCGGCAGGCGCAATCGGGACGAAGGGGGACCGTCGTGGAGATCCGCCGGGCGAGCACGGTGGCCGAGCTGATGGCCGCCGAGCATCTGTACGACGGGCCCGCGCGGCCCGAGTGGGCCGAGCGTTTCCTCGCCGCGCCCGGCCATCTCATGCTCATCGCCTACGAGGACGGGAAGCCGGCCGGGATGGTGTCGGGCATCGAGATGCTGCACCCCGACAAGGGCACCGAGATGTGCCTGTACGAGCTGTCGGTGGCCCAGCCGTACCGCAGGCGCGGCATCGGCCGGGCGCTCACCGAGGCGCTGGCCGCCGTCGCCCGTGAACGGGGCTGCTACGACATGTGGGTGGGCGTGGACACGGACAACGACGCGGCACTGGCCGCCTACCGGTCTGCGGGGGCCCGCGACGACGGTGAATTCGCCGTGCTCAGCTGGGAGTTCTGAGCCGGGCGGCGCCCTCGACGGGACCGGGGCGCCGCCGTGGCGGTCAGTGGTTGCGCGGGAAGCCCAGGTCGACGCCGGACGGCGCCTCGGCCGGGTCGGGCCAGCGGGTGGTGACGACCTTGCCGCGCGTGTAGAAGTGCACGCCGTCGTTGCCGTAGATGTGGTGATCGCCGAAGAGGGAGTCCTTCCAGCCGCCGAAGGAGTGGTAGCCGACGGGGACCGGGATCGGGACGTTCACGCCGACCATGCCGGCCTCGACCTCCAGTTGGAACCGGCGGGCTGCGCCGCCGTCGCGGGTGAAGACGGCGGTGCCGTTGCCGAACGGCGAGGCGTTGATGAGCGCGACGCCGTCGTCGTAGGTGTCGGCGCGCAGCACGCACAGGACCGGGCCGAAGATCTCGTCCTGGTAGGCCTTGGCGGTGGTCGGGACCTTGTCGAGCAGGGACAGGCCGATCCAGTGGCCGTTCTCGTGGCCGTCGACGGTGAGTCCGGTGCCGTCGAGGACGACTTCGCAGCCGTCGGCGGCCGCGCCCGTGACGTAGGAGGCGACCTTGTCGCGGTGGGCGGCGGTGATGAGCGGGCCCATCTCGGAGTCGGGATCGGTGCCGGGGCCGATCTTGATCTTCTCGGCGCGTTCGCGGATCTTCTCCACGAGTTCGTCGCCGATCGCGCCGACGGCGACGACCGCCGAGATGGCCATGCAGCGCTCGCCCGCGGAGCCGTACGCCGCCGAGACCGCCGCGTCGGCTGCCGCGTCGAGGTCGGCGTCGGGCAGGACGAGCATGTGGTTCTTGGCGCCGCCCAGCGCCTGGACGCGCTTGCCGTGCTCGCTCGCCTTCTGGTGCACGTACCGGGCGATGGGCGTCGAGCCGACGAACGACACGGCGGCCACGTCCGGGTGCTCCAGGAGGCGGTCGACGGCGGGCTTGGCGCCCTGGACGACGTTGAAGACCCCGTCCGGCAGGCCCGCCTCGGCCAGCAGCTCCGCGAGGCGGATCGACGGCGACGGGTCCTTCTCGCTGGGCTTCAGCACGAAGGTGTTGCCGCAGGCGATGGCGAGCGGGAACATCCACATCGGCACCATCGCCGGGAAGTTGAACGGCGTGATGCCCGCGACGACACCCAGCGGCTGGCGGATGGCGGCCACGTCGACGCGGTGCGACACCTGCGTGGACAGCTCGCCCTTGAGCTGCGTGGTGATGCCGCACGCCAGGTCGACGATCTCCAGGCCGCGGGCGACCTCGCCGAGCGCGTCGGAGTGCACCTTGCCGTGCTCGGCGGTGATCAGCGCGGCGATCTCGTCGCGGTGCGCGTCGAGCAGGGCGCGGAAGCGGAACAGGACGGTGGTGCGCTGCGCCAGCGAGGACGTGCCCCAGGTCCCGTACGCGGCCTTGGCGGCGGCGACGGCCGTGTCGACGTCGGCGGCGGAGGCGAGGGCGACGCGCGTCGTGACCTCGCCGGTCGCCGGGTCGGTCACCGGGCCCCAGTCGCCCGACGTGCCCTCGACGGCCCGGCCACCGATCCAGTGCTGGACGCTCTTCGTCATGTCGTACGTACTCCTTCGCAGAGGGCGGCCACGGTTGGCGACGTCAGGCCGATCCCACCACGCGGTGACGGGGGGCGCGCCCGACACTGTGTCGGGCGTTTCGGTCGCGTCGTAGACATCTGAGCTGCCTTCTACCCACTGTCACTTCAGTGTCACGCTTGTCTCCGTTTCGCGGGTCTTCGGTCACAGGCGTTCAACAGCCTGCTCTCACACGATCACTCTGTGTCGCATGGCGGGCACAGGGCTGGTGATCGCCAGCGCAGGAGGTATCTGAAGATGTCGGACAGAAGACTCTGGTCGTACAAGGAGATCGCCGCGCACATCCGGGTGCAGCCGGACACCGTCCGCTCGTACCGCAAGCACGGCCTGCTGCCGCAGCCCGACCATGTCGAGGGCGGCAAGCCCTACTGGTACGCGGACACGGTCCGCGCCTGGGTCGCCAGCCGCCCGGGGAACCGGGGGCGGAGGGACTGAACTGGGGTCTATACCCCAAGGGGGTATAGAGTAGGGAGGGCAAGGCTCCCCATACGCCACAGAGGAGAACAGCATGACCCCCGAGACGAAGACGCAGCTCCCCCGGACCGGCGACGTCACCACGGTGTACGAGGTCAAGGGCATGACCTGCGGGCACTGCGAGGGTGCCGTCTCCGAGGAGGTCGCGGCGATCGCGGGCGTGACCTCGGTGCAGGCCGCGGCCGCCACGGGCCGGGTCACCGTGGTCTCCGGCGCGCCGCTCGACGACGAGGCGGTGCGCACCGCCGTCGACGAGGCGGGCTACGAACTGGTCGGCCGGACGGTCTGAGCCCAGAGACTTCCCCCCGGGCCGTATCGCGGTGGTATGCCGCGATACGGCCCGTTCCGCGTCGCCCCTCGGCGCTGCCGCCCCCGTGAATTCACCTTCACGTGACACACCAGACCTTCACAAAGAGACCTAGATCACAGATATTTAGGGGTAACCATTTGGACGGCTCGCGAGTCTAAATGGGCGATGCCACGAACGTCTTGGGGGACGTTCATGGGATGTCTTGGGGGACGTCCCAGGCAAGCGTTGGCCGGGGCACGTGCACCGGGGAGCTTTGAGCGGCCCTCCCGTCCGTACGTACCCCGGCAGATCGCACCGCGAGCCTCTGCTGGAACCCGGCAGACGCCCGGCCCGGATCCCGTGGGGGGAATCCGCTCCGGGAACATGGGAAGCGCCCCGCTCACCGACCCGTGGGGGGATCGGCGGCGGGGCGCTTCTCGCTTCGTGAAGGCGCCGCGACGGCCGCGCCGGTTCGCGTACGCGTCAGCGGGCCTCGACCGGGACGAAGTCCCGGAGAACCTCACCGGTGTAGATCTGGCGCGGGCGGCCGATGCGGGAGCCCGGCTCCTTGATCATCTCGTGCCACTGGGCGATCCAGCCCGGCAGCCGGCCGAGGGCGAAGAGGACCGTGAACATCTCGGTCGGGAAGCCCATGGCCCGGTAGATCAGACCCGTGTAGAAGTCCACGTTCGGGTAGAGGTTGCGCTCGACGAAGTACTCGTCGGCGAGCGCGTGCTCCTCCAGCTTCAGCGCGATGTCCAGCAGCTCGTCGGACTTGCCGAGCGCCGACAGGACATCGTGCGCCGCCGCCTTGATGATCTTCGCGCGCGGGTCGAAGGACTTGTACACCCGGTGGCCGAAGCCCATCAGGCGGACGCCGTCCTCCTTGTTCTTCACCTTGCGGATGAAGGCGTCGACGTCGCCGCCGCCCGCCTGGATGCCCTGGAGCATCTCCAGGACCGACTGGTTGGCGCCACCGTGCAGGGGGCCCCACAGCGCGGAGATACCGGCGGAGATCGACGCGAACATGTTCGCCTGCGAGGAACCGACCAGGCGGACCGTGGACGTCGAGCAGTTCTGCTCGTGGTCCGCGTGCAGGATCAGCAGCTTGTCGAGCGCGGAGACGACGACCGGGTCCAGGTCGTACTCCTGCGCCGGCACCGAGAACGTCATCCGCAGGAAGTTCTCGACGTACGAGAGGTCGTTGCGCGGGTAGACGAACGGGTGGCCGATCGACTTCTTGTAGGCGTACGCCGCGATCGTCGGCAGCTTCGCGAGGAGCCGGATCGTCGACAGGTGACGCTGCTTCTCGTCGAACGGGTTGTGGCTGTCCTGGTAGAACGTCGACAGCGCACTGACCACGGAGGACAGCATCGCCATCGGGTGGGCGTCGCGCGGGAAGCCGTCGAAGAACCGCTTGACGTCCTCGTGCAGCAGCGTGTGCTGCGTGATCTCGTTGGAGAAGGCCGCCAGCTCGTCGACCTTCGGAAGCTCGCCGTTGATCAGCAGGTACGCCACCTCGAGGAAGGTGGAGCGCTCGGCGAGCTGCTCGATGGGGTAGCCGCGGTAGCGCAGGATGCCCTGCTCGCCGTCCAGGTAGGTGATCGCGGATTTGTAGGCGGCCGTGTTGCCGTAGCCGCTGTCCAAGGTCACCAGACCGGTCTGGGCTCGGAGCTTCCCGATGTCGAAGCCCTTGTCGCCGACGGTGCTCTCTACCACCGGGTAGGTGTACTCACCATCCGCGTACCGCAGTACTACAGAGTTGTCGCTCACGTCATCCCTCACCGACGTAGTGCCTCTTCTTCGAGGTGCCCTGACTGTCTCTACCATCCCCCACTTGGCTCAGCAGAGTGCACTCGGGGTCGACCATTGGGCCAAATGGCGGCACTGAGTGCCGTCAACCTGCTCATCCTGCCCCCTTCGCCCCGGTTCCGAAAGTCCATCGATCTCCTACGTGATGTTTCCCACGGGCCCCGCCGCTGTCAGCCGGTGATCGAGTGCGGTAAAGCGCCGACCGGCGGAAACGGTCCTGACCGCCTGGCCGATCGCCTTGCGGGAGCCGACGAGGACGACGAGCTTCCGGGCCCGTGTGACGGCCGTGTAGAGCAGGTTCCGCTGGAGCATCATCCAGGCGCCCGTGGTCACGGGGATCACGACCGCCGGGTACTCGCTGCCCTGCGACCGGTGGATCGTCACCGCGTACGCGTGGGCCAGCTCGTCCAGCTCGTCGAAGTCGTACGGCACCTCCTCGTCCTCGTCCGTCCGCACCGTCAGCCGCTGCTCGTCCGGGTCGAGGGAGGTCACCACGCCGACCGTGCCGTTGAAGACGCCGTTCTTCCCTTTCTCGTAATTGTTGCGAATCTGCGTGACCTTGTCGCCGACGCGGAAGACCCGGCCGCCGAACCGCTTCTCCGGCACACCGGGCCTGGCGGGCGTGACGGCCTGCTGAAGGAGCCCGTTCAGGGTGCCCGCGCCCGCCGGGCCCCGGTGCATGGGCGCCAGCACCTGCACGTCCCGCCGCGGGTCGAGGCCGAACCGGGCGGGGACCCGGCGGGCCGCCACGTCCACGGTGAGCCGCCCCGCCTCCTCGGTGTCCTCCTCCACGAAGAGGAAGAAGTCCGGCAGCCCGGTGGTGACCGGGTGCTGTCCGGAATTGATGCGGTGGGCGTTGGTGACGACGCCGGACTTCTGCGCCTGCCGGAAGATCCGCGTGAGCCGTACGGACGGGATGGGGCTGCCCGGGGCCAGCAGATCGCCCAGCACCTCGCCGGCGCCGACGCTGGGCAGCTGGTCCACGTCCCCGACGAGCAGCAGGTGCGCACCGGGCGCGACGGCCTTGACCAGCTTGTTGGCGAGCAGCACGTCCAGCATGGAGGCCTCGTCGACCACGACGAGGTCCGCGTCCAGCGGCCGGTCCCGGTCGTACGCGGCGTCCCCGCCCGGCTTGAGCTCCAGCAGCCGGTGCACCGTCGACGCCTCGGCACCGGTCAGCTCCGCGAGCCGCTTGGCGGCCCGCCCCGTGGGCGCGGCCAGCACCACCGTGGCCTTCTTGGCGCGGGCCAGCTCCACCACGGACCGCACCGTGAAGGACTTGCCGCACCCGGGCCCGCCCGTCAGGACGGCCACCCTCCGGGTGAGGGCGAGCCGGACGGCCTGCTCCTGCTCGGGCGCCAGCTCCGCCCCCGTACGGTCCGCGAGCCACGCCAGGGCCTTGTCCCAGGCGACGTCCCGGAACGCCGCCAGGCGGTCCTCGTCGGCCCGCAGCAGCCGCAGCAGCTGCCCGGCCAGGGACCGCTCGGCCCGGTGGAACGGCAGCAGGTACACGGCCGTGACCGGCTCCCCGTCCGGCCCCGGCAACCGCTCCCGTACGACACCGCCCTCCTCCTCGTCCCCGTCGGCCAGCTCCCCCAGGCACTCGATCACCAGCCCGGTGTCGACCTGGAGCAGCTTCACCGCGTCCCCGATGAGCCGCTCCTCCGGCAGATAGCAGTGCCCCTGGTCGCTGGACTGCGACAGCGCGTACCGCAGGCCCGCCTTGATCCGGTCGGGGCTGTCGTGCGGGATGCCGACGGACTGCGCGATCCGGTCGGCGGTGAGGAAGCCGATGCCCCACACGTCGGCGGCCAGCCGGTAGGGCTGGTTCCGCACGACGGAGATCGACGCGTCCCCGTACTTCTTGTAGATCCGCACGGCGATGGACGTGGAGACGCCGACGCCCTGGAGGAAGACCATCACTTCCTTGATGGCCTTCTGCTCCTCCCAGGCGTCGGCGATCCGTGCCGTGCGCTTCGGGCCGAGCCCGGGCACCTCGATCAGGCGCTTCGGCTCCTCCTCGATGATCCGGAGCGTGTCCACGCCGAAGTGCTCCGTGATCCGGTCGGCGAAGACCGGCCCGATGCCCTTGACCAGGCCGGAGCCCAGGTAGCGGCGGATGCCCTGGACGGTCGCGGGCAGCACCGTCGTGTAGTTCTCGACGGTGAACTGCCGCCCGTACTGCGGATGCGAGCCCCAGCGGCCCTCCATGCGCAGCGACTCGCCCGGCTGCGCGCCGAGCAGCGAACCGACCACGGTGAGGAGCTCGCCGCCACCGCGCCCGGTGTCGACGCGGGCGACCGTGTACCCGTTCTCCTCGTTGCTGTACGTGATCCGTTCGAGGACGCCTTCGACCACCGCCAGTTGGGACATGCTCCGACGCTACCGGCCCCCTCCGACACCACGGCCGGCCTGTGGACAACCGCTCACGACCGGGCCTGTCCCTGTTGCTCGCACAGGGCGGTCTCCAGGACGGCGTACATCTGCGCAACCGGGGCGTTGATCCGGAACTGGACGTTGGTGACGGCGGAGGCGTGGCGGCCGTCCGGGGTGACCAGGGTCTGGGTGTGGTACCCGGGCAGGCCGCCGTCGTGGCCGTAGGCCACACCGCCGCAGCGGAGGCCGACCTTCATGAGGCCGAGGCCGTAGCCCGGGCCGGTGCCCTCCATCTCGGCCAGGCTCGCCGGTGAGACGACCTTGCCCGCCGCCAGGGCCTGGTAGAAGGCGGTGACGTCCTCCAGGGTCGAGATCATCGCCCCGGCGCTGCTGACGAGGGACGGGTCGTACGAACCGACGGGCGTCCAGAAGAAGAAGTCGCCGATGCGGGTGCCGCGGTAGCCGTTCACGGCGGGGGCCGGGAGGGCGCGGGCACCCGGGGCCGGGAAGACGGTGCGGGACAGGCCCAGCGGGTCGATGACGCGCGCGGTGACGGCGTCGTGGACCGGCCGGCCCGTCAGCTTCTCGATGAGCATGCCCAGCACCAGGTAGCCGGTGTTGGAGTAGGTGAAGCTCGCGCCGGGCACCGAGACCGGCGGGCGGCGCAGGCCCTCCCGTACCAGGTCGGCCAGCGCGTACGAGCCGTCCGGCCGGGCCCTGGGGGGCGACGCGAACGGGTCGTACGCGGCTATGCCGCCGGTGTGCCGGAGCAGGTGCCGCACGGTGATGCGGGTGCCGTCGTAGCCGTTGCCGGTGACCACGCCGGGCAGGTAGCGGTCGATGGGGGCGTCCAGGGAGACCTTGCCCTCGTCGACCAGTTGCAGGACCACCGCCGCCGTGAAGGTCTTCGTCTGGCTGCCGATGCGGAGGTGTTCGTCCGACTGGATGGGCTTGTTCGTGTTGATGGTGCCCGTGCCGACGGACAGGGTCCAGGCGCCGCCGCTGTCACCGGCGTGGACGGCAGCGCCGGGACCCCCGCTCCTCTGAAGGGTCCTGAGGGCGGTGAGGGTGGCGGTGTGGTCGTCGCCCGTGGCCGCGTGGGCCGTCGTCGCCGTGAGCGGCAGGAGCGCCAGGAGCGTCGCGCACAGGGCGCCGACGGCGGCGGTGCGAGTGCGCCGTCGCCGGGTCACGGGTTGACTCCGTCGTACTGGAGCACCCGGTAGGGCGCTTCGCCCTGGCGGCCGTTCCACTGCGACACGACCAGCGTCAGGGACGTGGCGCTCGCGCTGCCGGGGTGGATGTAGCCGCCGTACAGGAACGGGAGCTGGGGCTTGCCCCAGTGCTCCGGGGGCCAGGCCGCGTTGCCGGCGATCTGCGTCTTCGGCGCGGTCCAGGGCGCATCGGGGCGGGGCGCGGTGCGCGTACGGATCGAGTAGTCGGTGGTGTCGAAGTAGCTCATGCAGTAGGTGCCGCCGATGCGCTTCACCGAGAACTCGCCGATGTGGTTGCCGGTGAGGATCGGGGAGGGCGGGGCGGCCTGGGTCCACTGCCAGCGGTTGTCGTGGAAGGCCCAGTTCTGCTGGGCGCCGAAGTTCCCGGCGCGGAAGTCGTGCGGCTGGATGCGGAAGAGCTGGATGGCGCCGTGGTCGCCGGTGTTGAGATGGGTGCCGTTCCAGCGCTTGGAGAAGATGTACAGCCAGCCGTCCGGGTCGATGCCCGCGAACGACCACATGCCGTACATGCTCTGGTTGACGCCCTGTGTGTCCCCGGCCCAGTGGTACGGGTAGTCGCGCCAGGTCACGCCGTAGTCGTCGGAGTAGGCGACGCCGGACATCAGCGAGCCGTCGTAGCCGTCGGGCGGGCGCCAGACGGCCACGGACGTGTACTGGATGTAGGTGCGGCCGCCGAACTCGATGCAGTCGTTGGGGATACGGCTGACCTCGAAGCCGTGCCCGTTGTCGTGGTCGTGCCGGTAGTCGAACATCTGCCGGGCCGCGCCGCCGGAGGGCATCGCCCAGGTGAAGGAGATCGGGGTGCCGCCCGAGGCGTCGAAGCGGTCCTGGTTGAGCATCACCGGGGAGCCGAGGTAGGTGCCGCTCTGGCCGGGGCCCGCCCAGGCGTCGCCGAAGACGTAGCCCCACGTGTTGTCGTGCACCCGGTGGTACGGGATGGCGAGGTCCCCGGACCCGAGGCCCTGCGCGCTCGCGGAGTCGCCGGGCTGCTCGCACAGCGGGGCGCCGGTCTGGCCGAGCGCACGGGCGGGGCCGGTGGCTGCGGCGTGGGCGGGGGCGGCGCCTGCGAGGGTGCCGAGGGCCCCGGTGGCCAGGGTGAACCCGGCGCCCGCGCGGAGCAGGGACCTGCGGGTGAGGGCGGGGCGGGGCCGGTGGTGGCCGTGGGGCTGGTCCGGCTGGTCCGGCTGTACGGGTGGGGTCATGGTGGCGGTCGTCCTCCGGGATCGGTCGGTGGGCGGGTGGGTACGTACGCCGGTCAGCTTCCGGCGGCGGCGAAGGCGGCTTCGAGGCGCGGGACGTAGTCCGCGAGAGCCGGGCCCCAGCAGCCGTAGTTGTGGCCGCCGTTGCAGGTCGGCGCGAGGGAGGCACCGTTGCCGTACGCGACGAGGCGGCTGGGGATGCCGAGCCCGTCCAGACGGGCCTTGACGGTCTTGGAGGCGGCGGCGGTGTGGGCGTCGATGACGTCGTTGTCGCCGGTGTAGAGGGTGATGCCGGTGCCGGCCAGCTTGGCGAGGTTGGCGGGCGCGGCCGGGTCGACGGCCTTCCAGACGCGGTCCGCGTTGAACACCGGATACGGCGAGCCGAAGATGGCGTCGCTGTCCACGTACGGGCCGTAGCCGACGCACTGGCCGGATCCTGACGTGCTCACCGCGCACCAGGCGCCCGGCAGGTTGAGCTCCGTCGCCAGGACGGCGGCGCGGATCTGCCACATGCCGAAGTCGATGCCGCCGGACAGCGCGGCGACGTGGCCGAACAGGTCGGGGCGTGCTTCGGCGTAGTGGAGGGACCCGAAGCCGCCCATGGACAGGCCGACGACGGCCCGGTGGTCGCGGTCGGGGATGGTGCGGAGGTTGGCGTCGATGAACGGGACGACCTGGGTGAGGTGGAAGGTCTCCCAGTTCGCCGCGCCCTCGGCGGTGTTCTGCATGACCCAGTCGGCGTACCAGCCCTTGAGGCCGCCGTCCGGGACGACCGTGATCATCTTGTCCGAGCGGAGGGCGGGGGCGGCCGCCGCGTCGTTCACGGTGCCGCCGCCTCCGTGCAGGAAGTACGTCACGGGCCAGCGCTTGTCCGGGTCGGCGGCGTAGCCGCTGGGCAGGAAGACGCGGATCTTGTGCGGGCCGGACACCTGGGGCGTGGTCACGGTGATCGTGAAGTCCGTGGCGGAGTGGACCTCGGTGGCGCCGGGGACCTGGGTCAGGCCGTACCCGTCGGTGAAGACGGGGATGGCGGGGGCGGACGGGGCAGACGGGGCGGCCGGGCCCGACTGCCCCGTCGGGGCGCCGGCGGGCGCGGCCGCGGCCGGGCCGCCGACGGCGGCCAGAGCCAGGACGGCAACGGTGACGAGGGTGGTGCGCAGGGGTGTGCGCATGCGGGTGTCCCTTCGGCTGGAGAGGGCTGTGAAGTACCGCACAGGCTGGGGCGATGGCGCGGAATCCGGTGTTGCCGCAGAGGGGCGGCCGGTTGGATGAGCCCGTGGGCCGGGCGTCATTCAACCGGCCCACGGGCGGCGTGTCCGGGCCCGCTGACCTCGCTGAACAAAGCCCGGACAACCGCCGGACAAACCGCCGGACAGACCGCCGGACAGACCGCCGGACGATCCACGTCCCCGGACAGGGAGGAGTACGAGGTGGGGCGCCAGGAACAGCCGCTCGACCCCCGGCAGGGGCCACTGGCCGAGTTCGCCTTCGACCTGCGGGAGCTGCGCCGCCGGGCGGGCAGCCCGCCGTACCGCCGGCTCGCCGCCCACGCGCACTACTCGGCCTCCACGCTGGCCGCGGCGGCGTCGGGGCAGCGGCTGCCGAGCGCGGCGGTGCTGGCCGCGTTCGTGACGGCCTGCGGGGGCGACCCGGAGGAGTGGGAGCGGCGCCGCATCGACGTGCACCAGGCGCTGACGGCCCCGCCGGAGCAGGAGCCGGTGCCTGAGCCGGAACCTGAGCCGGAACCTGACGGAACGCCTTCCGTGGCGGCACCCGCCCCTCCCCCGGCGCGGCGCGGCATCGGGCGCCGGGCCGTGCGGCTCGCCGTGGTGGCGGCCGCCGTCGTGTCGCTCGCGGCGCTGGTGCCCAGCGACGTGGCCGCACGCAAGGGCGGCCACCAGCGGCAGGAGTTACGGTCCGGGGGCGACGCCCAGTGGTTGCGTAACGACAGTGGCATCCCCGCCCGCTACCGCCCGCTCATCGTCGAGGCGGGCACCCTGTGCGCCGTCCCCGCCGTCACGCCTGCCCTCGTCGCCGCCATCCTCCACGCCGAGAGCGGCTTCGACGCGACCCTCAGCGACCCTGCCAAGGACGAGTACGGCATCGCCCGCTGGACGCCGCGCGTCCTCCGCTACTACCTGCCGCCCGACCGGCAGGCCACCGTTCCCGAGCCGCCATTCACGCCCGAGGACTCCATCCCCGCCCTCGGCAGAATGCTCTGCGCCATCGCGCCCGAGCTGGAAGGCGTCCCCGGCGACCACGCGCTCAACCTGGCCGCCGCCTACCGCACGGCCACCTGGGTCGTACAGCGCCAGGACACCGCCGCGCTGCGGCGCATCCAGCCGTACCTCACCCGCGTCCGCACCGCCCTGACCCGCTACACGCCGGACGTCCCGGACGTGCCGGACGTGCCGGACGTCCCGGACGTGCCGGGCACACGGTCGTGAAGGCCCCGGTGTGACCGGTGTGCTCGGTACGCGGGGCGTGCCCGGAGCGTTGCCGGGGGCCCGGCCGCTCAAAAGCCGGGCCCCCGCGCTCCCCCTCCGTCAAGGCGTCCCGATCCCCCCAGATCCCCTCCCGGAGGCCTTGATGCCATGTACGACACTCGTCACGCCGGAAGGGTTGCACGGATGCGGGGGGTAATTTTTCCGGAACACCGTCTGTCATCTACCGGTCGGCAGGAGGGCGTGCTCGACGTACCTCAGGACGGTCTCCTCCAGGACCTCGACGCCGTTCCGGGACCACAGCCCGTCGTTGAACAGCTCCACCTCGACCGGGCCCGTGTAGCCGGCCGCGTCGACGCGTTCGCACCACTCCCGCAGGTCCACAGTGCCGTCGCCGAGCTGGCCGCGGCCGGTGAGGACGCCGGCGGGCAGCGGCGTCGTCCAGTCGGCGAGCTGGAACGCGTGGATGCGCCCCGCCGCGCCGGCGCGCGCCACGGCCGCCGGGGCGCGGTCGTCCCACCACACGTGGTACGTGTCGACGACGACGCCGACCTGGGACGCCGGGAAGGGCTCCGCGAGGTCCAGGGCCTGGTCCAGGGTGGAGACCACGCAGCGGTCCGCGGCGTACATCGGGTGCAGCGGTTCGATGGCGAGGCGGATGCCGCGCTCCGCCGCGTACGGGGCGAGTTCCGTGAGCGCGGCGGCGATGCGGGCACGGGCCTCGGTCAGGTCCCTGCCGCCGGGCGGCAGGCCGCCGGAGACCAGGACGAGGGTGTCCGTGCCGAGCGTCGCGGCCTCGTCGATCGCGGCCCGGTTGTCGTCCAGGTTCCCGGCCGTGGTGAAGAAGCCGCCGCGGCACAGGGTGGTGACGGTCAGCCCCGCTTCCCGCACGAGCTTGGCGGCGGCCTCGACGCCGTACTCCTGGACGGGTTCGCGCCACAGGCCGATGCCGGGGATGCCGAGGCGCAGGCAGTGGGCGACGAGTTCGGGCAGGGCGAGCTGCTTGACCGTCATCTGGTTGATGCTGAAACGGGACAGGTCGTGGCCGTTGCCGTTCGTCACGCGACACCCCCGTACACCGTGAGGAGCGACCGCATGCGGGCCTCCGCCAGCTCCGGGTCCGGGAACAGGCCGAGCCCGTCGGCGAGTTCGTACGCGCGCGCGAGGTGCGGCAGCGAGCGGGCGGACTGGAGGCCGCCGACCATCGTGAAGTGGTCCTGGTGGCCGGCGAGCCAGGCCAGGAACACGACGCCCGTCTTGTAGAAGCGGGTCGGTGCCTGGAAGAGGTGGCGGGAGAGTTCGACGGTCGGGTCGAGGAGTTCCCGGAAGCCTTTCGCGTCGCCCGTGTCGAGGGTCCTGACCGCCTCCGCCGCCAGCGGGCCCAGCGGGTCGAAGATGCCGAGCAGGGCGTGGCTGAAGCCGTGGTCGTCGCCCGCGATGAGCTCCGGGTAGTGGAAGTCGTCGCCCGTGTAGCAGCGGACGCCCTCGGGGAGGCGGCGGCGCAGGTCGACCTCCCGCCGGGCGTCCAGGAGGGAGATCTTGACGCCGTCGACCTTGTCGGGATGCGCGGCGATGACCTCCAGGAAGGTCTCCGTGGCCGCGTCCAGGTCCGACGAGCCCCAGTAGCCCTCCAGGGCCGGGTCGAACATGGGGCCGAGCCAGTGGAGGACGACGGGTTCGGCCGCCTGGCGCAGGAGGTGGCCGTACAGGTCCAGGTAGTCGTCCGGGCTCTGGGCGGCGGCCGCCAACGCGCGCGAAGCCATGAGGATCGCCTGGGAGCCCACCCCTTCGACGAGGGCGAGCTGCTCCTCGTACGCGGCGCGGACCTCGTCCAGGGACGCCGGGCCGCCGCTCGTCAGCTGGTCGGTGCCGACGCCGCAGGCGATGCGGCCGCCGACCGCGTGCGCCTCCGCCGCGGAGCGGCGGATCAGTTCGGCGGCGCCCGCCCAGTCCAGGCCCATGCCGCGCTGGGCGGTGTCCATGGCCTCGGCGACGCCGAGCCCGTGGGACCACAGGTGGCGGCGGAACGCGAGCGTCGCGTCCCAGTCGACGGCGGCCGGGGAGTCGGGCGTCGTGTCGGCGTACGGGTCCGCGACGACGTGCGCCGCGGAGAAGACCGTACGGGAGGTGAGGGGCGCGCCCGGCGTGAAGGTGCGCGGCTCGGTACGGGGGGTGTACGCGCGCGTGGAGCCGTCGGCGCCCGGCAGGAGAAGGGGCGGAGACGAGGGCGGGGGCGGGGGCGGGGTCACAGCGTCAGCTCCGGCACCTCGTGGCGGCGGCCCTCGGCGGAGGACTTCAGGCCCAGTTCGGCGAGCTGGACGCCGCGGGCGCCGGCGAGGAGGTCCCAGTGGTACGGCTCGTCGAGGACGACGTGGCGCAGGAACAGCTCCCACTGGGCCTTGAAGCCGTTGTCGAACTCGGTGTTGTCCGGCACCTGCTGCCACTGGTCGCGGAACGCGTGGGTGGCGGGCAGGTCCGGGTTCCAGACCGGCTTGGGGGTCGTGGAGCGGTGCTGGACGCGGCAGTCGCGCAGGCCCGCGACGGCGGAGCCGTGGGTGCCGTCGACCTGGAACTCGACGAGTTCGTCGCGGTGGACGCGGACCGCCCAGGAGGAGTTGATCTGGGCGACGGCGCCGGGGCCGAGGCCCGGGCCCTCCAGTTCGAAGACGCCGTACGCGGCGTCGTCGGCGGTGGCGGCGTACGGCTTGCCCTGCTCGTCCCAGCGCTGCGGGATGTGCGTGGTGACGTGCGCGCTGACGCTTGTGACGCGGCCGAACAGCTCGTGCAGCACGTACTCCCAGTGCGGGAACATGTCGACGACGATGCCGCCGCCGTCCTCGGCGCGGTAGTTCCAGCTCGGGCGCTGGGCGGCCTGCCAGTCGCCCTCGAAGACCCAGTAGCCGAACTCCCCCCGCACGGACAGGATCTCCCCGAAGAAGCCGCCGTCGATGAGGCGCTTCAGCTTGACCAGGCCCGGGAGGAAGATCTTGTCCTGGACGACGCCGTGCTTGACGCCGGCGTCGCGGGCGAGGCGGGCGAGGGCGAGCGCGCCGTCGAGGTCGGCGGCGGTGGGCTTCTCGGTGTAGAGGTGCTTGCCGGCGGCGATCGCCTTCGTCAGGGCCTCCGCGCGCGCGGAGGTCACCTGGGCGTCGAAGTAGATGTCGGTGCGCTCGTCGGCGAGTACGGCGTCGAGGTCGGTGGACCACTCGGTGAGGCCGTGGCGGTCGGCGAGCTCGCGCAGGGCGTGCTCGCGGCGGCCGACGAGGATCGGCTCGGGCCACAGGACCCGGCCGTCGCCGAGGTCGAGGCCGCCCTGCTCGCGGATGGCGAGGATCGAGCGCACCAGGTGCTGCCGGTAGCCCATCCGCCCCGTCACGCCGTTCATGGCGATCCGCACTGTCCTGCGTGTCACGAAGGTCCCTCCCTGTCGTACTCGTCGCGCGCCACCCTGGGCGGACCCGGGATAGCAAGCGCTTTCTATCGCGGATGACGCTAGCCTGCGGATTGCGGCCGTACAAGAGCCGCGCCCGACTTGCCCACTTCCCCGACTTCTCCTCGGAGGGACGCGATGACAGTCACCCTCGCCGACGTGGCGGCACGCGCCCGGGTGTCCCCGGCGACCGTCTCGCGCGTCCTGAACGGGAACTACCCGGTCGCCGCGTCCACACGGGAGCGGGTGCTGCGCGCGGTGGACGAGCTGGACTACGTCCTGAACGGCCCGGCGAGTTCGCTGGCGGCGGCCGCGTCGGACCTGGTCGGCATCCTCGTCAACGACATCGCGGACCCGTTCTTCGGGATCATGGCCGGGGCGGCGCAGACTGCGATCGGCGACGCCGGGACGGGGCGTGCGGGCGGCGAGAAACTGGCCGTCGTCTGCAACACGGGCGGGTCGCCCGAGCGTGAGCTGATGTACCTGACGCTCCTTCAGCGGCAGCGCGCGGCCGCCGTGGTGGTGACCGGCGGGGCGCTGGAGGACCCGCAGCACATCGCGGCGCTGACGACGAAGCTGACGAAGCTGACGGACGCGGGCACGCGCGTGGTGCTGTGCGGCCGCCCGCCGATGCCGGGCGACGCGGTGACGGCCACGCTGACGTTCGACAACCGGGGCGGGGCGCGCCGGCTGACCGAGCACCTGCTGTCGCTCGGCCACCGCCGGATCGGGTACGTGGCGGGGCCGGCCGAGCGCACCACGACGCGGCACCGCCTGGAGGGCCACCGCGAGGCGCTCGCGGCGGCGGGGCTGCCCGCCGGGCCGGACGCGGACCGGCTGGTGGCCCACGGCTCGTACACCAGGACGTCCGGGTACGAGGCGACCCGCGAGCTGCTGTCCCGGGACCCGTCGCTGACGGCGGTCGTCGCCGCGAACGACACGGTGGCGCTGGGCGCGTGCGCGGCGCTGCGGGAGGCGGGGCTGCGCATCCCGGACGACGTGTCGGTGGCGGGCTTCGACGACCTCCCGTTCTCCCTGGACGCCGTCCCGTCCCTGACGACGGTACGGCTCCCCCTCCACGAGGCGGGAGTTCGGGCGGGCCGCCTGGCCATGGGCGCGGACGCACCGCCCCTGGGCGGCGTGGCGACCATACGGGGCGACCTGATGCTCCGCGCCTCCACGGCCCCGCCGCGCGCGTAGCGCCGCCCTCGCGCGCGTAGCGCCGCCCTCGGGCGTGTGGCGGCTCGGGGACGGCGGCGCGCCCGCGCTACCCTGCGTTGCTGAGTGAGCGCAGAGTGCGACGGCGGGGAGTGCGTGTTGAAGATCGCCTGTGTCGGTGGCGGGCCCGCCGGGCTGTATCTGGCCATCCTCCTGAAGCGGCAGGACCCGTCCCACGACGTCACCGTCATCGAACGGAACCCGGCCGGTTCCACGTACGGCTGGGGCGTGACCTACTGGGCGGGGCTGCTGGACAAGCTGCGCGCCTGGGACCCGGAGTCGGCGGACGCGATCAGCGCGGCCTCCGTCCGCTGGAGCGACGGCGTCGCCCTCGTCCGCGACGAGCGGACCGTCCACCACGGCGACGAGGGCTTCGGCATCGGCCGCCACCGGATGCTCGCCCTGCTCGCCGGGCGCGCGGAGTCCCTGGGCGTACGGCTCGCGTACGAGCGGGAGGTCACCGGCCCCGACGACCCGGCGCTCGCCGGGGCGGACCTCGTCGTCGCGGCCGACGGGGTCAACAGCACCCTGCGCGCCGCCCACGCCCCGCACTTCGGCACCCGCGCCCACACCGGCCGCAACCGTTACGTCTGGCTCGGCACCACCAAGGTGTTCGACTCGTTCGGCTTCGCCTTCACCGAGACGGCCCACGGCTGGATCTGGTGCTACGCCTACGGCTACAGCGACGAGGGCTCCACGTGCGTCGTCGAGTGCGCGCCCGAGACCTGGCGGGGCCTCGGCTTCGACCGCGCGGGCCAGGCCGGGACCCTGGCCCGGCTGGAGGAGCTGTTCGCGGGCCTCCTGGACGGCCATCCGCTCATCGGCCGCGCCGGCGCCGACGGCCGCCCCCAGTGGCAGGCCTTCCGCACCCTCACCAACCGGGCGTGGCACCACGGCAGCCTGGTCCTCCTCGGGGACGCCGCGCACACCACGCACTACTCGACCGGCGCGGGCACCACCCTGGCCCTGGAGGACGCCCTGGCCCTCGCGCACGCCCTCCGGCACGCCCACCGGGACGGGGAGCCGCTGGACGCGGCCCTGACGCGGTACGGGCGGCGGCGCCGCGCCGAGCTCCTGCCGGCGCAGAGCGCGGCCCACTACAGCGCCCGCTGGTACGAGAACCTGCCCCGGTACATGGACCTGGCCCCGGACCGGATGTTCGCGCTCCTCGGCCAGCGGCACTCACCCCTGCTCCCGCACATCCCGCCGCAGCTCTACTACCGCCTCGACCGCGCGGCCGGCCGCCTGGAGCCCCTGCGCCGCCTCAAGCGCTGGCTGGGCCCCCGCGTCACCGGCACCCTGCACGCGGCCGCGGTGTGCCGTAGCGGGTGCCGCACTCCGTTGGAGGGGGAACCGTCCGCCTGACCGGGGGACCAGGCGCGTCGATACCCCGGCACACGGACCCACCGTGCGATAAGGGCGGCATGGATCACCTGGATCACCACCGGGGCCCCGCCACCGGAACGCCCGCCCGTGGAGCGGCACGGCCGCGGCGCGCCCGTGCGACCGCGGTACGTGCCCTCGCGGCCGTCGTCGTGGCCCTGCTCGGCGGCTCCCTCCTCGCGGGCTGCGACGCCGCGACCCGCACCACCGCCACCGGCGCGGCGCCCGAAGCCCAGGTGCCCGGCGCGCCGACCTCCTCCCCCTCCCCGTCCCTGTCCCAGGCCCCACCGGCCCAGCCGCCCCCGCGCCTGGCGGAGCGGCAGGTGCGGACCGCCGTGGGGCAGCTCGACGGCCTCGTCGGCGGGCTGATGCGGCGGACCGGCGTCCCGGGCGTCGCCGTCTCCGTCGTCCACCGCGGCGAGGTGATCCACCAGAAGGGCTACGGCGTCCGGCGCGTCGGCGAGCCCGACAAGGTCGACGCGGACACCGTCTTCGCACTCGCCTCCCTCTCCAAGCCCCTCGCCTCCACGGTCGTCGCCGGAGTCGTGGGCCGGGACGAGAAGGTCGCCTGGGACGACCCGGTCGTCGAGCACGACCCGGGCTTCGCCCTCCGCGACCCGTGGGTGAGCGAACGGGTGACGATCGAGGACCTGTTCGCGCACCGCAGCGGCCTGCCCGACCACGCCGGCGACTTGCTGGAGGACCTCGGGTACGACCAGGCGTACATCCTGCGCCACCTGCGCGAGCAGCCCCTGGCCCCCTTCCGGGCGACCTATGCCTACACGAACATGGGCCTGACCGCGGCCGCCGTCGCGGTGGCCAGGGCCAGGGGCACGACGTGGGAGGCCCTGTCGTCCGACGTCCTGTACAAACCGCTCGGCATGGACTCCACCAGCTCGCGGTTCGCCGACTACGAGAAGGCGGGCAACAAGGCGGCCCTCCACGTCCCTGGCGCGCGGGGAGTCTGGCGGGCGGAGCACACCCGCGACGCCGACGCCCAGTCTCCCGCGGGCGGCGCCAGCTCCACGGTGCGCGACATGGGGGAGTGGATGAAGCTCCAGCTCGCCGACGGCGAGGCCGGCGGCCGCCGCGTCGTGGACGCCGAGGCGCTCAACCGCACCCGCCTGCCCCACAGCCTGTCCCGCCCCGCCCGCGCCCCGGCCGGCCGCTCCGGTTTCTACGGCCTCGGCTGGAACGTCGACTATGACGACGAGGGCCGCCTCAAGCTCTCCCACTCCGGCGCCTTCAACCTCGGCGCCGCCACCGCGGTCGCCCTGCTGCCGTCCGAGGGACTCGGCATCGTCGTCCTCACCAACGGCAGACCCATCGGCGTGCCCGAGACGGTCACCTCGGCGTTCCTGGACATCGCCCAACACGGCCGGCAGACGGTCGACTGGTGGACCCTGGCGAACGAGGCGTTCCAGTCCCTCGACGCCGCGGAGAGGTCCGACACGGACTACACCAAGCCGCCGTCCGACGCCGCGCCACCCAAGCCCGCGTCCGTCTACGAAGGCACCTACGCCAACCCGTACTACGGCCCCCTGACGGTCCGCGCCGGCGCCGACGGCCGCCTGGTCATGGAGCTCGGCCCCCGCCCCACCCGCTTCCGCCTCTTCCCGTACGACGGCGACACCTTCAGCTACGAGTCCACGGGCGAGAACGCCGCCGGCCGCTTCGGCGTCACCTTCACGACGGCGTCGGGCGCCCAGGCGTCGAAGGTCGTCGTCGAGAACCTCGACCGGACGGGCCTGGGCACCTTCACCCGCGGCTGAGACGCGCCGCGCGGCGGCGGGCTCACGGGCAGTCGACGTCCACCCACACCGTCTTGCCCGGGCCCTGCCGAGCGGCCACGCCCCAGCGGGACGCCACGGCGCCCACGAGCAGCAGCCCCCGCCCTCGGTCGGCGTCGACCGGCGCCGGGACCTGTACGGGCCGCCCGTCATGCGCGTCCGACACCTCGACGCGCACGGTCCCCGCACCCCGGTCCCGTACGAGCCGCAACGCGAAGTCCCGTCCGGGCACCCGCCCGTGCAGCACCGCGTTCGCGGCCAGCTCCGCGACGACCAGCAGCACGGCGTCACAGTGCGGACTGTCGTACGGGACGCCCCACACGTGCAGCTGATGCGCGGCGAGCATCCGCGCGAGCCGCGCGCCGCGACGGGTCGCGGAGAACCGCTGACTGAACACACTTACGGTGACGCCCTCTTGGGCCTCGACGACTGGCATACCGCCAGCGTCGCGGGCGGGGATGCGCGCTACCAGGTACAGCGCTGGTACAAATCGATCTGTACCAGTTCACGCACTGGACCGGACACGTCACGCACCGTAAGGATTGCTCCGTCGGGTGAGGCAACACACCACGCACTGGAGGCGGGGCGGCCATGGCATTGGACAACGGCCAGGTAAGCGGCGACGAGGAATTGTCCGAGGGACTTCAGGTGTTCGGCGCGGTGCTGAAGGCCCTTCGCCAGGGTGCGGGTCTGACACAGGAGAGCTTCGCTCCGCGGGTGCGGTACTCGGTGCACTACATCGCCAAGATCGAGCAGGGCAAGCGGTTCCCCCCACACGACCTGGCCGAGCGCACCAGGCCCGTCCTCGGTGACGCGGCGGCGGGCGCGCTGAGGGCCGCGGCGAAGAAGCTGAGCCGAAAGGCGGGACTGGCTTCCTGGTTCCAGCACTGGGCCGACATCGAGGAACAGGCGCTCACGCTCTACGCGTACGAGTGCCGCGTCGTGCCGGGACTGCTGCAGCCCGAGCCCTACATGCGCGAGGTGATGAACTGCTACCTGCCGCCGCTGACGGACAAGCAGGTGGAGACGCAGGTCGCAGCCCGACTGGAACGGCAGGCGTTGCTCACGGAACGAGCCAACACCGCCTTCGGCTTCATCATCGAGCAACACGCCATCGAGCGAAACCTCGGCGGCCCCACAGTCACTCGTCGCCTCGTCGACCACGTGCTGGCCTGCGCCCGGCTCCGCAACGTCGAGGTGCTCGTCATGCCCCGTCGCCGGACCGCGCACGCGGGACTCGATGGCCCCATGTACCTCGCGGAAACGCCTGATCGCGAGTGGATCGGCTACGTAGAGGCCCACGAGGCCAGCCTTCTCTACACCGACCCCCATCAGGTCGGTACGCTGCTTCAGCGCTATGGCAGGATGCGAGGACAGGCTCTCGACTCTGAGGCCTCGATGAGCCTGCTGGAGCAATTGCGAGGAGCCCCATGAGCACCCGAGACCCGCACTGGTTCAAGAGCAGTTACAGCGGCGGCGGTGGCGACAACTGCGTCGAGGTCGCTCGCACGCCCGACACCGTCCACGTCCGCGACTCCAAGGACACCCGCCTCACCCCCCTCACCGTCTCCCCCACCGCCTGGGCCGCCTTCACGGCTCACACCGCGCGCCCCGCCGACATCCGGCACTGAGTCGGTGCTGACGACCGACAGCCAGGGCCTCGTCGACGAGGTGCTCGCCCTCTCGCGCCTGGCGGGCGGGCCAGGGGCCGTCAGGGCCCTTCTGGGACGCCTCGCGCGTCACACCGCGGGAACGGCCGCGCTGGTGGGTGATGACGGACATCTCCTGGCCGTGTGCCCCGAGGGCGGCCACGGCCCGGCCCTGGACGCCGCTGTCCGTGCCGCGCCGGAACTGCGTCGGCGCGGCGTCGTCTCCGCCGTACTGCCGGGGGACCAGGACCATCCCGTACGGCTTGTGTCACTCGGTACGGGTGACGAATTCACGCCGCGCGCGCCCTATCTCGTGGTCGTCGGGCCGGAGGAGCGGCAGGACACCGGTCTGCTGACCCACGCCGCTCACCTGCTTGGCCTCGCTCGGCGACTGGAGCGGGCGGAGCGTGACTGCCGCCGGCTCCGGTCGGCCGAGGGGCACAGCCGGGAGGCGGTGCTGCACCTGCTGATGGTCGGCGAGGTCGCTCCCGCCCGGCGCATCGCCGCGGCACTGCGTCCGCCTCTGCCGTCGCACGCACGCGTCCTCCTGGTGGACTGCCCCGCCGACCTGCGGACCGAAGTGGCCGCGCACGTCACGCGTCTGACGGGCGGGCGGGCCTGGGTCGTTCCCTGCCCGGTACGGGTGAGGCACCTGATCGCTCTCGTGCCGGGCGCCGAGCAGCGCGAGCCCACCGACGGTGCACGTGACTGGGCCGACGAACTGACGGCAGCCCAGGGCAACGCGTGTCGGGTGGGGGTGAGCGGCGAGGTGTCGATGTCCGAGATCCCGGCCGGCTACGAGGAGGCGTTTCACGGGCTGACGGTGGCTCGGGGCCTGTCCGGCAGCCGCACCGGCTCGGGCCGACGCGCCGACATCACGCCCTTCCTGAACCCGCAAGGCAGGGCATGGGCGCGGGAGACACTGGAGCCCTGTCTCCTCTACACACCGGCTCGCCGGGCCGACCCGGGGCCGTCCGAGCTGCTGGGCACCCTCTCGTCCTGGCTGACCTTCGGGGGCGCCGCCCACCGGCATCTCAAGATCCATCGCAATACGCTGGCGGCACGCGTCCGCTTGCTGGGCTCCCTGCTCGGCCTCGACCTGCGCGGTGTCTCCGGCCAGGCCGCCGCGTGGCTCGCCCTGCGGGTGCGGACCGCCCAGACGGCACCGCCCGCGCCGCACGACGCGCCCGCGTCTCTCACGGACCTCCTGGCCGCGCCGCCCTCGCGGGATTGGGCGCGTTCCCTGCTCGCCCCGCTGGAGGAGCAGGGGCCGCCGGCCGGAAGCGAGACGGTACGGGCCTGGCTACGGGCCGACACGCAGCTCCGGCCGGCGGCCGAGGCCCTCGGTGTCTCGGTCGGGGCGGTCCGCAAGCGCCTGGTCGGAGCCGAGCGCACGCTGGGGCGCTCGCTGCTGCACAGCCCCAGCGCCAAGTACGAGCTGTGGCTCGCCATGACGGCGCTCGATCGCTGGTGACACCCCCCAGTGGAATCGTGGACCACTGTGCGAGGTGTCACCCCGCCCGCGGGCCGGTGTGCAGACTGCCACTTTCCGCGAGACGCACAGGGCCCTAATTTTCTGGTGTCCCGCCCACGCGGCACGGACATTCGGGGGAAGACAGGGGCCGGCTCACGCACAGCTCACGCACAGCTCACGCAGAGCTCGTGCGCGGCTCGGCCCCTGTCGGTTCCGTGTCTGTCGCGTCGCCCGACCACTCGGCGAGGCGCTACGTTCGCGTCATGAGGTACGCGTTTTCGACGCTCGGGGTGCCCGGGATGCCGGTCACCGATGCCGTACGGCTCGCCGCCGGTGCCGGGTACGACGGGGTGGAACTCCGCGCCCACCCCGAGGAGCCCGTACACCCGGGGCTCGTGGCGCACGAACGGCGCGCCGTGGTGGCGGAGTTCGCGCGCGCGGGCGTCGAGATCCTGGGCGTCGCGGGCTACGCGCGCGTGGCGCAGGCAGGAGACGACGAGCCCGTGTACGAGGAGTTGCACCGGCTGCTGTATCTGGCGGCCGACCTGGGCGCCCCGTACGTACGGGTCTTCCCCGGCGGCGGCGACCAGCCGCGGGACGCGGCCGACGCGACGGCGGCGCGGCGGCTGGGCGCGGCCGCCGAGGTCGCGGCGGAGGCCGGGGTGCGGGTGCTGCTGGAGAACCACGACTCGCATCCGACGGGCGCCGACGTGGCGCGGGTGGTGGCTGCCGTGGGGCACCACCATGTGGGCGCGCTGTGGGACGTGCTGCACGCGTGGCGTGCAGGTGAGGCCCCGGCGAGGACGTACGGGCTGCTGGAGCCGTACCTGGGGTACGTCCAGGTGAAGGACTGCGTGTCCCGCGAGGACACGACCCCGGTCGCGCTGGGCGCGGGCGCCCTCCCGCTGGGCGAGTGCCTCGCGCCGGTGGCGGCGCATGCGGACGCGTGGGTGTGCTGGGAGTACGAGAAGCGCTGGTACCCCCGGGTGCCGGACCTCGCGGGACTACTGGCGGCGGGGCGCGCGTACCTGGAACGGGGCGCGGCCCTTTGACGTGCGCGGAGTGCGGCGGCACCGTCGCGCCCGACGGACACTGCTGGGACTGCGGGGCGCCGCAGTCCGCGTTCCGTGCCCGCGTGGAGGCGGAGTCACCGGACGGCGCCGCCGCAGGGGTCAGCGACCGCGGGCTGCGCCGCCAGGTCAACGCGGACGCCCTGGCCCTGGCCCGTGCGGAGC
>NZ_JABWDV010000334.1 GCF_013362995.1 Streptomyces sp. TRM64462 | reverse complement strand
GCCGTGAACAGGACGAGCGCGCGCCGTGCGCCGTGGGCGGCCGGGGGCCCGCCGGCCCGCACGGCCGGGCGGAGCGCGAGTTCCCGCCGCTGCCGGGCGCAGCCGGGGCAGGCGCAGTCGGCGGCGGGCTCGTACTCCTCGAAGACCGGGACGGCCATGCGGATCCCCTCCACACTCATCAAGATCCTTCCGCGCTGAGACACGGGCGCCAGTTTCTCAACTGTCCTGACATAACGCATTTTGACGGTTGAAAGGGAAAAAACGACTATCCGACAGGCGCATCGGGGCGGAAAATCTCGGCGGCCCGGCCCGCCCGCGGTGCGGAGCACCTCCCGGCATCGGGTAAAGTTGTGCAGGTCAGCAGGCGCCGCTAGCTCAGTTGGTTAGAGCAGCTGACTCTTAATCAGCGGGTCCGGGGTTCGAGTCCCTGGCGGCGCACGCGAAGCCGAGGCCCCTCACGAAAGTGAGGGGCCTCGGTCGTATGTTCGCTTCGCCGGGTCAGCGGACGCCCGTGAGGTACGCGGAGACGACCACGTTCGCCGTGTACGTGCCCGACGCGCGGTCGAAGGTGCCGCCGCAGGTGAGGAGCCGCAGCTCGGCACGGTCCGGGTCGTGTGCCCCGTACACCCGATGGGCGTCGAACGCGTGGCGCGAGGAGACCCGTACGTCCTCGACGGTGAACTCCGCCACGGTGCCGTCCGCGCGGGCGACCCGGACGACGGCGCCCGGGCGGACGGTGCCGAGCGCGGAGAAGACGGCCGGTTCCGTCTCGGTGTCGACATGGCCGACGAGGAGCGCCGCGCCCCGGGCGCCGGGCGCGGTGCCGGCGCCGTACCAGCCGACGGTCCGCGCCCTCTCGTACGGAGGCGCCTCGACCGCGCCGGTCGCGTCGAGGCCGCGCGGCACGACGGGCGCCGAGACGCCGAGCGACGGGATATCGATACGCCGGGGCCCGGCGGCGTCGGCGGCGGGCGGGACCGGCGGCGGCAGCGGTACGCCCCGGGGGCGGCCGACGGCGGCGACATCACCGGTGGTGGGGGCGGACAGGGAGCCCTGTCCGGCCGTGACCTCCTTGCCCCACAGCCACATCAGGACCAGCAGGAGCGCCCAGACCACACCGACGCACAACCGGCCGGTACCGGGGCCGGCGCCCGGGCCGGGGCCGGGGCCGGGGCTTCCGCTGGCGACGCGGTCTCGGGACGGCACGGCGCGCTCAGTCCGTGCCGCCGGGGCCGTGGCCGCGGCGGCGGCGCGTGGACCGCAGCGCGACGGCCACGGCGGCGACCGCGGCCAGGACCAGGCCGATGACGGTGTGCCGGGTGCCGGGCCCCTGCTCGGCGACGCTCGGCGCCTCGGCGGCCGCCGGTGCGACCGGAACCTCCTGGACCACGGCTGCGCCCCCGCCGCCCCCGCCGCCCGCGCGGACGGGGGCGTGGGGGCTGGGCGGCGGGGTCGGGGAGACCTGGACGCGGGCGGCGTCGTGGTGATCGCGGCCGCCGCAGACGACGGCGACCCGGTACGTACCGGAGGCGAGGCCCGACTTCACGGTCGTGTCGCCGTGCAGCGCGCCGCCCGCGCCACCCGTACGTCCGGACAGCTCCACGTCGGCGACGAACGCGGCGGAGCGGACCGTGCCCCGGTCCGCGTCGCAGCCCTCGACCCGGAGGTCCACGTCCGAGCCCGGCGCGGCCGTGGCCGGGGTGACCGTCACGGCGACCCGCCCGCCGGCCGCCCCGTCGCCGGTCGGCCCGTCGCCGGCCGCGTCTCCGGCGGCCCGGGCCGCGTGGGCGGGCGGCGAGGCGAGCACGAGGGCGGCCGTGGCCGTGGCCGCCGCCGCCCGTACGGCACGGAGAGCAACCGGTCCTGGACGCATCGTCAACCTCCCTCGTAAGGAAGATTCACTCCGATCCGGGCGCTCCGCATCCGCAGCCGACGGCGGTCCGCGCCCTACCGGCCGGTAGAGGTCCTTGACCTGCCGTCTTGGCGGGTCGGCCGCGTTCCACCAGATCAGCGACCGGGTCCCTGCCCCTTCGGCCGGAACACTGGGGGATTTCCCCAGCCTCAGCCCGAGACTTCACGCCCATAGTTCTTACCGGCTGACCCGCCCGGACCAAGGAGGCACGTGTGCAGAATCCCGACACCAGTGAGAGGCCCGGCCACCCGTCGTGGTCCCGCCGCCGGAAGCGGCGCGCGGCGATCGCAGCCGTCTGCGGCGCGATACTGACCGGCGGGCTCGTGGGCGCAGGCCCGGCCGCGGCGGCGGCGCCCGAGCCGCTGGGGGAAGGCACGTACACCTTCACCACCGGCGGCGGCGAGGCCATGGACGTCCCCGGGAGATCACTGGACAACGGCACGGCTCTGGTCACGTGGGCCGTCAACGGCGACGACAACCAGAAGTTCCAGGTCCGCCCCGCGGGCGGTGAGTACGTCACCCTCGTTCCCCAGCACACGCTCGCGGAAGGGGAGGCCCACAGGAAGTGCCTCGACGTTCGGGGCGGCTCCTCGGACCCCGGCGCCGACATCATCCAGTACGAGTGCCATGGCGGTGACAACCAGAAGTTCAGGGCCGTCCCCTCCGGATCCGGATACGCGCTGCAGGCCAAGCACAGCGGCGATTTCATCGGCGTCGCCGACGGCAACGTCGTTCAGAGCGCGTCCCCGTTCGTGTGGGCGGCCCAGAAGACCGACTTCAGCCAGACGCTCGACACGTCCACGATCAGCGTCCCCGGGAAGAGCACGGTCGCGGACAGCCGCCCCGAGTACCGCTGCCCGGCCGGCTGGCACTTCCGGGTCAACCCGTACGCGAACGTCGCCGACTACGAGGCCGCGTACGGCGACGGCGTCGTTCCTCTGGCAGGCCAGAGCATCGGCTCCTTCAACTTCTTCTACGGAGTGACCCCCGCGGCCCAGTATCTGGCCACCGTCAACGTCTACCTGAAGCCCGGTGGCGCGCAGGCCGTGGTGAGCTACTGGAACAACGACGCGACGGCCCACCAGGGCCAGGTCCGCCTGCACTGCGACACCGACTGACCCACTAGCGGCACCGGACGCGTCGGCGTGTCTCTCCCCGGGCCGCAGCGCCCGGGGAGAGGCACGGTCACGATCCCTTCACTCGATCACGACGTCGGAGGTCAGGTGATGGCCGGCAGCGTCTGCCGCAGCCCGAACGTGCAGTCCGTCGGGAGCGGGGACGTGGGCGAGAAGCGCGCCCCGAAGACCTGGCCCAGGCCGAGCCCACGGGTGCCGCAGTGCGCGTTCGGCGCCTCCCAGGTGAGCATGAAGTTGTCGTTGGCGTACGACGTGATCTGCTTCCAGCCGTTGTCGATGGAGCGGAAGCGCCACTGCTGCCACATGTCCGAGGTCGAGCAGTTGACCTGGTACACCTGCCTGCTGTTGGGGTCGGACCCGGCGTAGTCGTCCAGTCTCAGGCACTTCCCGGTGTCGGCGTTCTTGAGGGTGTACGTGAACAGGTTGCCGTCGGGCAGGTCCGTGCGGGTCAGCACCCACCGCTGCTGCGCGAGTTCCGACACCTCGCCGACCACCGAGGGCAGGCTGAGGAACTGCTGACCGCCGGTGACGTGCAGCGCCTTCAGATCCTGCCGGGCCGTGACGACGTAGGTCTTGTTGTGCGTCGGGCCGAACAGGGCGACGCCCTTGCACAGGTTGAGCTCCTCCTGCGCCGTCATACGCCGGAAGTGGAACCCCCACTGGCCGTCGGTGGAGCCGTCGGGCCGCACCTTCGGGGTGCTTGCCACGACGGTCTTGACCCAGGTCTTCTGGTCGCCGTCGGGCCGGGCGTCGTACACGCCGACCTTGTACGTGAGGGTGTTCTTGGTCGTCACCTCCCGCATCTGCGGGGTGAACGTGACGAAGCCGATGTGGCGGGCGGGCACCTTGCCGGCGACGCTGGAGAAGGTCGTCGACGTGTCGGACCAGGACCACGTCTCCTGCCGCTGGAGGGTGTAACTGATGTTCCCCGTCAGGCCGCTCGCCTGGAACCCGAGCGTGAACGCGAGCTGGGATCCCTCCATGAAGGCGTACTGGCTGCTGAAGGCGCGCGAATAGGTCTTGGTGATGTCGATGTCCTGCGTGCGGTCGTCCGGGTTCGTGTTGCAGTTCTTCGCCTGCTCGACCACCACCTCAGGCCCCGGCTGTTCCTTGGTGGACACCACTTCGGTCGTGCACGACGTGGTGTTGACCTCGCAGTCGTACTGGACGTCCGGGAAGGTCTGACGCTGCACCTCGGTCGGGGTGCCGATACAGGTGTACGTCATCTGCGCGACGCCGCCGTTGAGCAGGCTGGGGTTGCTGAGCGTCCACACCCGCTCGCGGTCGCCGACCTTGTAGGTGGCGTCCAGGCGGATCTCGCTGCTCTTCTCCTTGAAGCCCGTGGACAGGGGGCTCAGGTCCATAACCGTGCCGGCGGGACAGCTCGCCTTCCAGCTGTAGAAGTGCGTCCCCGCGTCGAGCCGCAGCTTGGCCGTGACGTAGGTGTGCTTCGTCTCCGCCGCGACCGCTGCCGGAGGAGCCAGGGTGGCGGCCCCCGCCAGGGCCGTGGTCAGGGCCACGGCTGCCGGCCACCGTCTTCTTCGATCCATATGCTCCCGCCTTCCCGCGCTCCGGCACATCGCGCGCTCGCCGCGCCCCTTTGCGCGGACGGCGATCTCCGGGCTGGAAGAAGAATGGGGCGGCAGGAGCCACCCGGCCCCCGATGATGTTCCCTAGGGAAAGCGGGGCGGCTCCCAGGGGTTCCGCCGTGCACGACCGTGGGATGAAGCAACCGGCTCCCCCGTGGCTACGCTGTGGGCGTCGCGGTACAGAGTCGTCCCGGCGCCCAGCAGCCCTTGCGTACAGGAGACCGGCAACATGGCAGAGCGCAAGCCCATCGAATCGTGGCTCACCGACATGGACGGGGTGCTGATGCACGAAGGCATCCCGGTGCCGGGGGCGGACGCCTTCATCAAGAAGCTCCGCGAGTGCGAGCGGCCCTTCCTGGTCCTGACCAACAATTCGATCTACACCGCCCGGGATCTGCACGCGCGGCTCAACCGGATAGGGCTCGACGTCCCCGTCGAGAACATCTGGACCTCGGCCCTGGCCACCGCGAAGTTCCTCGACGACCAGCACCCGGGCGGCTCCGCCTATGTCATCGGGGAGGCGGGCCTGACGACCGCCCTCCACGACGTCGGCTACGTCCTGACGGACACGGAGCCGGATTTCGTGATTCTGGGCGAGACGCGGACCTATTCCTTCGAGGCCATGACGAAGGCGGTCCGCCTGATCAACAACGGCGCCCGGTTCATCGCCACGAACCCCGACGAGACCGGCCCCTCGGCCGAGGGCGCGCTTCCCGCGACCGGCGCGGTCGCCGCGCTCATCACGAAGGCGACCGGCAAGGAGCCGTACTTCGTGGGCAAGCCCAACCCGCTGATGATGCGCACCGGCCTCAACACCATCGGCGCCCACTCCGAGAACAGCGCCATGATCGGCGACCGGATGGACACCGACATCCTGGCGGGCCTGGAGGCGGGAATGCAGACGTTCCTGGTGCTCACCGGCCTGACCGCGAAGGCGGACATCGACCGCTTCCCGTACCGCCCCACCCATGTGAAGGACTCCATCGCGGACGTGATCGACTTCGTGTGACCGACCGCAGCCGGGGGCGCCGCGACAGACGTGCTGTGGCGACGCCCCCGGGTGATCACGACGTGTGGATCTCGACCCCGTCGACCACCCAGTACCAGTTGTTGGCGCCGGTGTAGTGGAAGCGGAAGCCGACCGACGAGGCCCCGGCGGGGACGTCCACGGTCAGCGCCTGCGGCTGCGCGACGACGTCGGAGGTGTAGGACCGTACGACGGTGGGGGTACCGCCGTTGAACGACGCGAGGACCCGCGCGGTCTGCCCGGTCTCCTGGCGGTAGTGGGTGGTGAAGCGCAGCGTGGCCCTCGCCTTCCCGGACACGCTGTACGCGGGGGTCACCAGCGTCGAGTCGAAGCGGCCCGAGTTGGACCTGTCGTCCCACTCGTCGGAGTCCGCGACCGCGAACACGCCGCGCGCGCGGACGTTGAGCTCACGCCACTGGTCGCGGTGGGTGCGGGACCAGAAGTCGTCGGTCGTGAACGACCAGCCGCGCCACTCGGTCACACCGCCCGTGCCCATGGCGCTGTTGATGACGGACCAGCCGGTGGGCGGGGTGTGCGTGAAGCCGAGGACTCCGGCCGGGATGCCGGACTCGTCGACCCGGTCGCGCAGGGAGCCGTACACGGTGTCGAAGGGGTCCGACGACCGCTGCTGGATCGGGCGACCGTCCAGGCCCCAGGACGGGTCGGGGACGATGCCGAGCTGGTGGAAGACGGTGGCGGCGACGTCGACGAGCCGGGTGTCGTGCGGGCGGGCGCCGGCGGCGATGCCGGGGCCGGTGGCGAGGACGAAGGTCATGCGCTCGGGGATGGAGCTGCCGCCGTGGCCGCCCGCGTCGACATGGCCGTGGTCGGTGCAGACGACGACCGTCCAGCGCTCCGCCGCGCGCGTCGGGCGGGCCTCGATGGCGGCCAGCATCCGGCCGAGCTGGGCGTCCTGGACGGCGAGCGCGTCGAGGTACTTCTTGCCGGTGCCGTAGGAGTGGGCGACGACGTCGGTGTTGCCGAGGTAGACGAACGCCACGTCCGGGTTCTGGTCGCGGAGGACGGACACCGTGGTGGCGGTGATCGTCTCGTCGTGGGCGACGTAGCCGTCACGGTCGCCGTCCAGGACCAGTGCGGCGTCGGCGCCCGCGGTGACGGTGCCGTACGTGTCGAGGGGCTTCCAGTCGACGGCGGCGAACAGGGACAGCTCGGGCCGCACCTGGTGGAGGCGGGCGAGGAAGCCGGGGTAGCGGGAGTAGTCGCGTCCGGTGAAGGAGTTGTCGCGTACACCGTGCTTGTCGGGCCACACGCCGGTGGAGATCGTGGACCAGCCGGGTCCTGAGGAGGTGGCGGCCATGGGGTTGGCGTACAGGAGCGACGTGCCATAGGTGCCGGCGGCGCGCATCGCCTTGAGGTGCGGGGCGTTCGCGGCGTCGATGAGGTCGTGGCGCACGCCGTCCATGCCGACGACGAGGACCTTGTCGGCGCTGGTGCCGTGGGGGAGCGTGGGGACGGCGGCGTGTGCCGCAGGGGCCGCGAGGCCGGTCGCGGCGAGGGCGGTGGTCGCGGTGGCGGCGGTGAGCACGGTGCGGCGGGGTATGCCGGGCGTGGGCATGGCGGGCGTGGGCATGGCGGGCGTGGGCATGGCGGTTCCTCCGTGGTGTGTGGGGTGGTGCGGCGCGCGCGGGTCATGGTCGCGCCGGGGCGCTGCGGAGACCAGGGACATGCGGTGAATTCGTGAGGGACGCTCAGCTCGCGGTGCGCCGGGCGCCGTTCAACTGCCCGTCGCCTTCTTCCAGGCGTCGATGTACGTCGTCAGGTTCTTCTCGATGTCGGCCCAGTCCGGTTCGAAGACCTCGACGTCCCGCATCAGGGTGTCGAGCGCGATGGCGTTGGCGTCGGTGGGCTTGACGTCCGTACGGGCCGGGAAGCCGCCGCCGACCTCGCTGGCCTGCCGCTGGGCGCGCTCGGTCAGCATGAAGTCGAGCAGCTTCCTGCCGTTCGCGGAGTGCGGGGCGTCCTTGACGAGCCCGGCGGCGTACGGGAGGGCGAAGGTGGTGGGCCTGCCGCCCTCGCGGGCGGGGAACCAGATGGCGAGGTTCGGCATGGAGCGGGCCTGCGCGAAGTTCATCTGGACGTCGCCGTTCGCGACGAGGAGTTCGCCCTTGTCGACCTTCGGGGCGAGCTTGGAGGTCGAGGAGGAGGGGCCGACGTTGTTGGCCTGCAGCTTCTTCAGGTACGCCATGGCGGGCTCACGGCCGCCGAAGTCGTGCATCGCCTTGATGACGACGGCGGTGCCGTCGCCCGCGACGCCGGGGGTGGAGTACTGGAGCCGGTCCTTGTACTTCGGGTCGAGGAGGTCCTCCCAGGTGGTGGGCGGGGTCTTGAGCTCCTTCTTGTTGTGGACGAACCCGAAGTAGTTGTTGACGACGGCGGTCCAGGTGCCGGTGCGGGAGCGGTCGGCGGCGTGGACCTGGTCGGCGCCCTTCGGCTCGTACGCCTGGAGGAGGCCCTTGGAGTCGGCCTGCTGGATGAACGGCGGGAGCGTGACGAGGACGTCGGCCTGGGTGTTGCGGCGCTCGCGCAGGGCGCGCTGCACCATCTCGCCGGAGCCGCCCTCGACGTACTCGACCTTGATGCCGGTCTCGCGCTCGAAGTCCTTGAAGACGCGGTCGTACCAGCCGTCGCCGTGCTCGCCCTTGAGGCCGTCGGCGCTGTAGACGGTGACGACCTTCTCGTCGGACGCGGCGGAGGAGGAGCCGCAGGCGGAGAGGGTGGTGGCGAGGAGGGCGGCGGTGAGGGTGGCCGTGGCGGCGGTGCGGATGCGGGTGGGCATGGCGGGGTCGCTCCTTGCTGGCTAGCGGTAGGTGGCCTTGGTACGGAGGCGGGAGACGGCGAGCAGGACCAGCAGCGTGGTGGTCATGAGGACGACGGCGAGTGCCGAGCCGGTGAAGAGGGAGCCCCGGTCGGTGGCCGTGAAGACGAGCACGGGCAGCGGCAGCCAGTCGGGCGGGTAGAGCATCATCGTGGCGCTCAACTCGCCCATGGAGAGCGCGAAGCACAGCCCGGCGGCCGCGTTGAGCGACGGCAGCAGGAGCGGCAGCCGCACCCGCAGGAGCACGTACGCCGGGCGGGCGCCCAGCATGGCGGCGGCCTCCTCGTACGCCGGGTCGAGACGGGCGAGCGCCGCCGAGACCGACTGGTGGGCGAACGCGGTGACCAGCACGGTGTGCGCGGCCAGGACGATCCAGCGCGTGCCGTTGAGCAGCAGCGGCGGCTGCGAGAACGCGACCAGGACGGCGAGGCCCACGACCACCGACGGGACGGCGACGGGCAGCATGAACAGCGCGTCGACGACCCGGCGTGCGCGCCGGCCGAGCCGTTCGGCGGCCAGGGCGGCCCAGGTGCCGAGGGCGAGCGCGACGAGGCTCGCCGTGACGGCGGTGACGAGGCTGGCGGTGAGCGCCTCCAGGGACTCGCCGCGCAGGGCGGCGGCGTAGTGGCCGGTGGTCGGCCCGGAGGGCAGGGCGCCGGACCAGTTCGTGGCGAACGAGGCGGCGAGCACGACGAGCAGCGGCAGCGCGAACAGCGGTACGAAGAGGAGGGCGAACAGCGCCCAGGCCGCCCAGCGCCCCCTAGCGGTGTGCACCAGCACGGCGGCTCACCCCCCGGTACAGCGTGTAGAGGCCCACGGAGAGCGCGATCTCGACGACGGCGACGACGCAGGCGGCGGCGTAGTCGGACTCCAGGATGGCTTTGCCGTACACCAGCATCGGGAGGGTCGTGACGCCTTTGGCGCCGGTGAACAGGACGATGCCGAACTCGTTGAGGGACAGGACGAGTACGAGCCCGCCGCCCGCGGCGAGGGCGGGCAGCGCCTCGGGCAGGATCACCTGCCGCACGATCCGCGCGGGCCGCGCGCCGAGTGAGGCGGCGGCCTCCAGCTGCGCGGTGTCGAGCTGGGCGAACGCGGCGAGCAGGGGCCGTACGACGAACGGCGTGAAGTACGTGATCTCGGCGAGCAGCACGCCCCAGGGCGTGGTCAGGAACCGGAAGGGTCCGGTGCCGGCGGGGTCGCCGGTGACGTCGGTCCAGAGGCCGTTGGCGATGCCGACAGTGCCGTAGAGGAAGAGGAGGGCGAGGGTGATGAGGAAGGAGGGGAAGGAGAGGAAGACGTCGATGAACCGTGCGACGGCCCGCGAGCCGGGGAAGGGCACGAACGCGAGGATCAGCGCGAGCACGAACCCGAGGACGAGACAGCCGACGGTCGCCCCGAGCGCGAGCTGCACGGTCATGACGACCGCGTCCCGGAAGGCCCGGGACGCGAGCACGGACCCGTACGCCCCGGGCGCGAGCGACTCCTGGACGACGAGCGCGAGCGGGTGCAGGAACAGCACAGCGAGCACGACGAGCGGCGGGCCGACCCAGAGCAGCCGCCGCACGATGCGGGCCCGACGGGGGCGCGGCGGGGCGGGGGCGTCGCGGGGGGCTTGGGCGAGGGCGTCGCCGGGGTCTGGGGCATCGCCGGGGGCTTGGGCAGGGGCTTGGGC
>NZ_JABWDV010000333.1 GCF_013362995.1 Streptomyces sp. TRM64462 | reverse complement strand
CGGACGATCGTGGAGTCGACCGCGACGACCCAGTCGAGGTCGCCTTCGGCGTCGGCCTGGGCGAGCAGGGCGGTGAAGACCTTCTCCCAGGTGCCGTCGGCGGCCCATTTCCGCAGCCGGTTGTGGGCGCCTTTCCATGAGCCGAAGTGCTCGGGCAGCTCCATCCACGGAGTGCCGGTGCGGTACTTGAAGGCGATCGCGTCGATCACCTGCCGGTGGTCCCGCCACCGGCCACCCCGCTTCGGTGTCCGGTCCGGCAGCAACGGCTCGATGCGTGCCCACTGGGCGTCAGTCAACGACACGCATCAACCAACGATCAGATGATCCGAAGGAAACGGCCTAGTGGCGCGGGGCGTTCCGGGACCGCTGGACGCGGGCGCCTCGCCGGTCCTTCGCGTTCCAGCAGGCCTTGTGCCAGTGCCGCCGGTCGTCCACGCCGCCGTGGTCGGGCCAGGCGACGACATGGGGGACGCCGGACGGGATCTCCTGGTCGCACCCCGGGCAGCGGTACCGTTTCCCGGCCGCGCTCGCGCCCGCCACGTTCCGGACGGACCACTCCTCGCCCTGCCAGGTCTCGGTCCGCTGGAAGCCCCCGTACCGGTCGCCTTCGACGCTCCCGCCGCCGTTCCCGGTCGAGTTCTCTCCGCCCCTCCTCGGGGGTCGGTTGCGGCGCGGGGACACGGAACACCTCACAGGGGCGGATCGCGGACAGGTACGTCCAGCGTAAGGGGCCAGGCGGGGAGCCTTCGGCACGGTCATGTGTGCGATCACCCCCTCCCGTAGGGGTGGTTAGCGGAAAATCGCAAGAACTCGCCGGGAGGCCGTTGCCTTTGGCACGTGTCAGGCGTTGTTGCCCCTGAGGGGAACCGCGTCGGCCGTCAAGGAGGCATAGCGCGATGCGCGTGGGAACTTTTGTACTGGCGGCCCAGTTTCCCGGCCA
Organism: Streptomyces sp. TRM64462; assembly: GCF_013362995.1. Lineage (GTDB taxonomy): Bacteria > Actinomycetota > Actinomycetes > Streptomycetales > Streptomycetaceae > Streptomyces. Next base: position 3,530 of record NZ_JABWDV010000333.1, on the reverse strand, counting down.
GGGGCACAGCGAGGCACTGCACCGCGCGGTGCGCACCGCCGAGGCCGCCGAGGAGGCCGGTCTCGACGCGGTCTGGCTGGCCGAGCACCACTTCGTACCGTACGGCGTGTGTCCCTCGGCCATCACACTGGCCGCGCTGCTGCTGGGCCGCACCCGCCGTATCCGCGTCGGCACGGCGGTGAGCGTGCTGCCGAACGGCCACCCGGTCGCGCTCGGCGAGCAGGCGGCGCTGCTGCACATCGCCTCCGGCGGCAGATTCACCCTCGGCGTCGGACGCGGCGGGCCCTGGGTGGACCTGGAGGTGTTCGGCGGCGGCCTCGACGCGTACGAGAAGGACTTCCCCGAGGCCCTCGACCTGCTGCTGCGCTGGCAGCGCGACGCCCGCGTCGCGGCGGACGGGGCCCGGTACCGGTTCCGTGAGGTCGCCGTCGTCCCCCGGCCCGACGAGCTCATCGACGGCTCGGCCGCGCCCGAGACGCTGCTGGCGTGCACCTCACCGAGCAGTGTGAGGCTGGCCGCCGCGCGCGGCCTGCCGATGCTGCTGGGCATGCACGTCGGGGACGACGTCAAGGCGGAGATGGTCGCCCTGTGGCGTACGGAGGCGCTCGCCGCCGGCCATACGCCGGACGCGGTCGCGGCCGTCGCGGACCACCATGTGTCGGCGGGCGTCGCCCAGATCGCGGACCACACGGCGGACGCGGTGGAGACGCTGCTGAAGTCGATGCCCGGCTGGCTGAAGCAGGGCCTCGACGCCCATGTGACGGTCGACGGGCGGCACCGGGCGATGCGCGACCCGTTCGCGTACACCGAGCTGCTGTGCCGGCTGCACCCGGTCGGCACGCCCCGGTTCGCGGCGGACCGGCTGGCCGCCACGTCGGAGCGGACCGGCATCCGGCGGTTCGCGCTGATGGTGGAGGGGTCGGGCCTGGTCGCCACGACCGAGGAGAACGTACGTCGGCTCGGCTCCGAAGTGCTGCCGCTGCTGCACTGAGAAACAGGCACTGAGGAACAGGCACAGAGGAACAGGATGCGGCGGCCGCCAGGATGCTGCCGCCCCAGCACCGGCCACGCCTCCCGGGACGCGGAGCGGCGGCAACACGGGGCGTCAGCAGTCGCGGAGCTCCGGCGACTGGTTCAGCAACTGGGCCCGGGGCGAGGTGAAGCGGGCGAGCCGCTCGTCGACCGCGGGGTCCAGCGGGAACACCGCGACGCGGTGGCAGTTCTGGAACGCGAGCCGCACCCCGAAGTGACGCTGCAGCGCCCCCCGGATCGCGTCACTCGCCAGGGCACGCAGCAGCTGTCCACGCGCCTGCTCGTCCGGCGGAGGCGTCTGGTTGTCGGCGAACGCACCCCCGTCCACCTTCAGCTGAGCCACCAGAGAACTGATCATCTCCCATGCGTAGGGCAGGGAGGTCCGGACGCAGTCGACGAAAGCGGCTTCGTCGACCTCGCCTCGCTCGGCCTGTTCCAACAGCGCCGGTGAGACGTCGAGCGACATGGGTTCTCCTCTCGCGACCCCACGGGGAGCGGGGTCTTACGGGCAGGGGAGGAGGAGCCCCCGTACGGCACGCAGCGTGCACGAGCGACAACCTCCCGCTTCCACGGTATGCGTGCTGTCCGGACCGCACCAGGAGATTGGGACACAACAGGCCATGGATCCACGGGCGTTTGGTGCCGTTCTTCCGGATCTTGCGCGGGCCGCGCGCACCGGGAGCGGAAGAGGAACCGCCGAATCGCGCGGAGGCGCCCGCGTCGAGTAGCGTTGCCGACCATGCGTCTCGTCATCGCCCGCTGTTCCGTGGACTACGCCGGCCGGCTCACCGCCCACCTGCCATCCGCCCCCCGTCTGATCCTGGTCAAGGCGGACGGCAGCGTCTCGATCCACGCCGACGACCGTGCGTACAAGCCCCTCAACTGGATGTCGCCGCCCTGCACGCTGAAGGAGGGCGACGGGGAGACCGAGGGCGTCTGGACCGTGGTGAACAAGGCAGGCGAGAAATTGATCATCACGATGGAGGAGGTCCTCCACGACTCGTCGCACGAGCTGGGCGTCGACCCGGGCCTGATCAAGGACGGCGTGGAAGCGCACCTCCAGGAGCTTCTCGCCGACCGGATCGAGACACTCGGCGACGGCTACACGCTGATCCGCCGCGAGTACCCGACGGCCATCGGCCCCGTCGACATCCTGTGCCGGGACGCGGACGGCGCGACCGTCGCCGTGGAGATCAAGCGGCGCGGCGAGATCGACGGCGTCGAGCAGCTCACCCGGTACCTGGAGCTGCTGAACCGCGACCCGCATCTGGCGCCGGTACGGGGTGTGTTCGCCGCGCAGGAGATCAAGCCGCAGGCGCGGGTGCTGGCGACGGACCGCGGCATCGGGTGCGTGGTGCTCGACTACGACGCGCTGCGCGGCATCGAGGACGACAAGCTGCGGCTGTTCTGAGCGGACGTACGTCTACGGCCCCGGGTGGCGCTGCCCCCGGGGCCGTAGACGTGTGTGCGCTCGGTGCCGGCCGGTCAGGCGACCGTGGGGCTCGGCTCCTCGGACGTGGACGTCGGCCCGCCCGCTGTGGGCGAGGTGCCGCCGCCGCTGGTGTCCGTGCCGCCGGCGTCGGAGCCGCCGGTGGTTCCGCCGCCGCTGCCGTCCGTGGGGCTGGGGCTGGTGGTCGTATCGCCCGTGCTGTCGCTCGTGGACGGGCTCGGGGAGTCGCCGCCCGTGGAACCGCTCGTCGACGGCGAGCTGCTGCCGCTGCCTCCGGTGCTGGGCGACCACGGGCTGCCGGTCTTCGTCGGGGACGCGCCGCCGCTGCCCGTGGTGGTGGTGCCGCCGCCCGGTGTGGTGGTCGGGCTGCCGCTGCCCGGCGTTGACGGGTCGCCCGCCGATCCGGTGGCGCCGGGCCGCGCCGACGAGCCGGGCGTCTCGCCGGTCGGATCCGTGCCGCCGGTGCCGCCGGTGCCGCCGGACCCGCCCGTGCCGCCGGACCCGCCGGTGTCGCCGGACGTGCCGGAGGAGCCGGAGGTGCCTTCCTCGCCGGGCGTCTCGCTGTCGAAGCCGTCGCCGCCGTCCACGCCCGCCGAGTGTTCGGTCCTCATCTTGTTGTCGGTGGAGCCGCCGTCGTCCGCTCCCCCGCCGGAGGTCGCGCCCAGGGTCACCACGGTGCCGAGCACGGCGGCGAGCAGCGCGCCCGCGCCGGCCGCGACGAGGTTGCGGCGGGCACCGGTCAGGAACGCGCCCTGGACCTTCGCCCGCAGCCCCCGCCCGGCCGAGGGGCCGTGCCCGTCGTGCCCGTCGGTCGCGGAGCCGTACACACCGCCGCCCGTGTCGGAGGCGGAGTCGTACGCGGGGGTGGCACCCGAGCCGTACGAGGAGTCGAGGCCCGCGCCTGTGACGCCCGAGCCGTACGAGGCACCCGGGCCGTCCGAACCGGAACCGTACGCGGGGCCGAGCCCGGCACCCGCGCCCGCGCCCGCACCGAGACCCGCGCCCGCGCCGAGACCCGTGCCCGCGCCGGCGCCCGCACCTGCGCCCG
>NZ_JABWDV010000332.1 GCF_013362995.1 Streptomyces sp. TRM64462 | reverse complement strand
CCCGCCGGACGCCCCGGCGGCGAGCGCGCCGACCCCGGCCCGGCCAGCCCGCAGGGCGGTGCGGCAGGGCTGCACGGCCGCCCGCACGCGGGGCCGTCGAAGCACCCGCTGTCCCGGGACGAGCTGCCGCGCGTCACCCGCGCGGACATCATCAACCGGGCCAAGCGGTGGGTCGGAGAGAAGGTCCCGTACTCGATGGAGAAGTACTGGACGGACGGGTACCGGCAGGACTGCTCCGGCTACGTCTCGATGGCGTGGAAGCTGCCCGGCAACGAGTGGACGGGCAGCCTCCACCGGTTCGCGACCAAGCTCGACCGGAGCGAGCTGGAGCCGGGGGACATTCTGCTCTTCCACAACCCGGACAATCCGACCAGGGGTTCGCACGTCACGATCTTCGGAGGCTGGACGGACTACAAACGCACGCACTACGTGGCGTACGAGCAGACCAAGCCGCACACCCGCAGGCAGGCCACGCCGATGGCGTACTGGGAGAACTCGGCCCGGTACGTGGCGTACCGCTACAACGGCCTGATCACCGGCTCGGACGACGACGGAGCCGCGGTGGGCGCACCGGGCCCGTCGGGCGCCTCGGCGGCCTACCCCGGCGCGGGGATGTTCGGGCCGGGCGCGAACAACCGGTACGTGACGGAGCTGGGCCGGATGCTCGTCGCACGCGGCGGCGACCGCTTCTACACGAAGGGCCCGGGCCCCCGGTGGGGGGAGGCGGACCGCCGCGCGACCCAGGCGTTCCAGCGGGCGCAGGGCTGGCGCGGAAAGGAGGCCGACGGGCTCCCGGGCCCGCACACCTGGCGGCTGCTGGTCCAGCACAAGGGCCGCGACATCCCGGGCGGCGCGGAGAAGGCCGCGCCGCCGTTCCCGGGCCGGGCGCATTTCCGGCCCGGCCAGTCCAACAAGCACGTCGAGACGCTGGGCCACCGGCTCGTGAAACTCGGCTACGGCAAGCACTACCGGTCCGGCCCCACCCCGCGCTGGGGCGAGGCGGACCGGCGCAACGTCCAGGACTTCCAGCGGGCCCAGGGCTGGCGCGGCGGCGCCGCCGACGGCTACCCGGGCCCGGAGACATGGAGGCGGCTCTTCCGATGAGCGACCACGAGACCCGACCGATCAGAATCCCCCTCACCGCCCTCTACACCCCGGACCCCACCCCGAACCCGCCGGACGCGTTCCCTACTACCCCCACGCACCGGGAACCACGACCCGCGTCGCCCACCGCCCCCGCAAACCCGGAGGCACCGCCCGCTCTTACCGGCCCGGGCGCGGCACACCCCGACCGTCCCGCTACACGCCCCGAGCCCCCGACTGCACCGCCCGCAGCGACCGCCACCGGCCCGCAGCGACCGACCGAGCAGCCCGCCCGGACATGGCCGACCGCCCCGGTGGCGCCGACCGGCCCAGGCACGGGACGACCCGCCCACCCGACAGAGCCGGCCCGGCCGCCCGCTCCCGAAGGCCCAGGTGCGGGTTCCGCCCGATCGGCCCGCCTCACGTCCCCGGAGCCGTCGGCACCGGCAGCCTCGGTCTCGGGCCGCCCGGCCGGGGCGCCCTGGCCGGCGGGTCC
>NZ_JABWDV010000331.1 GCF_013362995.1 Streptomyces sp. TRM64462 | reverse complement strand
CATGATGCCGCGGCCGGCACGTCTTCACGCCCTCGGCGTGCGCCTGGCGGATCAGCTCGCGCTGGCAGGCGATCAGGCCCTCGACGGGGACGTCCGCCCGTACGGCCGCTCCCCCGTCCGTACGGGCGGCGGTCGCGCCTGCGACGCTCAGCGGGGCCGTGCCGTACCGGTTGGAACGTCTCGCCGGCCGGGTGCAGGGACGCCGCCTGGGTTCAACTCCCGGAGCGGCGAGGCCCATTCCCGCGGGGGGCTCAGGGCCGGGCGGGCGTGCCGGGACCGGCGCGGTGTCAGCCGCGGCGGCAGTGGAGGAAGCCCCAGCGGAGCTGGTCGCGGCGGGCCGCGTCCACCAGAGGGGCAGGTTGTCGAGCAGCGCGTCGAGGTACGCGGGGCTGATGATGTCGCGGAGTTCCTTCTCGCGGCGCGTGGTCTCCTCGACGAGGCGCACGTAGTGGCGCGGCAGGTGGCCGCTCCGGTCGTCGAACGCGACGTCGTCGGCACCGAGCCGGCCGAGGGTCTCGCGGTAGAAGCGCGGCGTGGCCAGGGCGTCGACGCCCAGCCGTGACACGGCGGGGCGCAGCGCGTCCGTGAGGGCGTCGTCGGCGGCCATCAGGTCGGTGAAGACCAGCGCGCCGCCGGGCTTGAGGACGCGGACCGCCTCGCGGAGCGTGCGCGCCCGGTCGTCGCTGGCGCGGTGGCGGCGGTTCTGGGCCTCGCTGAGGTCGAGGGCGACGACACGGCACCCGTAGGTGCCGGCCAGGTGGCGCGCGGGCCCGCCGTATCCGGCGCCGAGGTCCAGGACGGTGGCGTCCGGTGTGAGCAGGCCGGCGACCTTGCCGGCCGGCTCCTCGACGGTGCGGCGGGAGGCGTCCGCGATGGAGTCGTAGAACGCGTCGACGTCACCGGTCTCGTAGTAGCGGCGCGTGGTGGTTCGGCCCACTCTCCCGGGCCCCGCCGGCGCGCGCCACGGTGCCGAGTGGCTTCCGGTCAGCCGGTGCGGCGGGAGCGGGTCAGGGCGAGGCCGCCGATGGCCGTGCCGGTCAGGCCGACCACCAGGGCCAGGAGGGCGCCGCCCAGCCCGTTTCCGGTGCCGATGCCGCCGGAGGAGGTGGCCACGACCAGGCCGCCGATGGCCGTGCCGGCCAGCCCCGCCACCAGGGCGACGACCGCCCCGCTGCGCCCGGACCACCAGGTACCGGTACGTCGGGCGGAGCGGGCCAGCGCCAGGCCGCCGACGACCACGCCGAGCAGGCCGACCAGCGCGGCCACGAGGGCGCCGAGCCGCCCGGCGCTGATGGTGAGGACGCCGGCGGCGGCCGACTGGACCGAGACGTGTGCGGCCGCCGCCGGTGCGGCGAACAGACTGGGTACCGACATGGGGTGCTCCTTCTCTTCCAACGGCAGGACGTCCCCTGAATCGTGTCCGCCCGGCCCGCCGCCCGTCGTCCGGCAGACGCAGACACTGCGCGCTGCCGCGGACGCCGCAGGAACCGCGGAAATACTGCGTGTGCGGTAGGCGGACTCTCGTCCCCGAGCAGGACCCGCCCGCAACGGCACCCGGCTAGGGTGCGCCCATGAGGACAGGACGACGATCCGGTGTCCGGGCCGCTGTCGGGGACTGGGCGATCGCCGTCGGCATGGCGGCGACGCTGCTGGTCACCGGGGCGTCCGGAGTGTCGGGGCAGCACTCCGCCTCGGGCCTCGGCCTGCTCGGCTACGCGCTGCTCGCGGCGGGCGGCCTGGCGCTGGCCGCACGCCGCCGCGCTCCGGTTCCGGTCCTGGCCGTCACGGGGCTGTGCGCGGTGGGGTACCAGGCGGCCGGTTTCGACGTGCCCGCCGTCGCGTACCTGTTCGCGGTGTACGCCGCGATGCGGGCGGGGCACCGCGTCGTCACGGTGGCGGCGAGCGTGGGCGTGCTGGCCGCCCTCCCGCTCGCCGCCCTGGCCTCGGGCCCGTACGACACGGGCGAGGCGTTCGCGCAGGCGCGCGGCGCCCTGGAGATCGCCTGGCTCATCGCCGCCGGTGCCGCGGGCGAGGCGCTGCGGCAGGCCGAGCGGCGGGCGGACGAAGCGGAGCGCACCCGGGAGGAGGCCGCGCGGCACCGCGCCGCCGAGGAGCGGCTGCACATCGCGCGGGAGTTGCACGATTCGCTCACCCACCAGATCTCGGTCATCAAGGTGCAGGCCGAAGTCGCCGTCCACCTGGCGCGCAAGCGGGGCGAGCACGTGCCGGAGTCCCTGCTGGCGATCCAGCAGGCCGGTGGTGAGGCGGCACGGGAACTGCGGGCGACCCTGGAGGCGCTGCGCGACGACGACAAGGCCCCGTCGCATGGACTCGACCACGTTCCGGCCCTGGTGGAACGGGCCCGTACGACGGGCCTGGACGCGACGCTGACGGTCGAAGGGCGACCCCACGACGTGCCGGCGGCTGTGGACAGGACCGCCTACCGCATCGTGCAGGAGTCGCTCACCAACATCGCCCGCCACGCCGCCGCGGCGACGGCGTCGGTCCGGATCGGCTACGGTCCGGACGTTCTCGCGATCCGCGTCGACGACGACGGCCGGGCCACGCCGGGCACCGCCGCCCAGGCTCCCGGCGTCGGGCTGCTCGGGATGCGCGAACGCGCCACCGCTCTGGGCGGCAGGCTGCGGGCGCAGCCGCGCAGCGAAGGCGGTTTCACCGTCCAGGCCGAGATCCCCGTGGACCGGGCGTCGTGATCCGCGTCCTGCTGGTCGACGACCAGCCGCTGCTCCGCAGCGGGTTCCGCGCGCTCCTGGGGGCCGAGGAGGACATCGAGGTGGTGGCCGAGGCCTCCGACGGGCAGGAGGGCCTGGCGCTCGCCCGGGAACACCTGCCCGACGTCGCGCTCGTCGACGTGCAGATGCCGGTCATGGACGGCATCGAGGCGACCCGGCGTATCGCCGCGGATCCGGCGCTGGCGCGGGTGCACGTCGTCATCCTGACCAACTACTGCTTCGACGCGTACGTCTTCGACGCGCTGCGTGCCGGCGCCGCCGGGTTCATCGTGAAGGACATCCGGCCGGAGGACTTCCTGCACGCCGTGCGTGTCGCGGCGCGCGGCGACGCGCTGCTCGCACCGTCGATCACCCGCAAGCTGATCGACCGGTACGTCGCCCAGCCGCTCAGCCCCGGTACCGGCACGGGGCTGAGGGAACTGACGAACCGTGAACGCGAGGCGGTCGCCCTGGTCGCGCAGGGCCTGTCCAACGACGAGATCGCCGGCCGCATGGTGATCAGCCCGCTGACCGCGAAGACGCACGTCAACCGGGCGATGGCCAAGCTCCGCGCCCGCGACCGCGCGCAACTCGTCGTCCTCGCCTACGAATCCGGCCTGGTCGCCCCGCCCGGCTCCTGACCGGCACCTGCGCCCGCCCCTGCGGTCGGCGCGTGCGTCGACGTGCCGAGTGCCAGGGCCGCGGCGAGCGCCGACGCCGCGGTGAGGGTGAGGAACAGGGCCGGGTATCCCCCGAGGGCGTCGGCGAGGAGGCCGCCAGCCAGGGTGCGAGGGCGGCGGCGACCGTGGTCGGTGCGGCCAGGACGGCGGACAGGCGGCCGTAGGCGGCGGTGCCCCAGCGGTCGGGGACGGCCGTGGCCTGGAGGAGGGTGAGGTTGCCGCGGACCGTGCCGGCGAGGACGGCGATCAGGGCCAGGAGGGGGACCGGGCCGGGGACGAGTGCCAGGGCCGCCGTCGTCGCGCCGCCCGCGGCGATGAGCGCGGTGGTGCGGACGGTGACGGTGGTGCGGCGGGCGAGCGTGGCGTACAGGGTGCGGCCGAGGGTCTGGGCGATTCCGCCCAGGCCGAGCGCCCAGGCCGCCGCCGTGGTGGAGGCGCCGCGGGCGGTCAGCAGGGGGACGAGGCTGATGACGACCGCGTACATCGCGAAGCCGGACAGCGTGAAGGCGGCGGCGAGGAGGAGGAGGAGGAGGAAGGGGCGGCTGCGGGCCGCCCGCGCGGTGTCCGCGCTCCGTGTGCCGGCCGTGGGAGGTGCCGGGGGCCAGGGTCCGCGCAGGGCGAGTGCGTGGGCGGGGATGGTGACGGCCGCCAGGAGCACGGCGAGGACCGTGTACGTGGCCCGCCAGGAGAGGTGTCCGGCCAGGAAGGCCGTGAGCGGGGCGAAGACCGTGGAGGCGAGGCCGCCGGCCAGGGTGACGATCGTCAGGGCCCGGACGCGGTCGTCGCCCCACCATCGGGTGAGCGCGGCGAAGGCCGGATGGTAGAAGGTGGCGGCCATGGCCACGCCCGCCAGGAGCCAGCCGCCCGCGAAGACGGGGAGGCCGGGCGCGTACGCGATCACGAGCAGCGCCGTCACGGCGAGGACCGAGCCCGTGGTCATGACGGTGCGGGGGCCGCGGGCGTCGAGGATCCTGCCGAGTGGTACGCCCGCGGCGGCCGAGACGAGCAGGGCTCCCGAGAAGGCCGCCGTGGTGGCGGGCGTGGACCAGCCGGTGTCGGCGGTGACGGCCGGGTTGAGGACGGGGAAGGCGTAGTAGACCGTGCCCCAGCCGGTGATCTGTGTCAGGCAGAGCGCGGGAAGCGCGGCGCGTGGCCTCGACCGGTCCCCTGTGCCGGTCGAGGCCGTACGGGTACGGACTCCCGTCACGGGTTCAGCAGCCGCCGGACGGTGCGGGGGCGCCGATCCGGAGCGTGGCCGGTGCGGCGCAGCAGCCGCCGGCCTGCTCGGGCGTGGCGTGGGACTGGTCGGCTTCGGGCTGGTCGTAGAGGCCTGCGCCGCCGCACACGCCTGTCTCGGGGAGGGTGAGTTCGACGCGGTCGGCGGACGCGGTGTCGCCCGCGATGGCGGCGGCTACGGAACGGGCCTGCTCGTAGCCGGTCAGGGCGAGGAACGTCGGGGCGCGGCCGTAGGACTTCATGCCCACCAGGTAGAAGCCCTGCTCGGCGTGGGACAGTTCGCGGTGGCCGTGCGGGTAGACGGTGCCGCAGGAGTGGACGTTCGGGTCGATGAGCGGGGCCAGTTCGACGGGGGCCTGGAGTCGTTCGTCGAGGGTGAGGCGGAGTTCGGAGAGGTACGACAGGTCGGGGCGGAAGCCGGTGAGCACGATCAGCTCGTCCACGGGGTCCAGTCGGCGGCCGTCGTCGGCGACCAGGACCAGGCGGCCGTCGCCGTCGCGCTCGACGGCATCGGTGCGGAAGCCGGTGACCGCCTCCGCGTGGCCGTTCTCGACGGCCGCCTTCGCCGCCAGGCCCAGCGCGCCGCGCGCAGGGAGCTGGTCGGCCGCGCCTCCGCCGAACGTCGAGGCGCCGATGCCCCGGCGGAGGACCCACACGGCGTGCGTGCCGGTGCCGTCCTCGGCCTTGGCCAGGGCTGCCAGTCCGGCGAGTGCGGTGAAGGCCGAGGCGCCGGAGCCGACGACGGCGACGCGCTTGCCCGCGTAACGGGCCCGTACGGAGGCGTTGTCGAGGTCGGGGACGCGGTACGAGATCCGGTCCGCCGCGGTCTTCTCGCCGAGCGCGGGCAGGCCGGTCGCACCGGCCGGGCCCGGCGTCGACCAGGTGCCGGAGGCGTCGATCACCGCGCGGGCCAGGATCCGCTCCTCGCGCCTGCCGTCGGCGGTGTCGGTGGTGCCGGTGGTGACGTGCACGACGAACGGCTGGGCCTCGCGGTCCGCGTCCACGATCCGGTCCCGGCCCGCGCGCGAGACGCCGGTGACCGTGGTGCCGTAGCGGACGCGGTCGCCGCCGAGCGCGTCCGCCAGGGGCTGGAGGTAGTGGGCGGCCCACTCGCCGCCGGTGGGGTACGCGGTGGCCTCGGGCTTCGTCCAGCCGGTCGGGGCGAGGAGCTTCTCGGCCGCGGGATCGGTCAGCTCACCCCAGGTGGAGAACAGCCGTACGTGCGCCCACTCCCGGACGGCCGCGCCGGCCACCGGTCCCGCCTCCAGCACCAGGGGGCGCAGCCCTCGCTCGACCAGATGGGCGGCGGCTGCCAGACCCGTGGGTCCGGCGCCGATCACGACGACGGGAAGTTCGGCGGTCGCGGTCACAGTGACTCCCTGACTTGATTCGACATCTGTCGATGGCCTGCACGGCCAGCATGGCACCTGCTTCGACACCCGTCAACATAGACATTCATCAAAGTCGAGGCCGAAGGCCGATGCTCGCTGGTTCGACGTGTGTCAACATAGACATATGTCGAAAGTGAAGGCGCTTCCCTTGCTGGAGCCGGACGCCGGCGCCGACGTGGCGCCCTGCTGCCCGCCCCTCACCGAACGCCCCATGACGGCGGACGAGGCCGACACCGCCGCGAAGATGTTCAAGGCCCTCGGCGACCCGGTCCGCCTCCGCCTGTTCTCCGCCGTCGCCTCGCACGAGGGCGGAGAGGCGTGCGTGTGCGACATCTCCGACGTCGGCGTGTCCCAGCCGACCGTCTCCCACCACCTGAAGAAGCTCAAGGAGGCCGGTCTCCTCACCTCCGAGCGGCGAGGCACCTGGGTCTACTACCGCGTCGAGCCGTCCGTGCTCGCCGCGATGGGCACGATCCTCGGCCCGGCATCCTGACACGGCGGGCCGTTCCCCCGCCGGGAGACGATCCCCCTCGCTTTCTGTTATCGCGCGCCGGTCCCCGCGCCTCCCCTGTGTAGCCACACGCATCGGCAGACACACGAGACCCGAGGACCCGAAGCACGTGAGAGCACATATCAGCCGTCGGAACGTACTGAAGATCGCCGGCACGGCCGCGGGCACGGCCGCCGTCGGCACCGCACTCCCCACCACCCCGGCCTCCGCGGCCGACCGCGCCTTCGCGCACCCGAGGCTGCTGCACACCCGAGCCGACCTCGACCGGACCTGATCGCCAACCACTACACCAAGCGGCGGGGTCTGGACGCGCCGTACCTCACGCGGCTCGTGGCCAGGTACGGGCCCGAGGGCGGCGGCGGTTCGCCGCGCCCGGACGGGCCGCGACACCCGATGACCCCATAGCCCGGCGTCACCTGGGCCGTGGCCGGGACGACACGGCCCTCGCGACGACGATCAGCGCCCCGAGTCCCGCCACGGTCACCAGTGCCACGTGCAACAGGAGCTCGTCCAGGCGGCCCGCCGAGAGGTAGGCGCCTACCGCCACGGCCGCCACGGCGCAGACGCCCCGGTCGAGGAGCGACTCCAGTGAGAGCAGCGTGGCCCGGTCGGCGCCGGGCGGGATGGCGTCGTTGACCAAGGAGCGCTGGATGGGGAACGCCATGCCCGCAGCGGCCGCGAACACGCACAGCCAGGCGGCGGTGGCGAGGCCGCCCGAGACGACCACGGCGGCCAGACAGCCCGCCATCAGCAGACTGAGCGCGTACACCGCTGTGCTCCCGCGCAGGTGTCGGAGGATCCACCGGGGGCGGGCGGCGGCGATCGCCTCGGCCAGCGTCATGGCGGACAGCACCGTCCCGTGGTGAGCGGCGGCGACGTCCTTGTCCAGGAGCATCGGCTGAAAGAGGTTCACATGGGATATCCGGGCAAGTGTGAAGAGGGCGATGCCCTGCAGCATCAACAGGCCCAGACGCGGTGAGGAGCGCAGGTCGTGTGCGATGCGCCGCGCCGTGGCGGCGAGGCCCGTCCGGGCGGGCTCGGCGCGCGGCTCGGGCCGAGCGTGACCGGCCGGCTCCCGCTTCGCGGCGGGCAGCGGCGGCAGGGCGAGCGCGCAGGCCACGGACGCGGCGCTGCACAGAGCGCTGAGTAGGTACGGCGCCGCGTGCACATACTGCATGAGCAGTCCGGCGAACGGCCAGCAGACGATCTTGGCGCCGAGCCCGACGGCGCGTGCGCTTCCCTCGGCCTGGAGGTAGCGGTCGCCCTCGCCGTGGGCGTGCAGGGACTCGTACAGGTAGGCGCTGGCCGCTCCGGAGACGAGGGACCGGGCCACGGCGATGGCCAGGAAGTGGGCGAGGAAGCCGGTGTACGTGGGCCACAGCGCGGGCGTCGCGTTGGCGGCGGTCATGACGACCGCGCCGAGACAGAGGCAGCGCCGCGGCCCGATGCGGTCGGCGATCAGGCCGGTGGGGATCTCCAGGAAGCAGAACGCCACGTAGTAGACGCTCTGGATGCCGAAGATCTCGGCGTCGCCGAGGCCGGCCTCGCGCTGGTAGGTGTAGAAGACGGGCATCCACCAGTGCAGGTTGAAGAGCAGTTGGAAGCCGTTGTTGAGAGCGATGATCCGGCGTACGGAGGCGTGGGGCCGGATCCCGCGGCCGAACGGCCGGCGTGAGAGGGCTCGTGGCATGCGAAGGGCCTTCGGGGGTTGACGATCCGTGGGCTGGCGGGTGAGCCGGCACGCGCGGGGGGTCCGCGTGCACCGGCTCACCCGGATGGCGCCTACGCGCTGTACGGGCGGATCTGCAGCAGGTGGATGCGGCCGTCGTCCGCGAGCAGCCACTCGACGTCGAGCGGGGAGGCATCGGGGTCGTCCACGGCGAAGTGGGACTGGAGCAACCGCCCGGCCAGGGCGAGGTCGGCCAGCCGCTCCTTGACGGCCGGCTCGACGTCCGTGTCCGCCGCACCCAGGGAAACGGTTCTGCCGCCGCCCTCGACGGTGTTGTACAGGTACTGCAGGGGAGCCGTTCTGCCGTCCACGACGTCGGCGGAGTCCGCGGCGCAGTTCAGATAGACCCCGCGGAAGTCCTTGGGGCGTGTGGGGTCGCACGTGACCATGACGCCTCCGAGGACGGCCGGGGCGTACCGCTGGACGATGACGCCCATGTAAGTGTCGTCGAGTGAGATGCCGGCCTGGTGGCGCAGCCGGACGCTGCGCGGGGAGAGCAGCGAGGCCCACACCTGCCGGATCGCGTCGAGGACATGCGGGAAGGCCGCCACGGAGACCACGGAGTCGTAGATCCCGGCCGCGGAGAACCCGGGGAGGTCCTCGGCGTTGGAGGACGAGCGGACGACGAGGGGCCGGGCCGTCCCCAGGTGCTGGCTGATCTTGTCCCTGATCTCCAGCTCGATGCCGACCGGCACGGTGGTGGTGCGGATCAGGCCCTGCAGTTGCAGGCACAGCGCGTCGACGGCGTCCAGCTCGTTCAGTTCGAGTGCCATCTTCAGCTTGCCGATGCACTGCTGGATCGTCGGCGAGGACGCGAGGAACCGCTGGTTCAGGGAGAAGGGCAGCGCGAGGCCGTCGGGCCCGCGGAACCGCCGGGCGAGGAACGCCGCCGCCCGTGCCCGCAGCTCGTCCTCGTGGGAGACCCGCAACCGCCGCTGCAGGTAGGGAAGGAGGCTGGGGCGCGGTGGCCGTGGCTTGCTGTAGTAGCCGAGCAGCTCGGTGGAGCCGTGGCGCAGTATGTGGTGCAGCTCGCCGAGGTTGGCCGCCTTGGTCCCGAACCGTACGCGGTCGGCGGCGCGCAGCCGGTTCAGGGGGGTGACCGGCGCGCGGTCGGTGTCGGGCGGGTCGAGGCGGATGCGGTGGGTCTGCCAGTGCGGCTCCGTGAGGGTCTCGGGAGGGGAGGTGCGCGAGAGGCGGAGGCCCCCGTCGGAGACCTCGTAGTGGACCCATGCGCCGTCGAGGTCGTCGGCGTGGACGCGTGCGTCGATGTCGCGGACGATGGCGTTGGGGACGCCCCAGCCGGCGGCCAGCACGTTGGTGTGGGACAGCGGGGTGGTCGGAGAGCCGTTGATCAGGCCGGCCACGCGCGGGATGTCGTCCGGTACGACGGGCATGGCGACGATGTCGTACCAGGTGAGGTGCTCGCGTGCCTTCCGGTACTCCTCCTCGGAGGAGAAGTGGCGGAGGCGGCCCCGGGCGAAGGCGATGTTCAGCGGCACGAACTCGGCGGCGGCGAAGAGCTCGTGGCTGAGGATCCGCGGGACCTTCGACTCCGGCACGCCGACCAGCGCGGATTCCTGCGCGTGCGTGGCGGGCTTGAGCAGGAGGGGCAGGGAGTCGTCCAGGCGGGCGCGTACGAAGGTGTAGAGCTCCGTGAGCAGTTCGGCGCCCATGGTGTCGGCCTCGGTGGTCTCCAGCACCATGAAGGGGCGTTCGTCGTAGCGGGTCGCCAGGCCGGGGTGCTCGCCGGTCCGTGTGTGCAGGGACAGGATGCCCAGCAGGAACCTGCGGTCGTCGCCCGTGTAGACGCTCGCGTTGAAGGCGTCGACGTCTTCCTCCAGTTCGTCCAGGGTCATGCCGCACAGGCATGTCGCGATGTACCGGACGTGGAACGAGTGGGCCGCGGTGTCCAGCACGTGCCAGGTGTTCTCGGCCCGGTCGACGACGATCTTGACGTAGGGGTGGCCGGCCAGGGCGCCCGCGAGCCGCTCGAACAGCGGCTTGGTGAGGCGTGCGCCCACGACGGTGTTGTCGGTTGTGGTCACCTGGTCGTCTCCTCGCGGACGCCGCGTCCCAGGGGCAGCAGTCGGGGAAGGGCCTCGACGATGCGGTGGCAGTCATCGGCGACGGACGTCGCGTCTGCGCCGCTCACCAGACAGAGCGCCGCCATCGAGGTGGATCCGCCCGCCGCGTCGTAGGGGACCGTGGGCGTGCCGTTCGGGCGCGAGAGTTCGGGCACCACCTCGATGTGACCGCCCGGGCTCAGCAGTGTGTGCCAGGGCACGGCGTCGAAGTCCCAGACGGGCAGCGGCGTCCAGGGTGTGCCGTCGGGGTGGACGGGGTGGATCAGGAGGGACGCGGTGGCGCCGTGGCCTTCGGTGAGCATGCGGGGCGGGTAGCCGACGGTCCGGCCGAGCAGCTGGCGCGTGAGCATCCCGATCATGTCGATGCCGAAGACCGACTCCACCTGCGGGACGGTCATGGCGCCACCGAACCGGGCGGCCGTCTCGATGACCCACATCTGTCCGCGCGGACCGAGCTTGATCTCCGTGTGGGTCGCACAGGTGGACAGCCCCAGGGCGTTCACGGCCGCCCGGGACAGCTCTTCGATCCTTCGCTGCGCGGGCTCGGGGAGGGTGGTGGGCGAGATGCTGGCGCGCTCGGTGAAGGGCGGTATGGTCGGCAGCTTCCCGGTGATGCACAGCGGGTGGTAGCGGCCGTCCGCGACGATGCCCTCGACGCTCACGTAGTCGCCCCAGCCGCTCTCGGGTCCGTACCAGTCATCGGCCGAGCCGGCCACCAGTTCCTCGACCAGGAAGTGGCCCCGGGCCTGCGGGACGCGCAGTTCCTCCAGACCGGCGCGGGCGGAGTCCTCGATCACACCGACCGACCTGGCCCATGCCTCGACGGCGTCCGCCTCGGATGTGATGACCTGGTGCGCGATCGAGCCCACGCTCCAGGCGGACTTCAGCAGCACGGGCAGGTCGAGCCGGTCCACTGCCGCCCGCATGTCCGCCTCGTCGTGGACGGGGACGAAGCCGGGCACCGGTACGCCGGCCGCCTGCCAGGCGGCCCGCATCGCCCGCTTGTCGCGGGCGGCCACGGCGCCGCCGCCGGCTCCGGGCAGGCCCAGCTTCTCGCACGCTTCGGCGACGGCGATCACCGCGAACTCCGACAGTGTCATGACGGCGTCCGCACCCACCGCGCCGGCGCGGTCGGCGATGAGCCGCACCACGTCGTCCTCGGTGCCCGGCGGGACGTGGACGACGGACGCGCAGTGGGGTTCCCATGCCTCGCGGTCCGGCGACGGCATGGGCGCCAGAGCCAGGATGTGCACCGTCGCATGGGCGGATATCCGGGCTATGGCGTAGGAGAGCGGTGGGCCGCCTTTGGCGTACACGAACAGCACAGTGCTCAAGGGGTACCTCATGTCGACTGATGCGCCTGGGAGAAGGCATGCGAGACCCAGATGACGGTCCGTCATGTGGGGATGACCTGCACGCTAAGGTCGGCGTCGACCGGGGAACAAGCGGTAAACGATCAAGCTGGGGGTTTTCCCTAGGCCGGCCGGCACGGACCGGGAATTCTCCCTGGGGTGCGGAACGGCCGGGCCTCCCATGCTGGACCTCTCCCTATGGTGTGAGGTGGTTCCCGGTGGCGGTCCTTGGCAAGGCGGCGGCGAGGAAGCAGACGCCCGCCGGTCGCCGGCGGTGCGGCCGCGGGGGCTTCCCGGCGGTCATCGTCACTGCCGCGGTCGGTGTGACGGGACCGCTGGGGGCAGGGATCCCGTGGGACGTCGGAGCGGTGGCGGCCTGCATGCTCGCCGGCGGCGTCATCAGTGTGCGGCGGAGCCTGCGGCCAGGGTCACCGTGCGACGCCACAGGCGGACGGGGCGCGGATCCTAGGGAGTTTGCCGGGGTTCAGGTGCCGGCGGATCGGTTCTGATGGACCCGACCATCAGCCGTCAACCCCCTGTGCCGAACTGACCCCGGCTATCGCGTACCCCCCACTTCTCTCAGGCAAGGACCCCCCTCATGCGCCACCCCCATGCCTTTTTCGGCCTGCCCGCCCGTCGACGCCTGCTGTCGGCGCTCCTCCTCACCGCCACCGCCGTGCCGCTCACCCTCGCCGCCACGACAGCGCCCGCGGCCGCCGCCTCGCGCGAGACCTGGGAGAAGGTCGCCGCGTGCGAGAGCTCCAACAACTGGTCGGTCGACACCGGGAACGGCTTCTACGGCGGCCTGCAGTTCCTGCCCAGCACCTGGGCGGAGTTCGGTGGCCACCAGTACGCGCCGAACGCGC
The DNA here is from genome assembly GCF_013362995.1 of Streptomyces sp. TRM64462. Taxonomy (GTDB): domain Bacteria; phylum Actinomycetota; class Actinomycetes; order Streptomycetales; family Streptomycetaceae; genus Streptomyces. The sequence goes on along the minus strand of NZ_JABWDV010000331.1, from coordinate 27,469 downwards.
ACCTGGCCACGAAGGAGCAGCAGATCGCCGTCGCGGAGGAGGTCCTGAAGGTGCAGGGACCGGGCGCGTGGCCGGTCTGTTCGGTGAGGGCCGGACTGACCCGTGGGGGCGGAGAGGCGCCACCGCCGACGCCGGCGCCGGCGGCCGCCGCCGGGGCTCCCGCGGCCGCCGCGTCCCGGCTCTCGGCGTCGGCGCCGGTGCTCGACGCGGTCATCACCGCCCGGTACCGCCAGCCCGGCGGGTGGGCGGCCGGCTACCACACCGGTGTCGACTTCGCCGTGCCCACGGGCACCCAGGTGTGGTCGGCCGCGCCGGGCACCGTGGTGTCGGCCGGGTGGCAGGGCGCCTACGGCAACGCGGTCGTCGTCCGGCACGTCGACGGGATGTTCTCCCTGTACGCCCACCTCAGTGCCGTCTCCGTCAGCGCGGGCGAGCAGGTGACGGCGGGTCAGCAGCTCGGTCTGTCGGGCAGCACCGGCAATTCGACGGGCCCGCACCTCCACTTCGAGGTACGCACCAGCAACACCTACTCCGCCCACACCGACCCCCTCGCGTACCTGCGGAGCCTCGGTGTCGCCCTCTGACCGTCACCGCGTCCGCTGCCACATGTGGTCTCGGAGCTGGCGGCGGTTGGTGAGGTGCAGCTTTCCGTAGATGTTCCCGAGGTGGTATTCGACGGTCTTGCCGCTGATGAACAGGTGCTCGCCGATCTCCTTGTTGGTCAGGCCCTGGACGACCAGGCGTGCGATGTCGCGTTCGCGGTCGGTGAGGCCGGTCAGGACCGGAGGGACCGGTGCCTCGGCGGCGGTGCCTGTCCAGCCGTCGGCGGCGGCGAGGTCGGCCCGGCAGCGGTCGGCGAAGGGCAGGGCCTGCAGCGCGGTGTAGCGCTCGAGGGCGCGCTTCAGCCAGGTGCGGGCCTGCCCGGACTGTCCGGTGGCGGCGAGGAGCTGTCCGTATCCGTGGGCGAGGAAGGCCCGGTGGAGGACATGGTCGTCCGGAGCGGCGGGCAGCGCGAGCCCGTTCCTGTAGTGGTTCTCGGCGGCGGGGACGTCGCCGCGTCGCCGGGCGAGTTCACCGGAGAGCCACGCCAGGGCGAGGCGCAGGCAGGGGTACGTCCCGGCCATCGCGGCCAGTTCGGCGAGGGCGGCGGCGGCCCGGTCGAGGTGGCCGTTGCGGAGGAGGGACTCGACCTCCAGGGGCTTCCAGAACACCTGGCGGATCCGGAGGTCCGCCGGACGCGTGCGCAGCATGCGGTCCACGGTGTCGAGCATGGCCGGCCAGTCGGCGCGGGCCTGGGCTTCGAGCGCCCAGCCGATCGACACGACGCCCGCGTTGTAGGGCAGGACGTGCTGTTCGGCGGTGCGCAGCAGTTCCTGGGCGCGCCTGGCCTCTCCTCGGCCGGCCGCTGTCCACGACGCGTAACTGCAGGCCGGTGCGAGGGAATAGAGGCGCTGTTCGGTGGTCGCCGTGGTGAGGGCGAGGTCGGCGTGCATGGCGCCGTCGTCCCAGGCGCCGGTCCAGTAGTCGGCCACGCTGAGATAGAGCGTGGCGAGCTCCTCCAGGCCATGGGCGACGCCGCCTTCGTTCAGGCGCAGGACGTGCGTCAGGTCCTCGCGCGCGGCGGTCGGCATGCCGCACAGCATCCGGGTGAAACCCCGGTAGGTCAGCAGGAAGTAGTCGGCCTCGGTCACCTGCGGTGCCGGTGGCAGGGGGGCGAGCTCTTCCAGTGCCTTCAGACCGGCGGACGGGCCGTCGAGGTACGAACGCCCGTCGGCGAGGAAGCCGCGGGCGACGTAGTCCGCGGGCTCGTCGAGCCCGAGGACCTGCTGGGACACGCGTACGACGGCTTCCGCTTCGCCGCGGAAGAGGTGCGTACAGGCCAGGGACGTACCGGCGAGAGCGGCGGTCCAGTGGTCGGCCGGACGGTCGCGGGTGGCCTCGAACGCCGCGGTGAGCTCCGCCTCGGCCTCCTCCAGGCCTCCGTTCAGCATCGCGCAGGTTCCCAGCGCCACGGACCGCAGGGGGGTGGCCGAGCAGGCCTGGATGCGGGGGAGCAACTGCTGGAGGCGGGCGACCTGGGTGACGGGGAGGAGCCGGGCCGCCGCGGTGAGCAGATGGCGTTCGCGTTCCGGGCGGGTGGTGGCCAGGTCGGAGGCCCACAGCAGCAGGGTCGTGGCGCGTTCGGTCGCCCCGGCGGCGAGGCACCGCTCGGCGGCCTCTTCGAGCTGCTGGGCGAGGTGGTCGTCGGGGCCCCGCGCGGCCGAGACCCGGTGGCGCCAGGAGGCGGCGTCGTCGACGAGGTCGGCGGCCTGGTGGTGCAGCCGGCGGCGCCGGCCGGGGCCGAGGGCCTCGATGACCGCGTCACGCTGCAGCGCGTGGGCGATCATGATCGGGGTGGTGGGTTCGGTGGGCCACCAGCGCAGCAGGTTCGCTGCCAGCGCGGGCTGCAGGGCGGTGGCGGGATCGTCCACGTCGGCGAGCCGCGCCGCCCCGCTCAGGGGCATCCGCCGGTCCAGGACGGCCGCGGCCTCGACCAGTGCCCGTGACGGTGCGGGGAGGGCGTCGAGCTGCCGGCGGACGGCGGCCGCGAGTGAGGCCGGGACGGGCCAGGACATGCCGTTCGCCGGCGGCTGCAGCAGGAGACCGGCGGGGAGTTCGGCCAGCAGGGTGCTCAGGTAGAGGGGGTTGCCGTCGGTGTGCTCCCGCAGCCGGGACACCACCCGCGCGGTGGCCTGGTGGCCGGTGGTGTGGCGAATCAGCCGGGCGATGGGTTCCTCGTCCAGGCCGGTGAGCGTCAGGTGCAGCCCCCAGGGCCGGTCCATGACGAGCTTGAGGATCTCCTCCGGTGCGGGGCTGCGGGTGGTGAACACGGTGAGCACCTGGTCGGCCTCCAGGCGGCGCAGGACGAAGCCCAGCGCCTGCAGGGAGGCGCGGTCCGCCCAGTGGACGTCCTCCACGATGAGGGCGACCGGTCCTTCGCCGTCCTGCAGGTCGTCCAGCAGTCCGAGCAGCTGCCCGCCCACGTGCACCGACGAGGCCCTGGCCGACGGGGCGCCCTCGCGCAGCAGCGGGAAGCTCTCGCGCCGTGCGCGTGGCACCGGGGCGATGAGCTGCCCGATCAGGCCGAACGACAGGTCCGACTCCGAAGCGTCACCGAACGCCCGCAGCAGGGTGCCGTCGCGGCCGTCCTCGCCGGCCAGCCACCGGCGCAGCAGAGCGGTCTTGCCCACCCCCGCCACGCCTTCGACGAGCACCACCCACGGCTCTCCGGACCGGGTGCGGGAGGCACAGTCCGCCAGGCAGCGCAGCTCTTCCTCACGGCCCACGAAGAGCGGCTCTTCGCCGTCGACGGTCACACCCATCGTGCCTCCGATGGGCTGCGCAGGTGCATAATTCAGCATATATCCGAAAACTTCCTCACCAGGCTTCTCCGCACCTCCGGCCACGGCCGCGGTCCGGGCCTTACGCGCGCTTCAGGTAGCGATCTAGCTCCCAGGCGGTGACCTGGGTGGTGTAGGCCCGCCATTCCGACTCGGTCACGACCAGGTAGTCGTGCACGGCGTCGTCGCCCAGCATCTCGATCAGGGCCGGGTCGGCCCGGGTGGCGGCCAGCGCCTCGCCCAGGGTGCCGGGCAGCAGATGCTCGTCCCCGTAGAGATATCCGACGCCGCGCGGAGGGGGCTGCGCGTCGTCCTCGATCCCGGAGATCATCGCCGCGAGGACCGCGGCGATCGCCCAGTACGGATTGGCGTCCGCGCCCGGAGTGCGCAGTTCGAACCGGCTGTCGCCGGGTGCCCCGACCAGTGAGCGGACGGCCCCTGTGCGGTTGTCGCCGCCCCAGGTGACAGTCGTCGGCGCGAAGGAGTTCTTCATGTAGCGCTTGTACGAGTTGACCGTGGGCGCGCCGAACAGCGTGAGCGCCGGCAGGTGGCGCAGAACACCCGCGATCGCGTTGCGGGCTTCCGCGCTCTCGCGATCCTCCTCGGGCGTGAACGCCGGCTCGCCCTGCCGCCAGAGCGAGATGTGCACATGGCAGGAACTGCCCGAGAAACCGGTGAACGGCTTCGCCATGAACGTCGCCAGAAGTCCGGCCCGGCGGGCCGTTTCCCGTACGGCATACCGCAGCCGGAAGGCATCGTCCGCCGCCGTGAGCGCGGTCTGGTGGACGAGGTTGATCTCGACCTGGCCGGGACCGTATTCCGTTTGCATCTTCTCGACCGGCACGAATTGCCTCAGGGGTCCGCTGAACTCGCCGATGACCGGCTCCAGCAGATTGGCGCGTTCCAGCGAGTGGGCGTGGATGTCGTCGTGCAGCAGCGAGCCGTCCGCGTCGAGCAGATAGAACTCGTACTCCACTCCCACGAAGGCCTCGAAACCCAGCCCCGCCAGGCGGTCGACCATGCGCCGGAGAACAGCCCGCGGACTCGTCGCGACCGGCTCACCGTGCCGGTCGACGATGTCGGCGACGACATGTCCGACACGGTCCCTCCAGGGCAGAGGCCGGAGCGTGTCCATGTCGGGCAGCGCGTACACGTTCGCGTAGCCGGTGTCCCAGTTGGCCTGCCGCGCGTCGAACTGGACCTCGGCGTCCGCGTTCATGGCGAAAAGCCCGTCGGGAAAGGGGAATCCGAGGCCCGACGCCCGTTCCGGGAACCTTTCGGCGGGGATGCGCTGGCCGAGGACGTGTCCGAAATGATCGGGCCAGGAGACCTCCACCTCGTGGAGGTTCCCGACGACTTCGGTGAGGGCCGCCGGCCGATTGACGGACATGCCGAACACTCTGCCTTTCCTGGAGCCCCGATGCAGTCAGCGTATGGCCGGCCGGGCCACCGCGCAAAGGGCGGATCTAGCTCGTCCTGATCCCGTAGTTGAGGAAGGCCCAGGCGTCCGCCGCCGAGGAGACCTGGGTTTTCAGTCCGGCCACCCCCGCCTTCACACATCTGCCGGTACTGACATTGCAGATCCTCTTATACGGCGACACCACGGTGGCCTTCAGTTCCCACATGGCGTCGTACTGGGTTCCGGCGGCCCCGCACAGGTCCTGCACCACACGCCCCTCGTCGGCCCAACTGGGATCAGGGTCCCGTGCGCACAGGCCGGAATCCAGGGACCGGATTTTGTAGACGTTCGTCATGCCGCTGACGCCGTCCAGCTGGAACAGCTGATTCCGGTCCTTCTCCGCCAGCTCCTTGTTCTCCCATATGATCAGCTGCACCCCGGGACTCGTGGACCAGTTCGGCACGTCCCAGACGTAATCCGGCGACTGGTACAGGGAGATCTTGAAGATTCCCTTGGCCCACGGATCGACCGGCTCCTTCCACGGCTCGGTGGAGTCGCCGGCGGCGTGCGCGGCTCCGCTGACCGCCACGGTCAGCAGCGCCACCGTCGCCGTCGCCGTCGCCCACCGGACGCGGCGTCGCCGCGCCGGTCCGCCCCGAGTACGCGATCCGGAACCCCTGAGAGCGTCCATGGATGTACCACCTGTCGTTCGTTCTGTGCGTGCAGGGCATGAGCTGATCACCGGATCCGTGGCGCCCGTGGCGTCACGCGACGGCCTCCGCACAGTAGGGGCGCCCCGCCCATGGGCGCCCTAGGGTAAATCCCTAGGGCGGCAGGTGCAGTTCAGCACGGAGGATGGCTCTGACGAGCCCGGAGGAAACCATCCCCCGCACCCCGGGCTCGTCGTCACGCCCATTTCCCGGGAAAGGACGACCGCGGAAACCGGCGAGGGGGAAACCGGGGGAACTCCCTAGGTCGCCGCGTACCCGACCCTGGCCAGACTGGCCGCGGTTGGCGCAATGGGGCGTCAATCACGGTAAGGGAGGGCAGTTCCATGAGGGCATCACGGCGTATCACCGCCGTCGCCTTGGGGGCGGTGCTGTCCGGAGGGGTCGTCGTCACGGCGACCACTCCGGCTTCCGCGGGCGAGGTCACCTACCAGTCGGCCAAGCTCCGATTCGATCCATGGCAGCGGGAGAACTGGACGGTGACCTGCCCGGAGGGCACAGTGATCACCAATGTCGGGAACGGTGAGCGGAACAACGGGAACATCAGCGTCGATCACACGCAGACGAGAGAGATCGACGAGCGTTCCACCAGGGTCTCGATCTGGAACGGGACCTCGAACGCGCAGGTCATCCGGGTTCGGTACACCTGCAATGGCACACCGCTGCACCCGGTGACGGTGAAGTACCCGGACTTCGTGAACGACTGCAACGTCAATACCACCAGCTGCAAGGTCGAGCTGGACGGCACCAACGGGAACAGGCGCACCCTCTGGGAGGTGATGGACGAGGCGCCGCCCTACTACAACTGCGATGACAAGGCCGACGGAAATCAGTCGCTGACGTACAACCGAGGCCAGTGGGCGTCCTACAGCTACTCCAGCGGGAGTTCGTTCGGTTACACGTTCACGGGCGCGGAGAGCGCACTCACGATGGCCCTGTCGGCCGAGGTACAGAAGAGCCAGACCTGGACCTGGACCAACACGTTCAACGTCAGCGAGAGCGTGGACATCCCGGTGGCGGCACGTCACAAGGGCACGCTCAAGTACGTCGCTCCGATCGAGCATGTGGACATGAAGGTCACGCTCACCTACCCGGTCGGTGTCTACCCGGACGCCGTGGGCGAGTCCACCAACAACGACAGCAAGGTGTGGAACCAGACGATCACTGCGAAGACCCTCAACACAGAGGGGTTCAATCCCAAGGCGGGCTTCGTCTCCGACAGCGCACTGATGTCGGACGCGGAGCAGCAGCAGCACTGCGGCGGGCTCGGTCCGCAGCTGGGCCGCAACTTCCTGATCAGGATGAACCTCAACCGCGACCCGGGGCTGTACGTGGACGTCCCCGACAGGTCCCTGGACAACGGCAAGGCGCTCCAGCTCTGGCCGGTGAACAGCTGGAACCTTCAGGACAACCAGACGTGGCTTGTCACCGACAGCGACGAGGACGGGTACTACGAGCTGAGGAACAAGCTCAGCGGCAAGTGCATGGACGTCCGCGGCGGATCCAAGGCCGAACGCGCCGAGGTGATCCAGTACGCCTGCAAGAGCACGGGCAACGCGAACCAGGAGTGGAGCTTCATCAAGAAGAACAACTACACCAGCGAGTACTACATCGTGAACAGGAACAGCAACCTGTCGCTGAGCTCCAACGAGTCCTGCTCCTCGACCACCGCGTCGAGCGACTGGTACCACCGCGCACTGGTGCAGCGGGCCCGCCCCACGAGCACCGGATGCCAGACCTTCACCCTCCACTGACGTAGCGGAAGGCAGCGGACGCAGCGTCTGACGCGTCAGGCGGCGCGGCCGAGTCGGCAGNGGCCGCGCCTCCGTGCTCCCCGGGGCCCCGGCACCCGGGCGGACCCTGGGTGCGCGACCAGCACGAGGACGACAAGGACTGGGACGACAAGGACTGGGGTTTTTGCCTGGGGTGCTCCGGGTCCCAGTGGGTTGTCCTGGAGTAGGACCTGATCAAGCTGCCCCGAACTGCCGGAGCAGCTCTCCGATCCCCCGAATGGAGAGGGCCATGTCGCTGACCCGCCGAACCACGGCCGCCGTACCGGAGCCCGAAGACGGGGCGCGGTACACCGATCACGCGGTGTGGCATCTGCCCACGCGCACCGACGCCGCCGCCCTGGCGCGTCGTGCCGTGCGGTCCCACCTGCGCCGCTGGCAGGTGGGCGAGCCCACGGCCGACGTGGCGGAGCTCCTGGTCAGCGAACTGGTGGCCAACGCCGTCCAGCACGGTGCGCCGCCCATCGTGCTGCGCCTCGACCATGGCCACGGCACACTGAGCATCACCGTCCACGACGGCGGCAAGCCGGCGACCGCGCCCCGGCCGGCGTCGGCGTCCCGCACCGCGGAGCGCGGCCGTGGGCTGCACCTGATCAGCGCGCTCGCCGACGCGTTCGCCGTCACCTGTGACCGCCGGGGCACCTCCGCCCAGGCGTGCCTGGGCACCGCGTACGGGGCGTCCGACGGCCGGGCGGCCGCCTGACGCATGGTGCGTGACAGCGAGACCCTCTTCGTGGGAAGAGAGGAGCACCGCAGGCAGCTCGGCCTGTGGATGTCGCAGGTGCGACGGGGACGGCTGTGCGCCGCCCTGGTCGAAGGAGAGGCCGGGATCGGGAAGTCGGCGCTGCTGCAGCAGTGGCTCACCGACCCCGCCCTGTCCGACGCGGTCGTCCTGCGGGCCCGGTGCGGTAGCGGTACAGGTTCCTCCCCGGTGGAGTTCGGGGTCGTGTCGGAGCTGGTGGCGTCCCTGGCGTCGCCGGGCCTGCTGACACGGTTCCCCCTGCTGAAGGGCGGGATCACCCCCGCCACCCCGGCATCGCAGGTCGGAGGCGCCCTGCAGGGCCTCCTGGACGAGCTGCGGAGACCCGGTTCCCGTCCGGTCGCCCTGGTGATCGACGACGTCCAGCGGGCGGATCCGCCCTCGCTGCGGGCCCTCAGAGTGGCCCTGCACGGACTGGGGACGGGGTGCGTGCTGACGGTCATGGCGGCCCGCTCCCCGGCACCCGGAAGGCGGGGCGCCAACGAGTCCCTCGTCCTGGCGGAGCGGCTGCTGCAGGAGCAGGACCGGTCGGCGCGGCTGGCCGTGCGCGGCCTCGACGAGGCGTCGGTGGGCCGTCTGGCCCGGGAGTACACGGGCCGGCCGGTGAGCGGCGGAACGGTGCGGCGGCTGGTGGACCGCACGGGCGGCAATCCTCTGTATCTGCGCCTGCTCCTGGAGCGGACGCCGGATCCGGACGCGCTCGACGACTCCCTCCCCGGCCCGGCAGCGGAAGCGGCGGGAGGACCGGCAGCAGGGGCGGCAGTGACAGCGGCGGCAGGGGCGGCAGTGACAGCGGCAGCAGGTGCGGGAGCGGCCGCAGACGTACGCCGACGGCTGGCGGCGCTGCCGGAGCCGGCCCGCCACCTGGTGGAGAGCGCGGCGGTGCTCGCGTGCCGGGCGCCGCTGCACACGGTCGGCCGCGCCGCCGGCGTACCGGACGCCGTGGAAGCCCTGGACGCGGGCCTGCGGGCGGGGCTCCTCCAGTGGTGGCCCGACGAACCCTCAGCGCCGGTCGAGCTGGCGCACCCCCTGTACCGGGACGTGGTCGTCGGCACCGTTCCGGAGGCCAGGCTGCGCACGCTCCACGAGGCGGCCGCCCCGCTCGTCGACCGGTCGTCGTCCTGGGCGCACCGCGTCGCGGCCGGCCGGGGGACGGACCACCGGCTGGCCCGGGAGCTGGAACGGGAGGCCTGGCGCCTCGCGGCGGCCGGAAGCGCCCGGCAGGCGGCCCAGAGGTTCCTGTGGGCGGCCGGGCGGTCCCGGAGCCGGGAGGAGCGGGACCGCCTGGTGTGCGTGGGAGCCGCCCATGCGCTGTGGGCCGAGGACTTCACGCGCGTGGCGCTGCTGCAGCCGGAGGTGGAGGCGTCGGCGCCCTCGGCCGTACGGAGCCTCGTTCTGGGCGCGTACGCGAGCACGCGCAGCGCGGTGGGCAGCGGCGAGCGACTGCTGACGGAGGCCGCGGGTGACCGCTCCCCGCGCTGGGTCTCCGCCATGGCCGGGACCTGGCTGGGGCAGCTCCGTCTGCACCAGGGCAGGGGCGACGCCGCGCTGGCCGCTCTGCGGAGGGTGCTGGACCTCGACGGCGACGGTGTGCCGCCGCACCTGCCGCGGCGCGCGCGGGCGCTGCTGGGTCTGGGACTCGGGCTCGTCCACCCGCCGGCACCGGCGCTGCACGCGTACGGCGAGGTCAGCGGGCTGCCGGAGGCGGAGAGCGCCGTGGCCGCGCAGGACGCGGGCACGCTCGCCGTCCGCGGCGCGCTGCGCGGCTGGGCGGGACGGTCGGCGTCCGCCGTCCGCGATCTGCGCAGGGCCCTGGACCTGATGCGGGGAGGCGCTGAGGGCGCGGCGTGCCGTGAGGGGCCGTTCATCGCCGCGTACGCGCATCTGAGCCTCGCCGCCGCCCACTACCACCTGGGGGCATGGGACGACGCGGCCGCCGCTGCCGGCCGGGCGCTCGCGATCGCCGAAGCGGAGGACGTCCTGTGCGTCAAGGCGCCCGCGCACGCCACGGCGTCGTGGCTGCACTCCGCCCGGGGCGACCGGGCCGGGGCGGAGGAACACATCCGCGGTGCGGAGAAGTGGGCCGCCGAGTTCGGCCTGGACGTCGTTCCGCACCTCGCCGTGGCCAAGGCGCTGTCCGCCCACGCGCGCGACGACGCCGAGGGTGTGCTGGCGGCGCTTCAGCCGCTGTCCGGCGCACAGGGGACGGGTGGCGATGGCGGCGACGGAGCCGTACGACTGGCCCGTTGGGCACGGCCATGGTGGCTTCCGCTCCACGTCGAGGCCCTGATCGGTAGCGGCCGCCTGGACGAGGCCGCGGTGGGGCTGGCGGCACTGGTCGAACTCGCCCGGGAGCGGCCGCCGTTGCGGACGGTGGCCGGATGGCTGACCGGGCTGTGCGCCGAGGCCGACGGGGACCCGCAGGCCGCCGCGCGCCACTTCGCGCAGACGCTCGCGCGCCCCGCACCCGCCGACGAGCCGCCCCTCCACCGCGCGCTGCTGGAGCACGCGTACGGCAGGAGCCTGTCCCGGCAGGGCAGGCATGGCCAGCATGGCCCGCATGGCCGGCATGGCGAGGCCGCTGCCCTGCTGCTGTCGGCACAGCGCCGCCTGCGCACACTCGGCGCGCTGCCCTTCCTGGAGCGCTGCCGGGCGGACCTGGACGCCCTCACGGAGAGCGGCGTGCCGGTACGCGGCCACGGCGGCGCCTCACAGGAACTGACGGTCCGTGAGCGGGAGATCGCCGAACTGGCCGGCCGCGGTCTGACCAACAAGGAGATCGCGGAAGCGCTGTTCATCAGCGCCCGGACCGTGGAGTACCACCTGGGCAACGTCTACGCCCGGCTCAACCTCACGAGCCGGCGCGACCTGCGCGGACACCTCCGGCTCCGGTCGGCGCGGAGGGACCTCAGATCCCCGTGACGATACGGCGCAGCTCATGCCGGGAACGGATGCCGAGCTTGGTGTAGATGTTGCCGAGGTGGTACTCGACGGTCTTCACCGTGACGTCGAGTTCGGCGGCGATCTCCCCGTTCGTCAGCGCCTGCCCCACGAGCTGTGCCACCTGCCGCTCGCGCGCGGTGAACCGCCCGGCCCCCGCGCCGGGGGCGTCGGACTTCGCCTGACGGCCCGGGGGGCGCTCCGACCAGTCGGCGAGCGCCTCGGCGCACCGCTCGGCGTACGGGCGGGCTCCGAGGCTCTCGTACCGTGATCGGGCCCGCGCCGCCATGGCCACGGCCGTCGCGCTCCGGCCGAGCGCGTGATGGACGCGCGCCGCCCCCTGTTCGGCGCAGGCGAGGTACAGCGGCAGGTCGTCCTCTGCCGCGTACCCGGAGCCGAGGAGCTCCTCGTACGTGGCCAGGGAGGAGCTCAGGTCGCCCGACGCCTCCGCCAGGCGCGCGCTCAGCCACCCAGCGGGAACCCGGAGGGCAGGCAACTCCTCGGCGACGCCGACGAGTTCGGCGAGCGCGGGCTCCGCATCGGCGTCACGGCCGAGCGCGAGACACGCCTCGACGTAGAGGGGCAGACACCAGGTGCGCTCGGTGGAGGTGTGACCGAGCGCCTCCTCCGCCTCCTGTGCCTCCGGAACAGGCCCCGTCCCCGATGCGCCGAACAGGGGGCGAAGCGCGTGGAGGACACCGGCGTGGTCCGCCTGCGCGTGCGCGACGGTCGCCGCAGCGAGCGACGTGAACCCGAAGCGCATGACCCCGTCCGGTGTCCTGCTGAGCCTGCGCGCCTCCCGGACATGGGCGTCGGCGCGCGCCGCGTGGCCACGGCCGGACGCGACGACGGCCGAGATGCTGTGGGCGCAGACCACGGCTCCCCTGCAGTCGTGGATCAGCGCGCTCGCCAGGGCCTGTTCGGCCTCGGACTCGGCGGCGTCCCAGTCGCCCAGGAGATAGCGGCAGAAGGCCAGCAGCGGCCGTGACGCCTCGATCGTGCCCACGGGGCTGAGCAGCCCGTCGGGCGAGTGGAGTCCCGACTCCAGGTCGCCGAGGGCGCGCGAGGGCCTGCCGGCGGCGAGTCGCAGCAGCCCGCGCGAGATCAGCACCATACGGCCGTACGGACGATGGCGCTCCGGCTCGTCCGGCGGCCGCTCGGCCCGCTCCCAGGCACGCAGGGCCTCGACCGGTCCCTCGGCCTCGATCAGTGCCGCGTAGTGCAGGATCGTGGCCGCCCCGGCGAGCGGGCCGTCGAGCCGCCCGCCGGCCAGCGCGCGGCGGGCCAGGGCGACAGCCCTCGTCTCCCTGCACAGGGCCAGTTCCGCCGCCGCCAGGAACGCCCTGAGCACGCCGGCGAGCCGCGCGGACCCGGGGCGACTCTCACCGGACACCTGCTCCGGGGCTTCCAAGGCCTCCAGGGCTGAGGACAGGTCATGCGCCGCGGTCGCCGCATCGCCCTCCAGCAGCGCGAACTGGCCGAGCACCAGGCTGCGCAGCGGGGACGGCGGGAACGCGGCCACCGTCTTCTTGAGCCGACGCGCACGGCGCACGTCGAAGCCCTGGAGGAGGGACATCACCACGGTCAGGGTGAGACGCTCGCGCTCCGCCGGGTCCTCGGTGAGCCCGGCGGCCCACAGCAGATACGCCGAGGCGTGGGTGAGGTCGTGCTCGGCGACGGCCCTGGCCTCCGCTTCCAGGGCGGTGGCGAGCGAGTCCGAGAAGCCGTCGGCCGCCGCGACACGGTGGCGCCACGCCGCGTGCCCGGACATCGCGGGTGCCGCGGAGGCATGGAGCTCACGGCGCCGCCGCGGCGGGATCGCCCGGTAGATCACGTCACGTTCCAGCTCGTGATGGATGCGTACGAGAAGCGCCGGGAGCCCTTCGCCGCTCGTGCTCTCCCGGTGCTTCACCAGCCCGGCGCCGATCAGCGGCTCCAGCGCCTGCTCACGCCCGCCGTCGCGCACCTCCACCCCCGCGAGTCGTGCGACCAGGCCGAGCGGCTGCCAGGAGTCGACGACCGCCAGTGCCTCGACGATCCTGCGGCTGTCCGCGGGGAGTTCGCCGATCCGGGCCCGTATGGTGTCCGAGAACGCCGGGGGCACGGAGCAGGACCCGCCGCGTGTCAGCAGCTCCTCGATCGGGGTGCTGGACAGCAGGAGTCCCGTGTGCAGCGGGTGTCCCCCGGTGCGCCGGTGCAGACAGTCCGCGAGGGCCGCGCCGGCCAGCCCGGCGCCACCGGCCTCGACCAGGGCACGCGTCTCGTCGACCGTCAGCCGGCCCAGCCGGAGGTGGTCCACCCGGTCCGGCACACCGACGAAGCCCGCCAGGGGCGCCGGGACGGCCGCGGGCGCCGGCCGTGCGGAAGGCGGCCCGGCGGGTGGCGTGCGCACCACGACGATCAGCAGGAACCGGCAGCGGTCCAGCCGGTTGAGGACCACTCCCAGCGCCGCGGCGGATTCCGGGTCGATCCACTGAGCGTCGTCGATGACCACGGCGACGGGGGCGACCCGGGTGGCGTCGCAGAGCGCCGAGAGCAGTGCGCGGCTGACGGCACGCGTGTCCGTGCCGGCGCGCCACACCGTCGGGGCGCCGGGGCGCGGGCGGTGGCCCCCGGCCGATGCCCGTGCCATGAGCTGCTGACGACACCGTACGCGAGGTCCTGCTCCACCCGGTCGCACACGGCCCTGGCGATCGTGAACCCCTCCAGGCCGCGGACGAACCGGCGGGCCAGAGTGGTCTTGCCGATCCCCGCCTCTCCGGACACCACCACGACGCCCGGCGCCCCCGAGCGGGCACGCCGGGCGGCCTCAGCCAGGGCACGCAGCTCCGCGGCCCGCCCGACGAACAGATCGTGCGTCGCACGGCCGGCACCGCCCACCCCGTCGCCCATGTCCCGCTCCGTTCCCGTCCCAGGGCCGGGACACCGCTATCCGAACACTGATCGCGACGGCGCGGCCTAGGGGTTTTCCCCAGTCCCCGTTCCCGGGGCGCGGGTGCGAGACCAGGGATTCTCCCTGGTACGCCGGACGCCCGGGATCCGTAGAAAGGAAGGGCAAGGAAGGGCGAGGACGGTCAGCCGGACACCTCCCGTACCGCCTCTGGATGTGAGATCCATGATCACCACCGCCGACGACCGGGCCGCCCAGGGGAAGGGACGGCTCTGGCTGCTGCCCCACGGACCGAAGTCCGCGGGCATCGCACGCCGTGTGGCCCGCGCCGCCCTCCACGGCTGGGGCGTCGCGTCGGATGCCGCCGTGGAACCGGTCCTGCTGGTCGTGTCGGAACTGGTCACCAACGCCGTCGAGCACGCGCTGCCCCCGGTCGCCCTGCGGCTGGAGGAGGCGGACGCCGGCACCGTGCACCTGGAGGTCCAGGACGGCGGCCCCTCCCGGACCAAGGGCACCTGGATCGCCGGCTGCGACGAGGACGAGCACGGGCGGGGCATCCTGATCGTCGACCGCATCGCCACCGCTCACGGCTCCCGCTCCGGTGGCCACGGGACGACCGTCTGGGCGGACCTGCCGCTCACCGCCTGACCCGCACACCCGGCGGCCCGGCACCGGCACGTCGGATCCCGTCAGGACACGGCCTGGCGCACCACGCGGTAGCGGAGGTGGACGACCTTCGAGCGGAAGGTGCGGCTCTCGACGAGTTCGAGATCCACCCGGCGCTCGTGCTGGGGAAAGAACGGAATGCCACCGCCGACCAGCACCGGATGCACCCTGGGCCGGTACTCGTCGATCAGACCCAGCGCGGCCGCTTCGGCGGCGAGAGTCGCGCCGCCGATCGCGATGTCGCCCTCCCCCGGCTCGGCCCGCAACCGCTCGATCTCCTCCGCGAGGTCGCCGGAGGCCAGGCGGGCATGGCCCTGCACCGCCGACAACGTGGTCGAGAACACCACCTTGGGGAGCCGCTTCCAGATCGCGGCGAACTCGAGCGTCGGGAAGTCGAGCGAGGGATTCTGGTCGGCGGTCTCCCAGTACAGCATCGTCTCGTACAGCCGTCGCCCCATCAGGTGGACGCCGAGCTCTCGCACCTCGTCGGTGGCGAAGCGGAAGACCTCCTCGTCGGGCTCCGACCAGTCGAAGCCGCCGTCCGGCCCGACGATGTAGCCGTCAAGTGAGACACCCATCGAATAGGTCACGCTGCGCATCAGAAGTCCTCCTCGATAGCGCTTCGACAGTACGACCGCCGGACGCCGCAGGACTCATCGCGACTCGCGGGGCTCCTCAAATCTCCCCTCCGCAGTCTTTCAAGGCACGGCACGGCCTCGACCCGGATACGGGGCAGCCCGAGTTCGGCGTTAGCCTCGGCGGATGATTCCTGCGCGGCCTCCGAAGGTCATCACACGCCACCGCGGCGGGTGCATCCATGCCTACGTGTTGGACCCCGGCGCCTTCGGGACGCTGGAGCCCGCCGCGGTGTTCCAGCCGCGGGCCGGCGACGAGGTCGTGGCGTCGGCGGTCCGGCCCGATCTGGAGCGAGTCGTGTATACGACGCTGAACGGAGTCGTCTGCCTCACACGCACCGGTGACCTCGTGTGGGCGTCGGACTTCGCGCCGCACTCCGACGTGCCCCATGGCCACCGGCCCGGCTGCGCGCTGTCGCTGGACGGCCGGACCGTGTGGGTCTACCGGCCGGACGCGATGGCCGGACGCGGGGACGGAGACCAGTGGGTCGTGTACGACGCCGAGAGCGGGGCGGTCCTCGTTCGCAGGGAGCTGGAGACGGTCGGGCACGGCGCCCACCACCACGTGCACCCGGTGGACGGCAGCGTCTACCTCGACATCGGTGAGGGCCAGGACGGCTCCGTCATTCTGCGGGGTACGGCCGGGGCTGACGGCGAGCCGGAGTTCGTGACGTACCCGTGGTGGGACCGCTGCCTGATCGACCTGGCGCCGGACGGCCAGCAGTTCATGACGGTCGACCACGGGCAGGCGGACGTCGCCTTCCACCGCCACCCCAGCGGCGACGTGCTCTTCACGCTGCCCGTCGAGGCCTTCGGGTACGACCCGGAGGAGACCTTCGTGGAATGGAGCGGCGGCTATCTGACCCCCGACACGGCCGTGGTCACCCTGGGCGGTGAGAGCCAGGACGAGGAGGAGTGGTTCCGGTACCACCTGGTCGACGTGCGCACCGGCGCGGTCGGCGGCGAGATCGCCGTCGAGGCGAGCAGCCCGTACGAACTGGAGCCCCTGGGCGACGGCTGCTGGCTCACCGACGGCCCCGACGGCAACCCCGTCCGCTGGTCCCGCTCTCCGCTGCCGTCCGCACCGCCGTACCCGGCAGGCTGACGGGGGCATCGGCCGGGGACCGGGCAGTACCGAGCGGGATCCACCTGCCAAGGCCCGCCGTCTGGTGGTGTCGCGCTCGGGTCAGCTGAGTGTGCGGCGGCGGTGGTCGCTGGTGCGGCGTAGCTCGTCGGTCCGCCGGATGACGTCGTCGACTCGCTGCGCCAGCTCCGGGTGGTGATGCCGGAGGTGGGCGCCGGTGTCGCCGAGCGGGCCGATCAGGTCGGCGGCGTCGTCGGTGGCCAGCGCCCGCGCGAGGCCCTCCAGAGGCGGGCGCGCCCGGCGGGGCAGATCGTCCAGCGCCGTGATCTGCCCGGCGAGCTGCCGCAGCTGCGCCGCGTTGTCGCGCGCCCACGCGGAGACGGTCCGGTCGGCCGCCCGGCGGTCGCGCGTCGCCTTGACCCGCTGGTCCCGCGTGGCGCCTTCTCCCCCGGGCCGCACGCGCAGATAGCGGCGCTCGGCGGCCTGGCGGCTCGCGACGCCCAGCGGCCCGGCGAGGTCCGCCCAGCTCGCGCCGGCCGTGCGGGCGGCCTCGATCAGGCCGGGCTCCCAGGCGTCCAGGCTGCGCCGTACCTCGCGCAGCATGAGCAGCACCGCCAGGGCCTGCTCGGGGCCACCCGGCTCCGGACCGACGACCGCCTCGCCCGCGTCCGCCGCCTCGCCCGCGTCCGCCGCCTCGGCCGCGTCGGTGCCGCCCGGCGTACCGGCGGCGGGATCGGCCGCCGCGCGGACCGCCTCCTCGATGGCGGTCAGCGCCGCCGCCGCGGCGACCAGGGAAGAAGGGCCCGGTTCCGGCGACGCCGACTGCCCCGTTCCGCCCACGAGGGGCCTCCTCTCACCACTGCTTCCAGGCCGTCAACGAACCGATGACGGCCACGGTTGTCATAGGAACGATGACATGCTACAACCGGATACAGGTGAAGCGCATTGGCATGAAGTGCCTGATTTCACTGGAGGTGTTGACCGATGTTGATGCGCACCGATCCGTTCCAGGAACTCGACCGGCTCGCTCAGCGGCTCGTGGGTTCGGCGGGCACATGGTCGCGGCCCACGCCGATGCCGATGGACGCGTACCGCGAGGGTGACGAGTACGTGATCGCCTTCGACCTCCCGGGCGTCTCCCCGGACGCCATCGACGTCGACGTCGAGCGCAACATGCTGACGGTGAAGGCCGAGCGTCGGCCCCAGGTCAGGGCCGAGGACGTGCAGGTCGAGCTGTCCGAACGCCCCCTGGGTGTGTTCTCCCGCCAGGTCATGCTGGCCGACACCCTCGACGCCGAGCGCATCGAGGCGGGCTACGACGCGGGCGTCCTGACCCTGCGTATCCCGATCGCCGAACGCGCCAAGCCGCGCAAGATCGCCATCAGCGTCGGCGAAGGCGCCGCACAGCGGCAGATCGAGAGCTGATCACCCGCGTACGGCCGCACGGAGTCAGGCCCCGGCACCGATCCCCGCCGCCGGGGCCCGCACTCCGCGTGGCCGGCGACCGGAAGGCCCAGCGCCATGCGCATACGGTGGGAACCCTTCCTGGAGCGCGTCCAGGAACGCGGCGAGTACTCCTCCCGCCACGAGGCGGAACGCGCGGCCCGCGTCGTGCTGGCACTGCTCGGCGCCCACCTGGTGGGCGACGTGCGGAGCGACCTGGCCGCACGTCTGCCGGAGACCTTCTCGCTGATCCTGCTCAACCCCTTGCAGGCCGCGGAGCCCCTCTCACCCGAGCGGTTCGTCCGCGCCACCGCGGCGTGGATCGACGGGGCCACGGAGGAGACCGCCAAGTGGGATGTCGGCGCCGTCCTCAGCGTCGTCGCCGACGGCTGCGACGACGACCTGACGGAGCGCGTCCTGACGCAGCTCCCCCCGGGCTACGACCTGCTCTTCGGCCGCCCCCGTGCGGCCTGACACGTACCCACAGGAACGACGACTTGACGTGATGTTCCCCGCCGCCGACCCGGCGGCGGGGAGGAAAGGGCACACAACATGAGGTGGGACGAACTCGTCGAGCGCGTACGCACCGCCGGCCGCTACGACACCCCCGCCGAGGCGGAACGCGTGCTGCGGGCCGTGCTGACCGTGCTGGGCGGTCACGTCATCGGCGACGAACGCATCGACCTCGTACACCTCCTGCCTCCCCAGGCCGGCGCCCTCCTCGCCGCGCAGATACCGGTGACCGAACCCGTCACCGGCCCCGAGTTCGTCGAGACCGTCGCCCGCGACCTCGCGCCGCTCACCGTGCCCGAGGCCCGCTGGGCCACGGGAACGGTCCTCAGCGTGATCGCCGACCTCGCGGGCGACGACCTCACCCACCGCCTCCTCGCGGACCTGCCCCGTGGCTACGCCCTCCTCTTCGGCCGCGCCGAACTCACACCCGCCGCCTGAGGACCGCCACCAGCGCACCGGAACGGTGTCCGCGGGTGCCGGCCGGCCGGCTCAGGCGTCTTCGATGATCGGGCAGACTTCGGACGACTCCGCGCAGGGACGTTCATCAGCCGCTCGCCGGGTGTCGGTGAGGGCCTGACGCAGGGCGAGCAGGTCGGCCACAGTGGTGTCGATCTCGGCGACACGGGCGTCGAGGAGGTCGCGGACGGCGTCGCAAGGCGGTCGGCCGCCTCGGCGGATCTCCAGCACTTCGCGTACGTCGTCGAGATGCAGGCCGAGAGCGCGGGCCCGTCGGATGAAGGCCAGCAGTTCGACGTCGCCGGGGCTGTAGAGCCGGTAGCCGGCCGTGCTGCGTTCCGCCTCCGGCAGCAGGCCCCTGGCCTCGTAGACGCGGACCGCCTTCCGGGTGAGTCCTGCGGCCCGGGCGGCCTGCCCGATGGTGAGCATGGGTGACGCCATGGTCGGCCTCCTTCCACCTCCAGTGTTGACCCTGCCCCTGGGGCCGGGTTCTAGCGTTACTCGTGTCCGGCGAGAACGCGAGAACGCGAGAAGCGAGAGGTGAGAGGTGAGAGCGATGCCGTTCCGCGAAGGAGAGGTCTACCGCTGCCCGGACGAGAACTGCGGCTGCGAGCTGACGGTGACCAAGGGCGCCCCGGCCACATGCGGCGGCCGGCAGAGCCCGACCTGCTGCTGCGGCAGGACAATGATCAAGGTTTCACAGGCGACGTGACCACGCCGCTGCAGGCCGCGACCGGCAATCGCGGCCTGCACGGTGTGGCAGTCAGCGGCGTTCGCTGTCGGGGATGCGGGTGCAGCAGGTCAGGGCGGTGGCGTTGTCAGCGGCCAGGGAGCGGGCGAGCACGATCAGGTCGGCCACGCGCGGGTCGCCCACGGAGTAGCGCAGCTTCTTGCCGTCGCGGCGGGCCGTGACGTAGCCGCAGTCGACCAGGCAGGACAGGTGGACCGAGACGCGCGGCTGGGAGATGCCGGCGTAGGCGACGCAGTCGGCGGAGGTGCGCTCGCCGCGCTGGATGTACTCCAGCAGCTTCAGGCGGGTGGGGTCGGCCAGAGCGCGGAAGAACTTCGCCACCGTGCCCAGATGGGTACACGGCACCTCCTCCACGCCCTCCCGGGCAGGAGGGGCGGTGGCGGTGGTGGCGCGGTCGGTCATCGGGGGCCTCCACAACTGGAACTATTCGCCTAGCCGCATAGTATGTCCTCAGGGGCTATTCGGGAAAGCGCATAGAACGGTTCCGATCACACGGTCCCGCAGGCGAGGAGGTGCCGCGGTGAGCCAAGCGGACAACGGTTTCGACCTGGCGGTCATCGGTTCGGGCGGCGGGGCGTTCGCCGCCGCGATCGCCGCCCGGCGCAAGGGCCGCTCGGTGGCGATGGTCGAGCGGGCCACCACCGGCGGCACATGCGTCAACACCGGATGTGTGCCGTCCAAGGCGCTGCTGGCCGCCGCCGGGGCCCGCCGCGGCGCGCTGGATGGGCAGCGTTTCCCCGGCATCCGCACCGAGGCCGGGCCGGTGGACTTCGACGCGCTGATCGACGGCAAGGACAAGCTGGTCCAGGAGATGCGGGCGGAGAAGTACACGGACCTGGCCACCGAGTACGGCTGGGACATCCTGCCCGGCACCGCCCGCTTCACCGGCGACCGGGACGACCCCGCCCTGGACGTCACGCCGGGCGACGGCGGCGGCAGCCGCCGGATCCACGCCGCGCACTACCTGATCGCCACCGGCTCGGCCCCGTGGGCGCCGCCCGTCGACGGCCTGGCGGAGGCCGGCTACCTGACCTCCACCACCGCCATGGACCTGGACGTGCTGCCGGAGAGCCTGCTGGTCCTGGGCGCCGGGTATGTCGGGCTGGAGCAGGCCCAGCTGTTCGCCCGCCTGAGCACCAGGGTCACCGTGGTGGCCCGCAGCCGCCTCGCCTCCGGCGAGGAACCGGAGATCTCCGCAGCCCTTCAGGACGTCTTCGCGGATGAGGGCATCACCGTCCACACCCACACCCGCCTCACCACCGTGCGCCGGGACTCGGGCGGGATCGTGGCCACCGCCCGTACCAGGGAGGGCAGGAGGCTGGAGCTGCGCGCCGATGAGCTGCTGGTGGCCACCGGCCGCCGCCCGGTCACCGACGGCCTGAACCTGGAGGCGGTCGGGGTCACCACGGGCGCGCGGGGGGAAGTCGTCGTCGACGGGCAGCTGCGTACGGCGAACCGGCGGATCTGGGCGGCCGGGGACGTCACCGGTCACCCCCAGTTCGTCTACGTCGCCTCCGCCCACGGTGCCCTGATCGCCGACAACGCCTTCGACGGCACCGGGCGCACGGTGGACTACCGCCACCTGCCGCGGGTCACCTTCACCACTCCGGCCATCGCCTCCGCCGGCCTGACCGACGCCGAGGCCGTCGCCCAGGGCTACACCTGCGACTGCCGCGTCCTGCCGCTTCCGTACGTGCCGCGTGCGCTGGTCAACCGCGACACCCGCGGCCTGATCAAGCTCGTCGCCGACGCCGCCACCGGCCGTCTCCTCGGTGCACACGTCCTGGCCGACGGTGCCGGTGACGTCATCGCCACCGCCGTCTACGCGCTGGCGGGCGGGATGACGGTGCGGCAGATGGCCGACCTGTGGTGCCCGTACCTGACCATGGCCGAGGGCCTGAAGCTCGCGGCCCAGACGTACACCCGCGACGTCACCAAGCTGTCCTGCTGCGCCGCCTGAGACCACCGGAAAGGATCCGGAAAGGATTTCGTCATAGGTGGGAACCGGGCGCGGCCGATGACGGTCGGAGAGCTGTCCCGCCGGACCGGGGTACCGGTCAAGACGCTGCGCGCGTACACCGACCTCGGCCTCGTCTACACCCTGGGCCGCAGCCCGGCCAACTACCGGCTCTACACCGCCGACGCCCTGTGGTGCGTGCGGTTCATCGGCGAGCTGCGCGGCCTGGGCCTGACCGTCGCCGAGATCCGCGAACTGACCACGGCGTATCTCGACGGCGCCGACGGACAGGTCGGCTCGCACCTGGCCGAGCTGCTGCACCGCTCCCGCGAACGGCTGCGCCGGCGCATCGCGGCCCACCAGCAGATCCTGGATCGGATCGAGACGTTCGAGGCCGCGCACCAGGCCGACTTGGCGGAGAGCGACCTGTGCTGGGCCGGCGATCCGCGCGGCTGCGGCCCGCGGGCTTGACCCTCACCGCGGGGGCAGACCCTACGGTCGGCGGCATCAGACCCCTCCACGCAGCGAAGGGAAGGACCCGTCGTGGACACCGACACCCAGGACTTCGCCGCCCGCTTCAACGACGCGCTCACCAGCGCCCCCGGCCTGGAACCGGCGCTGCTGCACCCTCTGCTGACGCTGCTGGCCGCCGGCCGAGGAGATCCGCCAGGCACTCGTCCACGCCCGACACCGAGTACGACGCCGATGGCCGCATCACCGGCTACGGCCTCACCCTGAATCCGCCCCCTCACCGGTACGAGACCGACGGCCGCACCCTGTACACCTGGTGCGCGCTCGACACGCTGGTCTTCCCCGCTGTCCGGGGCTCCGGCCTCGATCCGCACGAGCTTCTGCAACGAGATCCACCTTCACGATGCGAAGCGCGTGACGTCGGCGATCCGACAGGTGATGGGGCCATCGATCTGAGTCAGCCCTTGGGCCGCCACGGACGACTGCTGGCCTGGCGCGACGTTGTTCGTGGCGGCGTACCCTTCGTCCAGCCGCCGGCCGGACGCGTCGACGAATTCGATCTGCACGATGTAGTTGCTGGGCTTGCTGGACCGGTTGGTGATCAAGAGCTCTGCCCTGGCGAGGTTCGTGAGGGAGTCGACGGCACACGACGTGATCTGAACGTCCCCTTCCGGCCCCTCCTCCTGTGGCCGGCCGGGGCTGGCAGTCGTTGCCGTGGGACGCACACCCGTGGGCGACGGCGGCACCTCGCGCTCCGGCTCCTCGTCACCACCGGCGACGAGGAGGAGGACCACAACGAGGATCACCGCGAGGACCACCACGGCCAGACACGAGCACCCGACGATCCACCCCGTGCGGGACCGGCTCGGCGGGCGGGGTCCCCAGGCTCGACCGGCACCCTCGCGGCCTCCGCCCGCCGACGACGGACTCCCCGACTCGGGGGGCTGCTCCGGACTCGACATGGCCTCAGGCTCCGTCGGGTCCGGAGGAGGCGCATCTCGACGGTGGCCATGAGGCTGACGCCGTCAGGGTGGCGACATCGATAAGCATGGTCTCGACGGCTCGCTCGGCGGCCGGACGTCATGTCGGTCAGGCCGCCAGGTGCCGGGCCCGTTCGCTTACGGACGCAGGAGTACGAAGTAGAACGGGTGCCCTGCCTCCGAAGGGCGGTCGCTGCCGGTCATGATGCCCATCAGGGTGTCTTCGTCGGCCTGCTTGAAGTAGTCGACGACGGGCTTGGTGTCGTACAGGAGCGCGGTGGTGATCTCGCCGCGGAAGGGCAGTGACAGGAGTCGTCCGCCACCGCCGGCCGCCTGTGTGTCGGCGTACAGGTTTCCGTTCTCGTCGCGGCAGATCATCGGCTCGACCTCGTCGGGTGAGTGGAAGGCCTTGCCGTACCAGCGCAGTGCGCGGAGGCGGTCGGCGGTGGGGTGGCCGGTGTTGAGGGCGGTGCCGCGCCAGGTGCCGAGGATCTGGTCGGGGCGGACGGTGTCCAGTCGGGTCCAGAGGGTGTCGAGATCGGCGGGGTCGACGGGGGCGGCGTTCGCTCCGAGCTCGTGCAGTCGGTCCCGGGCCTGGGTCCGGTTCCGGGTCCGGTTCTGGTCCCGGTTCCGGGTCCGGTTCTGGTCCCGGGTCCGGGTCCGCTCGTACCCGGCAGACCTCTGCGGCAGGGTGGCGGTGGCGCCCGCCAGGGGGTCGCGTCGGCGGATCAGGTCGGATGCCTTCTCGGCGACCATGATGGCGGCCGCGTTGGTGTTGCCGCGCGGGACGGCCGGCAGCACGGAGGCGTCCGCGACGCGCAGACCCTCGATTCCCAGGACGCGGAGCCGTTCGTCGACGACACGGCCGATCGCGCAGGTCGAGGTGGGGTGGTACGTCGTGCTGCCGGTGCGCCGGGCGAACTCCACCAGGGCGCGGTCGTCGTCCTCGGCGGGGAGCAGGAAGGGGCGGCCGCCGCGGGCCCGCAGGGCAGGCTGACCGGCCATGTCCAGCGCGAGCCTCAGCCCGTCCGCCACGCTGTGCGCGTCGGCCTGGTCCGTGAGGAAGTTGCCGAGGATGCGCGGCGTGTGGTCGGGCGCGGCCGACCGGAGGGCGACCCGGCCTCGGCCGGCGGGATGGAGGAACGAGACCAGGATGGTGTAGCCGTTGTGCCGGGTGTCGCCGAGGCCCTCTTCATGCCAGATCGCGTGGGCGAAGCCGAGCTGGACATCCGGTGCGGGCAGGCCGTCGCGGGTGCGCAGGAACGCACCGGCCTCGCTGCCGTTGGAGGTCATCGGCCCGCGGCCCTCGTGCCAGGCCAGGTCGAGGTTGTGCGGCGTGGACCGGGCGTGCAGGGTCGGTTCGTCGGTGAGCCAGACCAGCGGCACCGCGAGGTGGTCCTGCAGCCCTTCGCCGACTGGCAGATCCTGCTGGATCCGGATGCCGTGGGCGGCCAGTTCGGCCGCCGGGCCGATACCGGAGAGCATGAGCAGCTGCGGGGAGTGGTAGCTGCCCGCGCAGACGACGACCTCCTGCCCGGCCGCGACAGTGAACTCCCGGCCATCTCGCCGGGCCAGCACGCCGGTGGCTCGGCCATGCTCGATCAGGATCCGCTGCACTGTCGCCCCGGTCATGACGGTGAGGTTCGGCCGGGACACCGCGGGGAGCAGGAACGCGGTGGCGGTACTGCACCGGCGGCCCTGCCGCTGCGTCAGCTGGTAGCGGCCGGCGCCGTCCTGGACGGCCGCGTTGAAGTCGGGGTTCAGGGGGTGTCCCGCCTGCTCGCAGGCGTCGAGGAAAGCGTCGGCCAGTGGGTGGCGGCTGCGCGGGTCGGACACGCTCAGCGGCCCGCCGGTGCCGTGGTAGGCATCGGCACCGCGCTCGTTGTCCTCGGAGCGGCGGAAGTACGGCAGCACCTCGTCGTAGGACCAGCCGGTCGCGCCCCGGGCGGCGTAGGCGTCGTAGTCGGAGCGGTGACCGCGGATGTAGATCATCGCGTTCACGGCACTGGAGCCGCCCAGTGTGCGGCCCCTGGGGAGAGGCAGGCGGCGGCCGCCCAGGCCCGGTTCGGGCTCGCTCCACAGGTTCCAGTCGTACGAGCTCTGGATCAGCCGTCCGTACGCCGCGGGCACGTGGAGCTCGCGGGTGGTGGCGGAGTCGCCGGCTTCGATCAGGGCGACGTTGACGGCCGGGTCCTCGCTGAGCCGGTTGGCCAGCACGCATCCCGAGGATCCCGCGCCGACGATGACGTAGTCGTACCAGTTCGCAGCGTCGAACCCCAGGATGCCGGGGACAGGGGCCACGCCTCGTCGGCAGCGGCGGTGCGCGAGGACGGCGGTGCCGCGGCGCTGGGCGGGCAGCCGGGCAGATGGCCATGCCGCCGCAGGTCGCCCAGCGCGGTCAAGACGTAGATCCCCGCCATGTTCGGGAAGTTGTACGGGATGGGGCGCGGGGCGACCTGGTCGGGCTTGGACGTGAAGCCGCCGTCCGGGCGCTGCCGGCTCAGCAGGTGGGCGAGGCCCTGCTCACGCCGCTCCCGGGTCTCCGGGCCGTCCAGCACGGACAGGGCGCTGAGTGAGTGCACGGTGCTGATGGGATCGCTGGTGTCGCCCGCGGTCTGTCCCCCGTCGAGGTTCTGGGTCTGGTGCAGGTAGGCCTCGGCGCGGTCGCGGACCTGGTCGATGCCCTGCCGGAAGCGCGGGAGCTCGCCGTCGGGTACACGGTGCAGGGCGTGCAGGACTCGGCGGATCGCGTGTGCCTCGCTCAGGCTCCAGCTGCGCTCGAAGGTGCCGTCCGGCTGCTGCGCCCCGAGCAGGAAGGCCACCGCGGGGTTCAGGATCCCGGAGTAGGTGTCCCAGTCGGGTGCGAGGGCGTTGACGACGTTCGCGGTCATCACGATCTCGGAGGGGTGGCCGGACACGTAGGTGGGGAAGCCGCCGTCCGGGTTGGCCATGCCGGCCAGGTACGCGCCGCCGCGGTCCAGGGCGGTCCGGTAGCGGACCGGGTCGATGGCCCGCAGGGTCTCGATGACGGCGCCCGCGGTCTCGACGTCGTCCTGGGTCACCCGTTCGGTGTACGGCCAGTGGCCGCCTGCGTTCTGCTGTTGGAGCAGGTATTCGCCGATCCTGGCCAGCAGCAGCGGATCGGCGCCGGTCTCGGCGAGCGCGAGCCCGCCCAGTGCGCCGAAGAATACGGCGTAGTCGGGGATGAACGGCACACCGCCGTCCGGGTTGCGCACGGCCACGACCGCCTCGATCCCGTCCCGTACGACCCGGCCGCCGGGCGCGAACTCGTGGACGGCCAGCAGGGCGAGCAGATGGGCGCCGATGTTGGCCTCCCAGATGTCGCGCCGGCCCGCGCGCAGTCGGGTGAGGAGGAACTCCCGGTCCTCTTCGCCGACCAGGTCAGGCCGCCCGCGGCCATAGGCATTGAGGATCTTCACCGCGCACAGACCGACCTCCAGATCGCGAAGCCGCGGTAGTCGAGGCCGGCGAGGTCGACCTCCGGGTACGGCCCGGCTCCGAGGACCGCCAGGTATGTGCCCAGCATCAGCCGCTTGCGTTCCGAGGTGAAGTGAGCGAAGCCCGCCAGCAGTTCCTCGGCATCGCACGGTCCGGTGGACTCGCCCAGGGCGATCTCGGCGAGGCGGCGCTCGACCGCGTTCAGAGCGGGGTCCCGCCTGCGGCGGTCCAGGAACCGCAGCAGCGACTCCTGGGTCCCGGTGAGGACGCGCTCGCGGCGCAGCAGCGCCAGCAGCATCGTGGACTCGGCGACGCGGCTGTCGCAGGCCTCGCTGTACGCGCCGCGGTCGTCGAAGCAGCCGGCCACCCTGGCGGCGAGCCGCGCGACCCGTTCGCCCGAGGTCCACCCGGAGGGCGCGCCACCCGGCTGCCAGAGCCGCATACCGGCACCGGTCGCGGCGACGGTCGGCCACAGGCCGGGGCCGGTGGCGGGGCCGGTGGCGGTGCCGGTAGCGGTGCCCCGCCCGGACGGCTCGGCAGCGGCGGCGAGGGCCCTGCGTGCCTCCACGAGCAGCGGCGCCGGCCGCAGCCGCGCCAACTGGCCGAGCACCACACGGGAGAAGGCGTCCCGGCGCGCCCCGGCCCCGGCATCGGACAGCGCCGTCCGGCTGACGACCAGTTCGGTGAGCCACTCGACCACCTCACCTGCGGCCCCGTCCAGCGCCGCCCGGAGCTCCTCGCGCCACTGCGGCGCGGACAGCACCGCGCTGCGCGACCACAGCTCGGCCAGGCCACGCTCCACCGGGTTGCCCGGCCGCCACCGCGGGCCCCCGGCGCCGGCAGGCGCGAACTCCCGCAGGCGGGCGAGGAACTCCCGTACTCCCGGGACGTCCCGGCTCTCGACGTACCGGTCCGTCACGTAGTCGTCGGCGAACCGCGACCAGACGAACCAGGCCGCCGCCAGATCCGGCTCCGCAGGCTCCGCAGGCTCCGCGGGCTCCGCCGTGACAGAGCCGGAGCGCCCGGGATCCCGGGTGCCGCCCGCCGTGGCGGTCGGCAGCGATTTCAGCGGTGCGGGGTCCAGCCGGGCGAGGTCCGACTCCTCCCACACCCCGAAGACAGGGTCCAGCACGCCGATCCCGCGCGCCCACTCGCCCGCGCGGTGGA
>NZ_JABWDV010000330.1 GCF_013362995.1 Streptomyces sp. TRM64462 | reverse complement strand
TGGCGCGGTCTGGCCACTCGATACGACAAGACCGCCACCATCTACCTCGCCGGACTCCACATCGCCGCCATCTTCATCTGGTCGGCAAGATGATCCGAAAGAAACGGCCTAGGTCGTGTCCGGTGGTTCTCCCCCCACCCCGCCCCTTCCCGAATCGGGGGCTCTGCCCCCGAACCCCCGCTCCTCAAACTCCCCCAAGCTCTTCGAACAGGGGGGACCCCCAAGGGGCTGATTTTTTCAGCCCGTCCGGCGTTTGAGGACGAGCGCCGTTCTGGGGGTACCCCCTGCTCGAAGAGCTTGGGGGAGCGACACGGGGGTCTGGGGGCGAAGCCCCCAGTTCGGGAAGGGGCAGCGCCCCCGGCCTACACGTCCCGGCGGCTCAGGGTCAGATACGCCCCGGCCAGCGCCGCGGCCGTCACGCCCAGCATGATCCACAGCGGGTCCCAGCCGGCGGGCGTGCCGCCGCCGAAGTTCGTGGTGCCGCTGTACAGGCGGGACAGCAGGCTGGGGATCGAGTACTCGACCAGCACCGTGCGCAGCCGTTCCAGCGACTCCGCGTACATCCCGATGGCCAGCACGAACGGCAGCAGCACCAGCCCGATCATGGTGGTGATGGCGCCGGCGGAGTGCCGCAGCATCGTGCCCACCGCGAGCGAGAACAGCCCGAGCGTCGCCATGAACAGGCCGACTCCGACGGTGGCGCGGAACCAGTGCTCGGCGGTGGCGCCGCCGCTGGTGCCGATCATGCCGGTCTGGACGAGGGCGCTCAGCGCCGAGACGGCCGTACTGATCACGAAGACGACCACGAAGAAGACGATCGACTTCGCGGCGAGCACCCGGCCGCGGCTGGGGCAGGCGGTCAGGGTCGTACGGATCAGGCCCGTACCGTACTCGGACGTGATCGTCAGTACGCCGAGCGTGATCACGCAGACGGAGCCGAGCAGCATGCCGACGATCCCGAGCTCCAGGACCCCGCCGCTGGGGACCGACTCGCCCTCGTCCGGCACCTGCCCGATCGCCCAGGCCAGCAGGAACCCGACACCCACCACGACCGTGGTCATCACACCGAGCGTCCACATCGTGGACCGCAGTGACCGGATCTTGGTCCACTCGGAGGCGAGCGCGTCCCCGAGACGGGCACGCCGCACGGGAATCGGCGAGGTGTACGGAGCGGTGGTCATCGGGCGTCCTCGATACGGCGTTCGGTCGACGGTACGGCGGCGTCGGGCGCGTCGGCGGCGGGCCCGTCGGCGGCCGCCTCCGGGGCGGGCGTCGGTGCCGGCGGCGGGGGCGGCGGGACGTACCAGGCTTCCGCCGGGACCTCGGGGACGGCCGGGGCGGGCGGCGCGGAGCCCGGGGGCAGCGGCTGCATCAGGCCCGCGCGCTCGTCCTCCGTGGAGCGGTAGTCGACCGCCGACTGGGTCATGCGCATGTACGCCTCCTCCAGGGAGGCCTGGTGCGGCGAGAGCTCCCACAGGCGGACGCCCGCGCCGTGCGCCAGGTCGCTGATACGGGGCAGGGGCAGCCCCGTCACGCGCAGCGCGCCGTCGCGTTCCGGCATGACGTACCCGCCCGCCTCCGTCAGCGCGGCGGTCAGCTTCTCGCGCTGCTCCGGCGCGTCCTGCGGGGTGCGCACCCGCGCGAACCCGGCCGAGTTCGCCGCGATGAAGTCCTTGACGCTCATGTCGGCCATCAGCCGGCCGCGCCCGATCACGATGAGGTGCTCGGCGGTCTGCGCCATCTCGCTCATCAGGTGCGAGGAGACGAAGACCGTACGGCCCTCGGCCGCCAGCGCCTTCATGAGGTTGCGCACCCACAGGATGCCCTCGGGGTCCAGGCCGTTGACGGGTTCGTCGAAGAGCAGCACCTGCGGGTCGCCCAGCAGGGCCGCGGCGATACCGAGCCGCTGGCCCATGCCGAGCGAGAAGCCCTTGGTGCGCCTGCGGGCCACGTCCTGGAGGCCGACCACCCCGAGCACCTCGTCCACGCGCCGCTCCGGGATGCCGGCGAGCTGCGCCAGCGCCAGCAGGTGGCTGCGGGCCGTGCGCCCGCCGTGCACCGCCCGCGCGTCCAGCAGGGCCCCGACCAGCCGTGGGGCGTTCGGCAGCTGCCGGAAGCCGTGGCCGCCGACCGTGACGTGCCCGGACGTGGGCCGGTCAAGGCCGAGGATCATGCGCATGGTGGTCGACTTCCCGGAGCCGTTCGGCCCCAGGAAGCCGGTCACGGCCCCCGGACGCACCTGGAAGGACAGATCCTCCACAGCGGTCTTGGCGCCGTAGCGCTTGGTCAGGCCGACTGCCTCGATCATTCTTCAGCCCTATCGACAGATCGGTTCACACAGCGGGCGGCGGCGCGCGCACGCCGAAGCGCCACCCGTAGGAGGTAAGAGGGTGGTACGGCCTTGACGGTTCCGTCCGTACCCGAAAAGACCGTACCCCGCTCCGCCGCGCCCGCGCCCCGTGCCCGCGTGCGGCTACGCGTCCCGCCGCTTCAGCACCAGGTAGCCGCCCACCAGGGCCGCCGCCACCCACAGCGCCATGATGCCCAGACCGCCCCACGGCCCGTACGGCGCCGCCTCCTGGCCCATGGCGCCGGGCACCACCTCCATGATCTTCCCGCCCGCCCGGTCGGGGAGGTAGTGGGCCACCTCCTTGGCCTTGGGCACGGCCGCGAGGATCGGCGACACCAGGAAGAACAGCGGCACGAGGATGCCCAGCGACAGCAGCGACGAGCGCAGCATCGCCGCGACGCCCATCGAGAAGACCGCGATGAGGCCCATGTAGAGCCCGCCGCCGATCACCGCCCGCAGCACGTTGTCGTCCGTGATCGACGCCCGGTGATCACCCAGCAGCGCCTGCCCCACGAAGAACGACAGGAAGCTGGTGACGAGCCCCACCGCCAGCGCCAGCAGCCCCGCCACGGCGATCTTGCTGAACAGGAGCGTCCCGCGCTGCGGCACCGCCGCCAGCGACGTACGGATCATCCCGGTGCTGTACTCGGTGCCCACGACCAGGACGCCGAACGCCACCATCGCGAGCTGCCCCAGGGTCATCCCGAAGAAGCTGACCAGCGTCGGGTCGAAGGTCGCCCGCTCGATCGTCGACAGCTCGTCGAACACCGACCTCATCACGGCGCTCATCGCCGCGCCCACCGCCACCGTCACGAGCAGGGCGCTCAGCAGCGTCCAGATCGTCGACGCGACCGTACGGATCTTGGTCCACTCCGACTGGAGGACCGCCGGTACCGATGCCATCGTTCAGGCCCCCTTCACGCCCGCGCCCCACTGGGGCTGCTGGGGCTGTTCTACGGCGTTGTGCGCGTGGTACTCGACCGCGCCGGCGGTCATCCTCATGAAGGCCTCCTCAAGCGAGGCCCGCTGGGCGCTCAGCTCGTGCAGCACGATCCCGTGCTCCGCCATGAGTTCGCCGATCCGCTCGGTCGACGCGCCGTCGATCTCGAACGCCCCGTCATCGGTCTGGACCGGTGTGCTGCCGTCGGACGCCAGGACGTCCTTGACCTGCTCCTGCTGCGGTGAACGCAGCCGTACATAGCTGCGCGAGTTCCGCTGGATGAAATCCGCCATCGTCGTGTCCGCGAGCAGCCTGCCCTGGCCGATGACGATCAAGTGATCCGCCGTCAGCGCCATTTCACTCATCAGATGGCTGGAGACGAAGATCGTCCGGCCGTCCGCCGCAAGTGCTTTCATGAGATTGCGGATCCAGTGAATTCCCTCCGGGTCCAGACCATTGACCGGCTCGTCGAACAGCAGAATGCGCGGATCGCCGAGGAGCGCCGCCGCGATTCCCAGCCGCTGGCCCATGCCCATGGAGAAGTTCTTCGACTTCTTCTTCGCCACCGCCGTCAGCCCGACCATGTCGAGCACCTCCGCCACCCTGCGCTCCGCGATGCGGTTCGACTGCGCCAGGCAGAGGAGGTTGTGGTACGCGCTGCGTCCGCCGTGCATCGCCTTGGCGTCCAGCAGGGCACCGATGTACTTCAGCGGCTCGTCCAGCTCCCGGTAGTGCCGCCCGTCGATCCGGACGCTGCCGCTCGTCGGCGCGTCCAGGTCCAGCATCATCCGCATCGTCGTCGACTTGCCGGCCCCGTTGGGCCCGAGGAACCCCGTCACGACTCCAGGACGGACCGTGAAGGAGAGTTGGTCGACGGCCGTCTTCGTTCCGAAACGTTTTGTCAGGCCCTCAAGCTCGATCATGCGCCACACGCTACGGGCGCACGAAGCCCCCCGCCACCGGAATGACGGGGGGGCCAAGTGGACTACAGGATTCAGCACCTCGGGTGCATCGGCAGGACGGCCCCCACGGGGGAACGGGACCGGTGCCACGACGCACGGGCGACGCCGTATCCGCACGTCAGCGCGGTGTGCTCGGGCGCCGACGCGGCGTACGCGGTGTCAGCGCCGGATCAGCGGCCGGGCCGGCGACCGGACTGGCGGCCGGGCCGGCGACCGGGCCGGCGCCGGGGTCAGCGCGACTGCTGCGCCGGGACGCCGCGGGTCACCGGCTCGTCGTCGCCCGGCACGTTCGCCGCGGCGACCGCGGCACCCGTCAGCGTGGCCAGCATCTCGCGGACGTTGGTGAGCTGGGCGTTGATCGAGTCGCGGCGGTTCGTCAGCGCCGCCAGCTCGCGCTCCGATTCGCTGCGGATACGGTCCGCCTTGGCGTTCGCGTCCGCCACGATGTCCTCGGCCTGGCGCTGCGCGGTCTCCACCGTCTGGCGGGCCCGGCGCTCCGCGTCCGTACGCAGCTTCTCCGCCTCCAGGCGCAGCTGCTCCGCGCGGTGCTCGATCTCCGCGAGCCGCTTCTCCGCCTTCGCCTGCCGCGAGGCCAGGTCACGCTCGGACTGCTCACGCCGCTTGGCGAGGTTCGTCTCGAAGTCGGCGGCCGCCTGCGCGGCCTTCGCACGGGTCTCCTCGAAGAGGGCGTCCGCCTCCTCGCGCTTCGACTGGGCGTCCTTCTGCGCCTCGGCGCGCAGCGCGTTGGCCTCGCCCTGCGCCTTCTCGACGATGCGGACGCCCTCGTCCTCGGCCTTCGCCTTGCGCTCGGCGGCGAACGACTCGGCGTCGTTGCGCACCTGCTGGGCCGCCGACTCGGCGAGTTCACGGTGCTGCTCGGCGGCGCGACGGGCCTCCTCGCGCAGGTCCTTCGCCTCCTCCTCGGCCAGCCGGAGGATCTTCTCGACGCGCGCGCCGAGGCCCGCGTACGACGGCTCGGCGTCGGACACCTGGGCCTGTGCGTTCTGCGTCTCGAGGTGGAGCTCCTCGATGCGCTTTTCCAGAGCAGTGATTCGGGCCAGAGCACTGTCACGGTCGGCGACGAGCTTGGTAATGCGGTCGTCCACCTGACCGCGGTCGTAACCACGCCGCACGAGCTCGAAGCCGAAGGGGGAGGAAGTGTCGCTCATGGGGTTCCTGTCGAATGAGACCGGTGAGGTGTTAGGGGGAATCCTAGGGGCCGAAGCGGCGTGTCATCGAGCGGATGACCGTTTGATTGGGAGAATGTCCAGCCTTTCGAGTGGCTCAGTCGGTGTTTGACTTGCCACTCGAACGGGTACCGCCGGCTGCCGCCCCCGCCTTGACGCCGTCCTTGCCGTTCCCCGTAGGCGCTTCGAAAGACTCCAACGCCTCCAGCACCGACTGGACACGGCCGATCTCCGTCTGGATGTCCTCCTGCCGGCGCACCAGCACGTCCAGTTCGCGCCGCCCCTCGGCCACCAGCCGGTCGGCCTCCGCCTCGGCGTCCTCCTTCAGCTTCTGCGCCTCGCGGGTCAGCTCGGCCTTCTTGCTGTTGGCCTCCTTCAGCAGGCCCTCGGCCTTCTTCACCGCGGCGATACGGACCTTGCTCGCCTCCGAGTTGGCGTCCGACAGCAGCTCCTTGGCCTTCGCCTCCGCCTCGGCGAGCTGCTGCTCGGCGGTCTTCACCAGCTTGTCGGCGCGCTCGCCCGCCACCTTCATCTGCTCGGCGGCCTCCCGGCGGGCCCGCTCGTGCAGCTCCTCGATGTCCGCCTCGGTGCGCGTACGGAGCTCCTCCATGCGTTCCCTTATGGCGTTGGCGTCCCGGCGCGCCCCGACCAGCAGCTCGTCCGCGTCCGTACGGGCCTTCTCCACCAGGCCGTTGCCCTCGATGGTCGCCTCGGAGACGATCCGCTCGGCCTCCTTGCGGGCCGCGCCGACCATCGTGTCGGCCTGCGTCTCCGCGTCGGTCGTCGCGCGCAGCGCCTCCTCCTGCGCCTTCGCCATGAGCTGGTCCGCCTGCTCGGCCGCGTCCGTCCGCCGCTTGGCCGCGGCCTCCCGCGCCTCGTCGACCAGCCGGTCGGCCTCCGCGCGGGCCTCGGCGCGCACCTGCTCGGCGGCCTTCTCGGTCTCCTTGCGGTGCCGCTCCGCCTCCTCGCGGATGCGCTGCGCCCTCTGCTGCGCCGAGCCCACGGTCTCCGCGGCCTCGGCCCGCAGCCGTTCGGCCTCGTCGGTGGCCTCCGTGACGAGGCGGTCGGCTTCGGTGGTGGCTTCGGTGATGAGCTGGTCGGCCTGGGTGGCGGCGTCGGAGCGGCGTTTGTCGGCGGCCTTGCGGGCGTCGTCGAGTACCTTTTCGCCGTCGGCGCGTGCGGCGGCGCGCAGCCGTTCGGCCTCGGCCTCGCCGTCCGCCTTGACCTGCTCGGCCTCCCTGCGGAGCCGGGC
>NZ_JABWDV010000329.1 GCF_013362995.1 Streptomyces sp. TRM64462 | reverse complement strand
ACGGGGCCTGGCCGGCGCCGACCGGCGACGCCGGCGCCTCCCCGGCGGGCTCGGCTGCGGCCGAAGTCCCCGAGGGCTCGGCGACCGGAGCCGCCGCGGGAGCAGCGGCCGCCGCAGGCGTGGACGCAACCGCCGCCGGCACGGGGCCCGCGGCCGGCTTCCGCGCAGCCGCGTACCGCGGCAGCCGGTGCGGCAGCGCCCCGTACCACGCGTACACGAGCCCGGCGCCGAAGCCGAGGCACAGGATCCCGCCGACGGCGTCCATCCAGAAGTGGTTGGCGGTCGCGACGATGACGACCAGCGTCGCCACCGGGTACAGCAGCCCCAGGATCCTCGCCCACGGCGCCCTGGCCAGCACGAAGACGGCCAGGCCGCACCAGAGCGACCAGCCGATGTGCATGGACGGCATCGCCGCGTACTGGTTCGACATGTGCTTCAGGTCACCGGAGGCCATCGAGCCCCACGTCTGGTGGACCAGCACCGTGTCGATGAAGTTCTCGCTCTCCATCAGCCGCGGCGGCGCCAGCGGATAGAGGTAGTAGCCGAGCAGCGCGACCGCCGTCGTGAGGAACAGCACCATGCGGCCCGCCGCGTAACGGCCCGGGTGCCACCGGTACAGCCACACGAGCACCGCGATGGTGACGACGAAGTGCAGCGTCGCGTAGTAGTAGTTCATCGTCACGATGAGCCAGTTCACCGAGTCCGCCGCGTGGTTGACGGCCTTCTCGAAGGCGAGGCCCAGGCTGTGCTCCGTACGCCAGATCCAGTCGGCGTTCCGCAGCGCCTGCGCCTTCTGCTCCGGTACCGCGTTGCGAATGAGCGAGTACACGCCGTAACTGACCGCGATGAGCAGGACCTCGAACCAGATACGGGGATGCCGCGGGGTGCGAAGCCGCCGCCACGCGGCCTGGCGTACCGCCGAACGGCCTTCCAACGCGGTCAAAGTCCTGTCATCCATGAGCGACGAGTCTGCCAGAAAGGTCCTTCGGCTCGATCATCCTTCAAACGGATTCTCATCGCCATCGGTCCGCCTCTCGGATGACCTCTGCCCCTGGGGCCCGGACGCGGTTGAACCGCGAACGACCAGCTCGGGCATGAAGACGAACTCGCTGTGCGGGGCGGGCGTTCCGCCGATCTCCTCCAGGAGCGCCCGCACGGCCGCCTGCCCCATCGCCTGCACGGGCTGGCGGATGGTGGTCAGCGGTGGGTCCGTGAAGGCTATGAGCGGGGAGTCGTCGAAGCCGACGACGGACACGTCCCGCGGCACGTGCAGGCCCTTCTGGCGGGCGGCCCGGATGGCGCCGAGCGCCATCATGTCGCTGGCGCAGACGATGGCCGTGCAGCCGCGCTCGATGAGCGACGCCGCCGCTGCCTGTCCGCCTTCGAGCGTGTACAGGGAGTGCTGGATCAGCTCCTCCGCCGCCTCGGGGGAGAGGCCGAGCCGCTCGCGCAGGCCGATGCGGAATCCCTCGATCTTGCGCAGTACCGGCACGAACCGCTTGGGGCCGACCGCGAGACCGATCCGGGTGTGCCCGAGCGAGGCGAGGTGGGTGACGGCGAGCTTCATCGCGGCCCGGTCGTCGGGGGAGACGAACGGCGCCTGGATGTGCGGTGAGAAGCCGTTGATGAGGACGAACGGGACGCCCTTGCCGCGGAGCTGGTCGTAGCGCTGGGTGTCCGCCGTGGTGTCGGCGTGCAGACCGGACACGAAGATGATCCCGGAGACGCCGCGCTCGACGAGCATCTCGGTCAGCTCGTCCTCGGTGGAGCCGCCGGGGGTCTGCGTCGCCAGCACGGGCGTGTAGCCCTGGCGTGTGAGGGCCTGGCCGATGACCTGGGCGAGGGCGGGGAAGATGGGGTTGTCGAGCTCGGGCGTGATGAGCCCGACGAGTCCGGCGCTGCGCTGACGGAGCCGTACGGGGCGTTCGTAGCCGAGCACGTCCAGTGCGGCAAGGACGGACTGGCGGGTGGCCGCGGCCACACCGGGCTTGCCGTTGAGCACGCGGCTGACTGTGGCTTCGCTGACCCCCGCCTGGGCTGCGATGTCGGCTAGCCGCGCGGTCATGTGGTGCGACTGTACCGGGCGCACGTCAGATTGCCCACCACGTGCAGGAGTCGGCCGGTACACGCACGGTTCCGTGCGTCGCGCCTGCCTGGGGCTGTGCCGGCGCCGAGTACGCGCCGGGCGCGGGCGTCGGGAAGTCCAGGCAGTCGGTGACGCTGGCGAACAGTACGCGGCCGCCGGGACCGCCCGGGCGCGGCAGGTCGACCGTCGCGCCGGTGGTGTTGACCACGCACACCACCCCGCTGCCGTCCTCCGCCCGCCGCCGGAACGCCAGCAGCCCCGGCGGCACGGGCAGCCACTCGACGCCCTCGCCCGCGCCGAGCGCCGGGTGCGTGCGGCGCAGGGCGAGCGCGGCGCGGTACAGCTCCAGCATCGAGGACGGGTCGCCGGTCTGCGCCTCGACCGACAGGGCGCCCCACCCCGGGGGTTGCGGCAGCCAGCTCCCGCCGGGCCCGAAGCCGTACGAGGCGCCCTGCTCGCTCCACGGCATCGGCACCCGGCAGCCGTCACGGAGCCCGTCCTGGCCGTCGCCGCGGTGGAACGCCGGGTCCTGGCGCACCTCGTCGGGCAGCTCCGCCACCTCGGGGAGGCCCAGCTCCTCGCCCTGGTAGAGGTACGCGGAGCCGGGCAGCGCCAGCATCAGCAGGGCCGCGGCCCTGGCCCGGCGCGGGCTGCCGTAGCGGGTGGTGTGGCGGACCACGTCGTGGTTGGACAGCACCCAGGTGGTGGGGGCGCCCACCGACGCGGTGGCCCGCAGCGAGTCGTCGATCACCCGGTGCAGGGCCGCCGCGTCCCACGGGCACTGGAGGTACTGGAAGTTGAACGCCTGGTGCAGCTCGTCGGGCCGTACGTACAGGGCGAGCCGCTCCGCGGACGGTGCCCACGCCTCGGCGACCGCGATGCGGTCACCGTCGTAGGAGTCGAGGAGCCGCCGCCAGCCCCGGTGGATCTCGTGGACGCCGTCCTGGTCGAAGAAGGGGAGCTGCTGCGAGCCGATCAGCCGTACCTGCTCGCGGTGGCCGATGTCGGGCAGCCCGGCGGCCTTCACCATGCCGTGGGCCACATCGATCCGGAACCCGTCCACGCCGAGGTCCAGCCAGAACCGCATCACGGACTCGAACTCGGCCCGCACCTCGCCGTTCTCCCAATTGAGGTCGGGCTGCTCCGGGGCGAAGAGGTGCAGGTACCACTGGCCGTCCGCGACCCGGGTCCACGCCGGGCCGCCGAACACGGACTCCCAGTCGTTGGGCGGCAGCTCACCGTCACGGCCTTTGCCGGGGCGGAAGTGATACCGCTCACGGCCGCGCCCGGCCAGCGCCTCCCGGAACCAGGGGTGCTGGTCGGACGTGTGGTTCGGGACGATGTCGACGATCAGGCGAAGGCCCAGCTCATGGGCGGTGCGGACCAGGGCGTCGGCGTCGGAGAGGTCCCCGAAGACCGGGTCGACGGCGCGGTAGTCCGCGACGTCGTAGCCGCCGTCGGCCTGCGGGGAGGCGTAGAAAGGAGTGAGCCACACCGCGTCCGCGCCCAGCCGGGCCAGGTGCGGCAGCCGCTCGCGGGCGCCGCGCAGGTCCCCGATGCCGTCGCCGTCGCTGTCCGCGAAGGACCGTACGTACACCTGGTAGATCACGGCGTCCCGCCACCAGGCGCGGCGTGCGGGCCGGCCGCGCTCCCGGCGGTGGTCCCGTGGTGCCTGGACGTCCTCCGGTGCCTGGACGGGTGAGGTGAGCTCATGGGCCATGTGCGCGGTGCCTCTCGGTCCGGAATGCGACGCTTCTGCAAGACGTGCTGAAAAGGCTTGCAGAGCCTTCCATCGTCAGGCAAGCCCCGTCGGAGGGGCGCACGGGAGCGGGTCGGGGGGCGCTGGGGCCGGTGTGTCAAGCGATGTGTCGGCAACCGTAGGGACACGCGGATGTAACGATCCCCGGGCCTTGCAGAAATTTGCCGCAAGGTCTTTCGGCGCGTTTTCATCCCTGTTACGTTCCTGGCAACCCGGCGCCCCGCGAAGGAGCGGTCTGCATCAACCGGGATCGTTCGAAGGAGTTCACATGCGGCGTGGCATAGCGGCCACCGCGCTGGTCGCGAGCCTGGCTCTCGCGGCGACGGCCTGCGGCGGCGACAGTGGCGACAAGGCCTCCGGGGGCCCGGTCACCATCACCTGGTGGGACACCTCGGATGCCACGAACGAGGCGCCGACCTACAAGAAGCTGATCGAGAAGTTCGAAGCGGCCAACAAGGACATCAAGGTCAAGTACCAGAACGTCCCGTTCGCCGAGGCCGAGCAGAAGTACAAGACGGCCGCCCAGGCCGGCAACGCCCCCGAGGTGCTGCGCGCCGACGTCGGCTGGACCGCCGGCCTCGCCGAGCTCCAGTACCTGGCCCCGCTCGACGGCACCCCCGCCGCCAAGGAGATCGGCTCCTTCAACCAGGGCCTGGTCGAGGGCGCCAAGGTGAACGGCAAGCTGTACGGCGTGCCGCAGGTCACCGACGCGCTCGCGCTCCTCTACAACAAGGAGGTCTTCGCGAAGGCCGGCGTCCAGCCGCCGAAGACCTGGGCCGAGCTGTCCACGGCCGCCAAGACCATCAAGGACAAGACCGGCGTCGACGGTATCTACCTCAACCCGGACAGCTACTTCGCCCTGCCGTTCCTGTACGGCGAGGGCGGCATGATGGTCGACACCGACAACAAGAAGATCACCGTCAACGACGCCGCCGGCCAGAAGGCCGTCCAGACCGTCGTCGACATGATCAAGAGCGGTGTCGCGGTCAAGCCGGACTACACCGACGGCTACAACAACATGCAGGCCGCCTTCAAGGACGGCAAGGTCGCCATGGTCGTCAACGGCCCGTGGTCCACGGCCGACGACCTGACCGGCAAGGCGTTCAAGAACAAGGACAACCTCGGTGTCGCCCCGGTCCCGGGCGGCAGCGCGGGCAAGGCCGGCACGCCCACCGGCGGCCACAACCTGGCCGTCTACAACGGCGCCGACGCCGCCCACAAGGAAGCCGCCCAGAAGTTCGTGGCCTTCATGACCTCCGCCGAGTCGCAGGAGTTCGCCGCCACCGAGACCGGTGTCCTGCCGACCCGTGACGACGCGTACACCGTCAAGGTCGTCGCCGACCCGATCCGCGCCGCGTTCAAGAACGTGCTCGCCGACTCCACCGCGCGTCCCGCCGTCTCCGGCGTCAGCGACATGTTCGCCGAGTGGACCAAGCAGTACGTCGAGATCCTCAAGGGCAACACCACCGTCGAGAAGGGCCTCGACACCACCGCCGAGAAGTGGAAGACCAACGTCAACTCCCTCAAGGAGTACTCGGTCGAGTGAGCCGCTCCGGCCCGGCCCGGCTCCCCTCCTGACAAGGGGGCCGGGCCGGGCCGGACCCGTACGCATTGAGGGACTTGAGGGAAAAGAACTTCCATGAAGACAGCCACCGCAGAACCCGCCACGGCCCAGCGGCCTGCCCGGGCAGGGCTGCTCACCCGTACGAAGCGCTCCTACGACCGGCACTGGTACGCCTGGGCCATGGTGCTGCCGGTGGTCCTGGTCATCGGTGTGCTCATCGCCTATCCGCTGGGCCGGGGCATCTACCTGTCGTTCACCGACGCCAACGAACTCAACGTCGCCAAGCAGCTCGGCGCGACCGAGATCCCCGCCACCTACCAGTTCGTCGGCCTCGACAACTACTGGCGGGTCCTGTCCGGCGCCGACGGCGAGTTCTACCCCAAGCTGTGGTGGACCGTCGTGTGGACCGCGTCCTGCGTGTTCTTCCACTACACCATCGGCCTGGGCCTGGCCCTGCTGCTCAACCGCAAGGTCAGGGGCCGCTCCCTGTACCGGGTGCTGCTCATCCTGCCGTGGGCGGTGCCCGCCTTCGTCGCCACGTACATCTGGCGCATGATGTACAACTCCGAGTCCGGTGTCTTCAACGCCGTCCTCGGCACGCTGGGCCTCGGCCCCGTCGACTGGCTCGGCGACACCCTCATGCAGAAGGTCGCCGTCATCGGCGTCAACGTCTGGCTCGGCGTCCCGTTCATGATGGTCGCCGTACTCGGCGGCCTGCAGTCCATCTCCAGTGAGCAGTACGAGGCGGCCGAGATGGACGGCGCGAGCCCCTGGCAGCGGTTCCGCCACGTCACCCTGCCGGGACTGCGCCCGGTCAGCGGCACCGTGATCCTGCTCGGCACCATCTGGACCTTCAACATGTTCCCGATCATCTACCTGATGCTCGGTGAGGCCAACGCCCTGCACAGCGAGATCCTCGTGACCTACGCCTACCGGCTGGCATTCGGCTCCGTACGCGACTACGCGGGCGCCGCCACCTACGGAATCATCATCCTCTCCATGCTCCTCGTCTTCGCCGTCTTCTACCGGCGGCTGCTCACCCGTCAGGAGGCCGCCCGATGAGCACGGCGACCGAACCCCGGAACGCACCGGGGAAGAAGACCGCGGCAGCAGACGCGCACGGCACCACCGGAACCCGCGGCGCGGGCCGCCACGGCGCGCCGCGCCGCAAGGTGCGCGGCCGCGAGGAGCGCTCCCCGCTCGCCTCGGCAGGACTCCACGCGGCGCTGATCGCGGCCAGCGTCGTCGCGGTCTTCCCCATCGCCTACATGGTGTTCATCTCGCTGCGCGGCCGGAACGGCTGGACCAGACCGACCAGCGTCGACGGCGGCCTGGAGATCACCAACTACACGTATGTGCTGACGGAGACCGAGTTCCTGCGCTGGTTCGGCAACTCGGTGCTCGTCGCCGCCGGAACGACGCTGATCGGCGTGTTCGTCGCCGCCTCCACCGGCTACGCCATCTCGCGGATGCGGTTCCCCGGCCACAAGTCGCTGATGTGGGTCCTGCTCGTCACGCAGATGTTCCCGGTGGCGGTGCTGATCGTCGCCCTCTACAACATCCTCGGCGGAATGGGCCTGCTCGACTCGTACCTGGGGCTGATCCTCACGTACTGCTCGGTGTCCGTGCCGTTCTGCGCGTGGATGATGAAGGGCTACTTCGACACCATCCCGCACGAGATCGACGAGGCCGGACGCGTCGACGGACTCACGCCGTTCGGCACCTTCTACCGGCTGATCCTGCCGCTGGCCAAGCCCGGCCTCGCCGTGACGGCCTTCTACTCCTTCCTCACCGCGTGGGGCGAGGTCGCCTTCGCCCGCGCCTTCCTGTCCAGCGACTCCATGCTCACCCTCTCCGTCGGCCTGCAGAGCTTCATCGGCCAGCACAAGGCGGAGTGGGGCTACCTCACCGCCTGCGCGGTGATCATCACCGTTCCGGCGGGCCTGGTGTTCCTCCTGGTCCAGCGCAACCTCGTCGCCGGACTCACGGCGGGCGGCACCAAGGGCTGACGCCCGGCCCCCGCCCGTCACCGCGCACACGACCACGACCACGACGGCGGTGCCGGCCGGCCCGGCAGCCCCACGGCCCGGTCCCGGCCCGGCACCGCACCCATCCCCATCCACTCCAGGGAAGACATGACCCAGCACCTTGCCGCCGCCCCCGCCGCCCCGACCACCGGCACGGACACCGGCTGGTGGAGAGACGCGGTGATCTACCAGGTGTACCCGCGCAGCTTCGCCGACGGCAACGGCGACGGCATGGGCGACCTGGAGGGCATCCGCAGCCGGCTGCCGTACCTGAGGGACCTCGGTGTCGACGCCGTCTGGCTCAGCCCCTTCTACGCATCGCCCCAGGCCGACGCCGGCTACGACGTCGCCGACTACCGCGCCATCGACCCCATGTTCGGCTCCCTGCTGGACGCCGACGCGCTGGTCCGCGAGGCCCACGAGCTGGGGCTCCGCATCATCGTCGACCTGGTCCCCAACCACTCGTCCGACCGGCACGAGTGGTTCCAGCGCGCCCTGAAGGAGGGCCCCGGCTCCCCGCTGCGCGAGCGCTACCACTTCCGCAAGGGGAAGGGTGCTGAGGGCGAACTCCCCCCGAACGACTGGGAGTCCATCTTCGGCGGCCCCGCGTGGACGCGGGTGGAGGACGGCGAGTGGTACCTCCACCTGTTCGCCCCGGAGCAGCCCGACTTCAACTGGGAACACCCCGCCGTACGGGACGAGTTCCGCTCCATCCTGCGCTTCTGGCTCGACATGGGCGTCGACGGCTTCCGCGTCGACGTCGCCCACGGCCTCGTCAAGGCGCCGGGCCTGCCCGACATCGGCGGCCACGAGCAGCTCAAGCTCCTCGGCAACGACGTCATGCCGTTCTTCGACCAGGACGGCGTCCACGAGATCTACCGCAGCTGGCGGCAGGTCCTGGAGGAGTACGACGGTGAGCGCGTCCTCGTCGCCGAGGCGTGGACCCCGACGGTGGAGCGCACCGCCAACTACGTGCGCCCCGACGAGATGCACCAGGCGTTCAACTTCCAGTACCTGGGCACGCACTGGGACGCGGCGGAGCTGCGGAAGGTCATCGACGCGTCGCTCGCGGCGATGCGGCCGGTCGGCGCGCCCACGACGTGGGTGCTGTCCAACCACGACGTGACCCGGCACGCCACCCGGTTCGCCAACCCGGCGGGCCTCGGCACGCAGCTCCGGGAGGCCGGCGACCGCGAGCTGGGCCTGCGCCGTGCCCGGGCGGCGACGCTGCTGATGCTGGCGCTGCCCGGCTCGGCGTACGTCTACCAGGGCGAGGAGCTGGGCCTGCCCGACGTCACGGACCTGCCGGACGAGGTGCGCCAGGACCCGTCGTTCTTCCGCGCCAGCGGCCAGGACGGGTTCCGCGACGGGTGCCGCGTGCCGATCCCGTGGACGGTGGAGGGTACGTCGTACGGCTTCGGCTCCGGCGGCAGCTGGCTCCCGCAGCCGACGACGTGGGGCGCGCTGTCGGTCGAGGCCCAGACCGGGGTGCCCGGCTCGACGCTGGAGCTGTACCGGGCGGCGCTGCGCGTGCGCCGGGAGCAGCCGGGTCTGGGCGCGGGCGAGTCGGTGGAGTGGCTGGCGGCCCCGGAGGGTGTGCTGATGTTCCGCCGCGACGGGTTCGTCTGCACGGCGAACACGACGGGCGAGCCGGTCCGCATCGAGGTCCCGGGCCGCATGCTGCTGGCGAGCGAACAGGTCCGCACGAGCGTGGACGGCACGGCGGAGCTGCCCGCCGACACGACGGTGTGGTGGGCGGTGTGACGGCCCCTGTGCCGCGGGGCGACCTGGTCGCAGGCGCCCCGCGGCTGGCGGACATCGCGGCCCAGGCGGGCGTCAGCGAGGCGACGGTCAGCCGCGTCCTGAACGGCAAGGCGGGCGTCGCGTCGGCGACCCGCCACCGCGTGCTGGCCGCACTGGACCTGCTGGGCTACGAGCGCCCGGTACGGCTGAAGCAGCGCAGCGCGGGCCTGATAGGCCTGGTCATCCCAGAACTGACCAACCCCATCTTCCCGGCGTTCGCCCAGGTCATCGAACAGACCCTGGCCGGCCACGGCTACACGCCGGTGCTGTGCACGCAGATGCCGGGCGGCGCGACGGAGGACGAACTCGTCGAACAGCTGGAAGAGCGAGGCGTCACGGGCATCGTCTTCCTGTC
Organism: Streptomyces sp. TRM64462; assembly: GCF_013362995.1. GTDB lineage: Bacteria > Actinomycetota > Actinomycetes > Streptomycetales > Streptomycetaceae > Streptomyces. The sequence goes on along the minus strand of NZ_JABWDV010000329.1, from coordinate 20,191 downwards.
GGGCCTGCACGCGGACACGGCGGCGGACCCGTCCCGCTACGAACGGCTCGCCGCCCGCGGCATCCCCTTCGTCCTGATCAACGGCTTCAACGAGAAGGTGAACGCCCCCTTCGTGTCCCCGGACGACCGGGCGGCGGCGCGCATGGCGGTGAGCCACCTGGTCGACCTGGGCCACGAGCGCATCGGCCTGGCCATCGGCCCCACCCGCTACGTACCGGCCCGCCGCAAGGCGGAGGGCTTCGTCTCGGCCCTGCACGCCCTGCTGGGCGTCGACCGGCAGGAGGCGGAGTCGTCCATCCAGTCGACGCTCTTCGGCGTCGAGGGCGGCCACGCGGCGGCGAGCACGCTCCTGGACCAGGGCTGCACGGGCATCGTGTGCGGCAGCGACCTGATGGCGCTCGGCGCGATCCGCGCGGTCCGCGCGCGGGGCCTGGACGTCCCGTCGGACGTCTCGGTCGTCGGCTTCGACGACTCCCCGCTCATCCCCTTCACGGACCCGCCCCTGACGACGGTCCGCCAGCCGGTCCAGGCCATGGCGACGGCGGCGGTGGACACCCTCCTGGAGGAGATCGCCGGAAACCCGGTCCAGCGCACGGAATACGTCTTCCAGCCGGAACTGGTGGTACGCGGCTCAACGGCGGCGCCTCCGAGGTAACCGCCCGGGGGCGGCCCGCGAGCCCTTCGGCCCCCACCCGCACAGGGCGGGCCCCTGGCGAGCCGCTCCCCGCCGGGGCAGCCGCCGGGGGGGCAGGCCGCGAGGCCTTTCGGCCCCGCCCGCACAGGCCCGCCCGCCCCTCGGGCGAGCCGCCCCGGTCTCCCACCCACCCGCCCCCACCTTGCGCGTGGTGGTCCCTCTGGGCCCCCGCCCTGTTCTGGGCACCCCAGGGCGCGGCCCCCCGTCAACTCCCCACTCGCCCCCGCCGTGCGGTCGGTGGCCCCATGGTGCACCCCCCCGGCACTGGGCACCCCGGGCGGTGCACCCGCACTTCACCCGTGCCCACCCGCCCCGTCCCACAGTTGGTGGCCCCAGGACAACCGTGCCGGTAGGCGTGGCCCGATTCTGAGGATCCTCGTCCCGTCCGTACGTTTCCCGTCGCGGGCGGCTCGCGGAGGATGGGTGCCGTAGACGCGGGAACCACGAGGAGGCGGGCGTGGCGCTGGAGATGCGGGACCGGTGTGAGCGGTGTGAGAAGGCGGCGCTGCCGCCCGACGCGCCCGCGCGGATCTGCTCGTACGAGTGCACGTTCTGCGTGCCGTGCGGTGACGCGATGCAGGGCATCTGCCCCAACTGCGGCGGCGAACTGGTGCCCCGGCCACGCCGGGTGGCGGTTGGTGTGCGGGCGTAGAGGACGTCCGGAGAATCGCGATACGGCTCGCTGTCGGCAGACCGCGGAGTCGATGTTCACGTCCCAGGTGCCCAGGCTCCCCGACTTGCCCGGAGAGTCTGGGCATCCTGGATATGGCGCAGGGTCAGGTCATCGGACGGTCGCGCTGGTCCCGCAGTGGGGGCAACGGGACCATGGTCCATGCGCGGGCGGGCCACGAGTCCTTGGTGTACTCGCCGGCCAGCCGGTACCAGCCGCCCTTGTCGGCGGGCGCGGTGACGACGGCGACCTTCATACGGGCGGTGTCGAAGACGCGGGTGCCGCTGCTGAAATCGTGGCCGAATGGTGATCGGTGGTCCACTACCGCGCCCCCCTCTGGGCGGCGGCATACCGGGCGAGTATCTGCGCCGCCTTGGCGAGGAGCCGGAGGTTGGCGACGGGGTCGTGTACGGGGTCGGCGGCGACAGCGCGGGCGTGGCCCACCGTGCTGAGCGAGATGTCCCGGGCTCGCCCGTCCGCCAGGCCGTGGGCGTAGGTCCCGGCGGCGTCCGCGTAGGCGCGGATGTGGCCGCGCAGCCGCTCCCGAAGCGCGTCGGCATTCTCGCCGGTCGGCCGCAGGGAGGCCAGGCGAAGGGCCAGGTCCACGTCCTGGGCCACCAGCGACAGCGCGACACCGCACCCGGGCGGGGACGTGTCCGTGGGCAGTGGCACTGCTGGGAAGAGGGGAGGGTGAGCCGTGGTCACCAGTGCACCTCCTGTCGGAGATTCCTCTGCCCATGTCGATCCGTCGAGGTGGCTGCCTGCCTGGGGACGGGGTTGCCAGGGGTGTCGAGCCACACCTCGTGGGTCGGCCCGCCCCGCGTGGTCAGGCCGAACCTCGCGAAGCCCGGCTGCCCCTGGTCGTCCCACCAGGTGTAGGCGGCTTCGAGCTCGTTCCAGAGCCTTCTGGGGCCGGCCTGTGCGATCTCGAACTCCGTACGACCCTCCACGAAGTCCGCCGATGCCCAGCTGGTCACGCCGGTGTCGAACAGCCAGAGCCGGTAGGCGCCTTGCTTGCCCCAGTCGACGCGGCAGAAAAGGTCCTGCACCTGCACGCCGATGGCGAACATGCAGATCCAGTCGCCCACGTCGTCCGGTGACAGCGTCGTTGTGGACCTGGTAGCGCCCAGAGGCCACCTCTCCTTGTCCAGGAAGCGTCTGGTCGGCGGCAGGTTCTTGCGCTGTTGGCGCAGACGCATGAACGCTGACGAGCCGATGAAGTGCCCCTGCGCCAGACCGTCTTCGTCAATCACGAGACGGGTGACTGCTTCCCCGCCGTACACCGGTCCCCATGGCGCGACGACGACCGCACCCGGATGTGCCTGCCCGATCCACTGGGACGGGATCTGCCCGACCGAGCACGTTGCGATGATCCTGTCGTACGGAGCCGCCTTGCCGTAGCCGCGTGTGCCATCACCCACGACGACCGTTGGCTTGAAACCGGCACTGGAGAGCCGACCGCGAGCGGCCTCCGCAACGGCATCGTCCACCTCGATAGTGACGACGTTCCGGTCACCGAGCCGATGGCTCAGCAGTGCGGCGTTCCATCCCGTCCCCGTGCCGATCTCCAGCACTCGGTGACCTGGCTGTACGTCCAACGCGGACAGCATCGAGAAGACCATGGTGGGCATCGAGTTCGAACACGACGGGGCTCGTCCCTTGCCCGGTCCCGTGTATGCCCCGTCATCCCACTGAGTCGTGATCGGAGCATCGGTGTAGACGGCCCTCCACCACAGCTCGGGCTCCTCGGAGCGAATGACTCGGTCATCCTGCCGGTTCATGCCCGACCGGCCAGGCCAGATCACATCCGGTACGAACTGGTCCCGCGGCACGGCTTCGAAAGCAGGCAGCCACTCGGGGGCCAGTGCTCCCGATTCCATGAGCCGGGAGGCCAGCCCGTCCGGGCCGACCTCCGCCTTCGCCTCCTCAGCCACTTACTTGCCGTCCGCCGGGCCCTGGCCGTCGTTCGTGTTGCCGCCCTCGTCGGAGCCGCCTCCGCCGTGTTTGTTGCCCGAGTTGCTGTCGTCCTGCGGGTTTCCGCCGCCCGTGGCCCGAAGAATCCACCAACCCTGCATTGCTGTCCTCCTTGGTAGGCAAAGCTGAGCCTGTCCCTGTCGGCTTCCCGAACCCCGAGTTCACGAAGATTCCCAGGGGAACACGGGGCAGAGAGGCTCCGCTACAGGTGATCGCTGTCTGTAACCATTCAACTGCGGCAAACCAAGATCAGTTCACACAAATCTTGCACAACGAGTCCTGGCCAAGGTTCAGTTGGCGATACGCCACCCTTGACGTGGAAGAGTGAGGCCATGGAGAGCAGCCGCAAGCCCACCGCAGGTGAGAACATCGCCGTGCTGCGCAAAGCGCGCGGAATCGGCCAGGCAAAGCTCGCGCGCCGGATGGGGATCACGGTCTCATACCTCAGCAAGATCGAGACCGGGCTCAGGCCCGCCACGCCCACAGCGGTCGCGGCCGCCGCCGAGGCGCTTCATGTCACCACGGCCCGGATCTACGGACAGCCGTTCGCGGATCCGTCCGAGCAGGCCGACCTGCTCAACGAGCTCCGGGGCGCGGTGCGGCGGCACACCTTGCCGAAGGAGGACACGCCCGCGCGAAGTGAGCTGGCCCAGGGGCTTCAGGAGGCCGCTCGGCTACGGGCGGACACCAAGTATCTGGAGCTTCTTCGCATACTGCCGAGGCTCCTCGGCCAGGCGACAGCGACCGCGCTCGACGCCGGTGGGGACGCCGTGGCATGGGGGCAGGTGTCCGATCTGTATGGGTGTGCGTACGCGGTGGCCCACCGCCTGGCCCAGCCGGACCTGGCCGACATGATCGTCTCCCGCCAGCAGTGGGCCGCCCAGCGCACCTGGAACCCGGCCGCCGAGGCCGCAGCGGCGTGGAACGAGGCCGGGACGTACCAGAGTGCCGGGCAGTACGACGACGGCCTGGCCATCGTCGAGCGGGCCATCAGGCACTATGAGCGCTCGCGCTCCGATGGCCCCGAGTCGGTCATTGTGCTGGGCTCGCTCCATCTACGCGGGGTCGTCCTGGCCTCGCGTCACCGGGACAAGGGTGCTACCAAGGCCCACCTGCGGCACGCCAGGGAACTGGCCGGCCGACTGAGGGACGACCAGCTCATGCACAACCTGACATTCGGCGAAGGCAATACCGCCCTATACGAACTCGCTGCCCACATCGAACTGGACCAGCCCAACGAGGCCGTACGGATGGCCACGCCGCTCGTGACCCAGCCTCCCACGGGGCTCAAGCCGAACCGCGTCGGCCGGTTCTACATTGACCTGGCCCGGGCCCGACTTGCCACCAAGGACCTGGACGGGGCTGAGGAAGCCCTGAAGCTGGCCTTCAAGGTGTCGCCGCAGATGGCAGAGATCCACCCCATGAGCCGCGAGGTACTCCGAGTGCTCTTTGTCCTGCACCAGCGCAGCCGCCCTGACCTGATGGCCATGGCCAAGCGCACCGGACTGGCCGCGTAGGGAGCGCATGATGATCGAGGCGGAGCTGAAGGCACGTGTGGCGTCGCCGGAGGAAGTGCTCAAGCGGCTGGACGAGCGGACCGCCGGCCGTACTGAGGTGTACCAGGACACCTACTACGACGACCCGAACAACAGCCTGGAGGCCCGCGACCAGGAGCTTCGGGTGCGTACCGTGCGAGGGCAGGACGGCACCCGGACGGTGCTGACGTTCAAGGACGCCGCGGTGGACGAGGTGTCCGGCTCCAAGCCCGAGCAGGAGACACGCGTCGAGGACGCGGACGCGGTCCACGCGATGCTGCGGGGGCTCGGGTACGTGCCGGTCATCAGCTTCGAGAAGCACTGCCGGAACTACGACTTCGAGGCGCGCGGCCGCCGGATGCTGGCCACGCTCGTGCGCGTCCCCGAGATCGACGGGACGTTCCTCGAAGTGGAGACGCTCGCTGATGCGCGCGATCTCACGACCGCGCTCGACGACGTGCGCTCGGTGCTCGCGGAACTCGGCCTGGGGCCGGAGGCTCTGACACGGGAGCTGTACACCGATGCCGTACGGCGACGAAGGGCCGAGGCGTAGTAGCAGGGGATATTGCCTGCGGCAGCCGCCCGACCTGGGGCCTACGTGACTACGACGCCGATGAGCGACCCCGTGGACGGGTAAGTACCAGAGCGCCCGTCGTGCGACTACGGCGATCAGGCGGAGGTCCCCGACTCGGACATTCAGTAGGGAGGGGCGGGTGCTGCCTCAGCGCGTGGCCTTGTCCAGCAGGAGGCACATGAGGCCGACCAACGACCCGCTGCTGACGATCTCGCGATGGTCGATCATGGACCGGACCTTGGACAGCGGGATCCATTCGACGCGGTCCGACTCGTTCTGCTCCGTCGGCGGGCCGGCGTACGTCGCGGTGTCGGCGCGGAACACGTGGTGCTGGGAGTCCGTGATGCCGTTCGCGGGCTCCGCGTAGATCAGGGGCCGCAGGGGCCCGGGGCGCCAGCCCGTTTCCTCCAGGGCCTCGCGGGCTGCGGCCTCGGCGGGGGATTCACCGTCCTCGACCAGGCCCATCGGCAGTTCCCACGCCCACGTGTCCGTGATGAAGCGGTGCCGCCACAGCATCAGCACTTCCCGGCGGTCGTTGACGACGGCCGCCACGGCCAGGTGCCGGAGGCGGACGACGCTGTAGTCGACGCGGCGCCCGTCCGGCTGCTGTACGTCGACCAGGCTCAGTCTCACCCATGGGTCGGTGTAGACCTGAGCGAAGGCCGCCACCCATCCACGGGTGGCGGCCTTCATCGTTCACCACGAGGTCAGTACGAGTTCAGCGACGGGAAGGAGCAGGAGGCCAGGTCGGTGATCGAGCCGGAGCCTCTGAGGGTCGGTACCGGGTCGTACCAGACCTCGCCGCCGTCGGGCACGGCGCGGGCGATGAAGCGTTCGCCGGAGGTGAAGGAGCCGGAGACGAAGAGGGTGTCCTCGCCCTCGTAGCGTCCGAGCGCGATGCCCTCGACGCGTTCGCCGGAGTTGTCGGGGGCGTAGGCGAGCCGGGCCTGCCAGGTGCTCGTCCGTACGTTGTCCACCCGCCACAGGGCGCCGTCGGCGGTGACGAGCCAGGCGCGGTCGCGGCCGTCGAAGGCGAGGTCGACGGGTTCCTCGGCCATGCCGCTCAGGGTGATGCGCTGGCGTCCGCCGGGGCGCTCGTGCCAGAAGGAGTAGACGTCGGTCCGCCCGCCGGTTTTGGCCAGGAAGTATCCGTAGCCGTCCTTGCGGAAGGCGAAGCCGTCCTTGACGCTGGGGCCGGACAGGTCCCGCCAGTTGTACGGGGTGCCGTGGGGGTTGGTGGAGTAGGTCTTGCTGCCGCTGACGGTGAACCAGTGGACCCCGGTCAGCGGGTTGATCGCGTTGGCGCCGCCGCCGGTCTGCCGGTTGTCGACCGGCTTGCTGTTCCCAGTCAGCTTGTTACGCATGCTCAGGGCGAGGATGTCGCCGGAGTCGAAGTCCCCCTGGCTGCCGGTGACGAAGGCGTACAGCTCGTTCTCGTCGCACCCGGCCGCGTACGCCTGCGGCGCCGGTCCGGCGCATACGGTGGCGGCGGCGAGCAGGGCCGCGCACAGCAGATGGCGCTTCACCGGAACCGCCAGAAGCCGAGGAGGGGGTGGCCGGGTCGCTGCGTGGACGTGGTGACCGTCGGCGGGCCTTCCGGCTTGGCCTGGAGGTAGTACGCCGTGTCGCCGCTGTACGGGAAGAGGATCTCGAACGACTCCTCGCCCACCTGGACGGCGCGGGTGATGAACCGCTGGGGGTCACTGCCCGCCCTTGCGCAGTCGTCGAACCGTGCGGCGCGGGTGAGGCACTGGCCGGTGGCGAAGTTCCGCAGCTCTTCCAGTCCGTTCTCGTCCTGGAGCCACAGTGCCGCCGGGCCCTCGCATCCGCCCAGGACCGGCCTGCTCGCCCCCGGCGCTGCCGCCGTCAGGCAGGCGTTGTACGCCTCGTTCACCAGCCGGAAGGGGCCTTCCGGGAAGGGCGGACGGGCCGACGCCTGCGGCGTCGCCAGCAGTGTGGCGCCCAGCGCCGCGGCGACGAGGGCGGCAGCACGGGTGAGCCATCGCTCACGTGGTCGGTCAGGGGACATGCGGGCCTCCAAGGCTCGGCGCAGGGATGCAGGGATGCAGGGATGCAGGGATGATGACCTACGGTGACGGACTGTAACTCTCCGTGCTGAGGTTTCCCTGTACCGAAACACGCATATCGATGCAGGCCGGAAGGAGGCCCGGGACTTCCCTGATGTCAGGGGCGGCGGGGTCTTCTTCGCGCCCCGGGCCTCCCGGCTGGTGACCGGTCCGGCCGGACGGGCGCGTGGGGTCCGGCGGCTCGGCCGGAACCCTCGACCGGCCGGACCGGAGTCGTTGTTGAACGTAGCACTACTGCAATCTCTTGCGAAAGGGCTTGCAGAGCAACGGGTGTCATGGATTTCCGGGGTGTGACGGGCGTGTGAGCGGAGTGTGTCGTAGGGGTTGACCTGGGGCCACGCGGCTCGTACGGTCACGTCCGAAAACTGTTGCTGCCTTCTTGCAGCAAGAAGCTTCAACCCCACCGGCCTTGCGGGCATGGCGCGTTGCCGTACGAGGCTGCCCCCACTGCATCCGCACCTCCCTTCCCCAGGAGGAAACATGGCCAGAAGAACCGTGGCCGCCGCACTCGCCCTCGTGGCGGGAGCCGCAGTCGGCGTCACGGCGCCCGTCAGTCAGGTGCAGGCCGCCGCGCCCGGCGACAAGGACGTCACCGCCGTGATGTTCGAGTGGAAGTTCGACTCGGTGGCGAAGGCGTGCACCGACACGCTCGGGCCCGCCGGGTACGGGTACGTCCAGGTCTCGCCGCCCCAGGAGCACATACAGGGATCGACGTGGTGGACTTCGTACCAGCCCGTCAGCTACAAGATCGCCGGGCGGCTCGGTGACCGCGCCGCCTTCAAGAGCATGATCGACACCTGTCACGCGGCAGGCGTCAAGGTCGTCGCCGACACCGTCATCAACCACATGGCCGCCGGCGACGGGGTCGGGACCGGTGGGTCGTCGTACACCAAGTACGACTACCCCGGCATCTACTCCGGCGCCGACATGGACGACTGCCGGAGCGAGATCGGCGACAACTACGGCGACCGCGCCACCGTCCAGAACTGCGAGCTCGTCGGACTCGCCGACCTCGACACCGGCGAGGAGTACGTACGCTCCCGCATCGCCGCCTACATGAACGACCTGCTGTCGCTCGGCGTCGACGGCTTCCGCGTCGACGCGGCCAAGCACATGCCCACCGGCGACCTCGCCGACATCAAGTCCCGGCTCACCGACCCGAACGTCTACTGGAAGCAGGAGGCCATCCACGGGGCGGGCGAGGCCGTCGACCCGAGCGAGTACCTCCAGAACGGCGACGTGCAGGAGTTCCGCTACGCCCGCGGCCTGAAGCAGGTGTTCCAGAACGAGAGTCTCGCCTACCTGAAGAACTTCGGCGAGGACTGGGGCTTCATGCCCTCCGGCCAGTCCGGCGTCTTCGTCGACAACCACGACACCGAGCGCCACGGCGACACACTGAACTACAAGAACGGCTCGGCCTACACCCTGGCCGGCGTCTTCATGCTCGCCTGGCCCTACGGCTCCCCGGACGTCCACTCCGGCTACGAGTGGTCCGACAAGGACGCCGGCCCGCCCAACGGCGGCCACGTCAACGCCTGCTACAGCGACGGCTGGAAGTGCCAGCACGACTGGCGCGAGATCAAGTCCATGGTCGCCTTCCGGAACGTGGCCCGCGGTCAGGGTGTCACGGACTGGTGGGACAACGGCAACGACGCCATCGCCTTCGGGCGCGGCGACAAGGCCTTCGTCGCGATCAACCACGAGACCGGGTCGATCAGCCACACCTTCCAGACCTCCCTCGCCGCCGGCACCTACTGCGACGTGCAGAACGGCACCGCCGTCACCGTCGACTCCGCCGGGCGGTTCACCGCCACCCTCGGCGCCGGCACCGCCCTCGCCCTGCACGTCGGCGCCAAGGACTGCGGCGACACCAGCACCCCGCCGCCCAGCAGCACCACCGGCGCCTCCTTCAACGTCGAGGCCACCACCGCCTGGGGCGAGAACATCTACGTCACCGGCAACCAGGCCGAGCTCGGCAACTGGAACACCGACGCCGCCCTGAAGCTCGACCCCGCCGCGTACCCCGTCTGGAAGCTCGACGTGAGCCTGCCCGCGGGGACCGCCTTCGAGTACAAGTACCTCCGCAAGGACGCCGCCGGAAACGTCACCTGGGAGAGCGGCGCCAACCGCGTCGCCACCGTCCCGTCCGACGGCACCGTGGTCCTGAACGACACCTGGCGCACCTGACCCCCGCACCACCCGTGCCCCGCACCCGCCACCGGGTGCGGGGCCTCCTCTCCGTAAGACCCTCAACGAGGAGAACGTCTTGATACGCCCCCGGATACGCCCCCGCCCTCCGCGGCGCAGAACGGCGGCCGCCCTCGCCGCGGCGACCGTCGCCGCGCTCGTCGTCCCGGCCGTCGTCCCCGCGAACGCCGCGCCCCGGCCGCCCGCGCCGCCGTCCGACCGGAAGCTGGCCGCCGAGCCCGCCCGGCACGATCTGACCCGCGAGCAGTTCTACTTCGTCCTGCCGGATCGTTTCGCCAACGGGGACCGCTCCAACGACCGCGGCGGCCTCACCGGCACCCGGCTCGCCCACGGCTACGACCCCACCGACAAGGGCTTCTACCAGGGCGGCGACCTCAAGGGCCTCACGGAGCGGCTCGACTACATCAAGGGCCTCGGCACCACCGCCATCTGGCTCGCCCCGATCTTCAAGAACCAGCCCGTGCAGGGCGAAGGGGATGACGCCTCCGCCGGATACCACGGCTACTGGATCACCGACTTCACCCAGGTCGACCCGCACTTCGGCACCAACGACGACCTCAGGAAGCTCATCGACCGCGCCCACGCCAAGGGCATGAAGGTCTTCTTCGACGTCATCACCAACCACACCGCCGACGTCGTCGACTATGAAGAGAAGACGTACGAGTACCTCTCCAAAGGCGCCTTCCCCTACCTGACCAGGGACGGGCGGCCCTTCGACGACGCCGACTACGCGGACGGTTCCCGGCGCTTCCCGAAGACCGGCCCCGGCTCCTTCCCCCGCACGCCCGTCGTGCCCGACGGCAAGAAGGACCTCAAGGTCCCGGCCTGGCTCAACGACCCGGCCATGTACCACAACCGCGGCGACTCCACCTTCGCCGGCGAGTCCTCCACGCACGGCGACTTCGTCGGCCTGGACGACCTGTGGACCGAGCGTCCCGAGGTCGTCGAGGGGATGGAGAAGATCTACAAGACGTGGGTGCGGGACTTCGGCATCGACGGCTTCCGCATCGACACCGTCAAACACGTCAACACCGAGTTCTGGACCCAGTGGGCCACCGCCCTCGACGCGTACGCGAAGAAGCAGGGCCGCCCGGACTTCTTCATGTTCGGTGAGGTCTACTCCGCCGACACCGCCATCACCTCCCACTACGTACGGGAAGGCCGGCTCGACGCCACGCTCGACTTCCCCTTCCAGGACGCGGCCCGCGGCTTCGCCTCGCAGGGCGGCTCGGCCGCCAGGCTGAAGCAGCTCTTCGCGGATGACTACAAGTACGCCACCGACAAGGCCAACGCCTACGAATCGGTCAACTTCCTCGGCAACCACGACATGGGCCGCTTCGGCACGTTCCTCAAGCAGGACAACGCCGAGGCCGGCGACGCCGAGTTGCTGAAGCGGTACGGGCTCGCCAACGAGCTGATGTTCCTCAGCCGCGGCAACGCCGTCGTGTACTACGGCGACGAGCAGGGCTTCACCGGCGCCGGCGGCGACAAGGACGCCCGCCAGACCCTGTTCGCGTCGCAGACCGCCGACTACCTCGACGACGACCAGCTCGGCACCGACCGCACCCACGCCGCCGACGCGTACGACCCGACGCACCCCCTCTACCGGCAGATCGCCGCGCTCGCGGCGCTCCGCAAGGCCAACCCGGCACTCGCGGACGGCGTCCAGACCGAGCGCCACGCCGACGACGGCCCCGGTGTCTACGCCTTCTCCCGCATCGACGCCAAGACGACGACCGAGTACGTCGTCGCCGTCAACAACGCGCGCGAACCGAGGACGGTCGCGTTCGCCACCGAGTCGGCGGGCATGCCCTTCCGCACGCTGTACGGCGGCTCCGGCACCGTCACGAGCGGCACCGACAAGAAGATCAGCGTCACTGTCCCGGCCCTGTCGTCCCTCGTCCTGAAGGCCGGCAAGCCGCTCGCCGCGCCTGCCGCCAAGCCGTCCGTCGACCTCAAGGCCCCCGCCGCGGGCGCCCACGGCACCGTCGAGGTCACCGCCGACGTCGGCGGCGGACAGCTCAACCGGGTCGTGTTCGCCGCCCAGCAGGGCGACGGGAAGTGGCAGGTACTCGGCTCCGCCGACCACGCCCCGTACAAGGTCAACCACAAGATCACCGCCCCCGCCGGAACGGCCGTGCGGTACAAGGCCGTCGTCGTCGACTCCCACGGCCGTACCGCGAGCGACCTCGCCGCGACGGTCGCCGGCGACGCCCCGCCCGCCGACGTCCCGACCGCGACGCAGCGCGACTACGCGATCGTCCACTACCAGCGCCCCGACGGCGACTACACCGACTGGCGCCTCTACGCCTGGGGCGACATCGCCGACGGCGAGGCCACCGAATGGCCCGAGGGCCACGCCTTCACCGGCCGCGACGCCTACGGCGCCTTCGCGTACGTCAAGCTGAAGCCGGGCGCCTCCAGCGTCGGCTACCTCGTCATCGACAAGGACGGCAACAAGGACGTCGCAGCCGACCGCGCCATCGACCTGTCCAAGACGGGCGAGGTGTGGGTCGAGCAGGGCAAGGAGCAGGCCTCCGACCGGGCGCCCGACGGCGCCTACCCGCCGCAGGACACGACCAAGGCCGTCCTCCACTACCAGCGCGCCGACGGGAACTACGACGGCTGGGGCCTGCACGTCTGGGCGGGCGCCGCACAGCCCACCGACTGGTCCAAGCCCCTCATGCCCGTCCGCACCGACGCGTACGGCGCCGTGTACGAGGTGCCGCTCGCCGAGGGCGCCACGTCCCTCAGCTACATCCTCCACAAGGGCGACGAGAAGGACCTCCCCGCCGACCAGTCCCTGGACCTGAAGGCCACCGGCCACGAGGTGTGGCTGCTGAGCGGCCAGGAGAAGTACCTGCTCCCGCAGCCCAAGGGCGGCGGCGCCGCCCTCGACCTCGCCAAGTCCACGGCCGTCTGGATCGACGAGCACACCGTCGCCTGGAACACCTCCGGCACCGCCGCCTCCAGCCAGCTCGTCCACTCGCCCACCGGGTCACTCGCCGTCAAGGACGGCGCCCTCACCGGCGAGGACCGCGCGTACTGGCTCCGCCTGGACAAGACGGCGCTCACCGACGCGCAGAAGCAGAGGTTCCCGCACCTCGCGCAGTACACCGCGTACACCGTCGACCCACGCGACCGCGACCGCGTCCGCACCGCCCTGCGCGGCCAGATCGTCGCCACCCAGCGCGCCGCCAACGGCGCCCTGCTCACCGCGACCGGCGTGCAGACCGCGGGCGTCCTCGACACCCTGTACGGCGACAAGGCCAAGGCCGAGGCCCTCGGCCCGGTCTTCCGCAAGGGCACGCCCACCCTGTCCGTGTGGGCGCCCACCGCGCAGTCCGTCGCCCTCGAACTCGACGGCCGGACCGTCCGCATGAAGCGGGACGACACCACCGGCGTCTGGTCCGTCAAGGGCAGCAGGAAGTGGACGGGTAAGCCCTACCGGTACGTCGTGAAGGTGTGGGCGCCCAGCGTCCAGAAGATCGTCACCAACAAGGTCACCGACCCGTACTCCACCGCCCTCACCACCGACTCCGCCCGCAGCCTCGTCGTCGACCTCACCGACCCGAAGCTCGCCCCCAAGGGCTGGACCACCCTCAAGAAGCCGGCCGCCGTCCCGCTGCGCGACGCGCAGATCCAGGAACTGCACGTCCGTGACTTCTCCGCGACCGACCCGACCGCGAAGCACCCGGGCGGCTACCTCGCCTTCACCGACCGCGCGTCGGACGGCATGAAGCACCTGACGAAGCTGGCGGACAGCGGCACCTCGTACGTGCACCTGCTCCCGGCGTTCGACATCGGCACCATCCCCGAGAAGAAGTCCGACCAGGCCACGCCCGACTGCGACCTCAAGGCGTACGCGCCCGACTCCGACGCGCAGCAGAAGTGCGTCGCCGCGGCCGCCGCCAAGGACGCCTTCAACTGGGGCTACGACCCCCTGCACTACACCGTGCCCGAGGGCTCGTACGCCTCCGACCCCGAAGGCACCCGCCGCACGGTCGAGTTCCGGCAGATGGTCAAGTCCCTCAACGACACCGGCCTGCGCACCGTCATGGACGTGGTCTACAACCACACCGTCGCGAGCGGCCAGGACGACAAGTCCGTACTCGACCGGATCGTGCCCGGCTATTACCAGCGGCTCCTCGCGGACGGCTCCGTCGCCACCTCCACGTGCTGCGCCAACACGGCACCCGAGAACACCATGATGGGCAAGCTCGTCGTGGACTCGGTCGTCACCTGGGCCAAGGAGTACAAGGTCGACGGCTTCCGCTTCGACCTCATGGGCCACCACCCGAAGGACAACATCCTCGCCGTGCGCAAGGCGCTCGACTCCCTCACCCCGGAGAAGGACGGCGTCGACGGCAAGAAGATCATCCTGTACGGCGAGGGCTGGAACTTCGGCGAGGTCGCCGACGACGCCCGCTTCGTCCAGGCCACGCAGAAGAACATGGCCGGCACCGGCATCGCGACCTTCTCCGACCGCGCCCGTGACGCGGTACGCGGCGGCGGCCCCTTCGACGCCGACCCCGGCGTCCAGGGCTTCGCCTCCGGCCTGTACACCGAGCCCAACGGCTCCGCGGCCAACGGCACCCCGGCCGAGCAGAAGGCCCGCCTCCTGCACTACCAGGACCTGATCAAGGTCGGCCTGACCGGCAACCTGTCCGGCTACACGTTCACCGACACGTCGGGCCGTACGGTCAAGGGCGCGGACGTCGACTACAACGGCCAGCCCGCCGGCTACGCCGCCGCCCCCGGCGAGGCCCTCGCCTACGCGGACGCCCACGACAACGAGACCCTGTACGACGCGCTGGCCTTCAAGCTCCCCGCCGGCACGTCCCCGGACGCCCGGGCCAGGATGCAGGTCGTCGCCATGGCGACCGCCGCGCTCTCCCAGGGCCCCGCCCTGTCGCAGGCCGGCTCGGACCTGCTGCGCTCCAAGTCGCTGGACCGCAACTCGTACGACAGCGGCGACTGGTTCAACGCCCTGCACTGGGACTGCCGCCTCGGCAACGGCTTCGGACGCGGACTGCCGCCCGCCGCCGACAACCAGGACAAGTGGCCGTACGCCAAGCCGCTCCTGTCGAACCCGTCGCTGACGGTCGGCTGCCCCCAGATCGACGGCACGTCCGCCGCGTACCGGGACCTGCTGAAGATCCGTACGACGGAGAAGTCCTTCAGCCTGGCCACGGCGGACCAGGTCCAGTCGGCCCTCTCCTTCCCGCTGTCCGGCAAGGACGAGACCCCGGGCGTGATCACCATGCGCCTCGGTGACCTGGTCGTCGTCTTCAACGCCACACCCGAACGGCAGCAGCAGACCGTGCCCGCCCTGTCCGGCAAGGCGTACGCCCTGCACCCGGTCCAGGCGGCCGGCGCCGACGCCACGGTCAAGGCGTCCGCGTACGAGGCGGCCTCGGGCACCTTCACGGTCCCGGCCCGCACGGTGGCGGTGTTCACGGCCCGCTGAGGCGAATCGGGGGCTCCGCCCCCGAACCCCCGCATTTCAGCCCGTCCGGCGTTTGAGGACGAGCTCCCCCAAGCTCTTCGAGCAGGGGGTACCCCCACAGGCGCAATGCGGGGGTTTGGGGGCGGCGCCCCCAGTTCGGGAAGGGGCGGGGTGGGGAACATCACCCCGGCGGCCGGGGGCGTCCGGCATCCGGGCCGTATTTGTGCGATGCACCGGGACGGGGCGAAGGTAGGGCCATGCCGCAGATCACCGTCGACTACTCCGCCGCCCTCGACGACGCCTTCGACCCGCAGGGCTACGCCAAGGCCCTGCACCCCGTGCTCGTCGAGACCGTCGCCGCCCGCACCGAGGCGTGCAAGACCCGCACCCGCCGCGCCGACGACTTCACCGTCGGCGACGGCACGGGCGCCGACGCCGTCGTCCATGTGGAGATCGCCCTGCTCGCGGGCCGCACCGACGACGCCAAGGCCCGCCTCGGCCAGGCGGCCGCCGATCTCGTACGGGACTTCGTGAAGCCCGTCGACGGGCTGGCCCTGCACATCTCCGCCGAGGTACGGGACCTCGACGCGTCCTACCGCACGGCCTGAGCGGGCACCGCCGGTACGGCGGGCAGCCCCGCCAGCAGCGTCCCGAGCCGCCCGACGAGGTCACCGAACGGCCCGTCGGCCGGCTCGTCCGCGAGGATCCCCGTCACGATGTCCGCCATCTCCACGTCGTACGCCGCGCTCACCGCCGCCAGCGCCGCGAAGTCGTGCACGAGCTGCACCTCCAGCTCGGCGCGCGGCACACGGCGCCCGTCCAGCCAGATCAGCGCCGTCGACTCGGCCAGCGCCACCCACGACCGCACCACCAGGTCCAGCCGCGCCGGCGGCGGGTTCTTCGCGCCCAGGTGGTCGAGGATCTGCTCGTACGCGGCCTGCCGCACCCCGTCGATCATCGACTGCGCGGTCGACGAGCCGACCGAGGGGCCGCCCCGCATCAGCGCCGAGAAACCCGGCCCGTGCTCCTCGACGAAGTCGAAGAACCGCCCCATCACCCGCAGCAGCCGCGCGCCCAGCGGCCCGTCGTGCGGCTCCACGAACAGACCCGCCAGTTCGTCTGCGGCGCGCCGCAGCGCCGCCTCGTACAGGCTCTGCTTGCCGGGAAAGTAGTGGTAGACGAGCGGCCGCGAGATGCCCGCGGCGGCGGCGATCTCGTCGATGGACACCTCGTCGGGGGAGCGGTGGCTGAACAACTCCAGCGCCACCCCGATGAGCTGCTGCCTGCGCTCCTCGACGCCCATCCGTCTGCGCACCCCGGTCGTCATACGACCAGACTAACCGCCGCCCTTCGAACAGCGGCGGGAGCGCCGTCCGTTACGCTCCCGCACATGACCACAGCGGACCAGGAGACCACCCCCGACGCCCCGGAGGCCCCCGATGCCGGGGGCGCCGGCGGCCTCACCCCGCGCCAGGCGCGGCGGCTGCGCATCGCCGTGGCGACGGTCCTGCTGGTCGCCCTGGCGGTCGTCCTGGTGCTGCGGCTCGCCAGCCGTACGTCCGTCCTCGTGGTCGGCGTGTACGGGCTGGCGATGATCCTGTGCGGTGTGGTGATCGAGCTGAGCCGCCACGGCCGCACCCGGCTCGGCACCTGGCTCCTCGGCGGCGGCCTGGTGGCCGCCCTGGCCGCGGACTGGCTCCTGCTCCCGTAAGGCGGTAAGCCGCAGGGCCTCACAGGTCGAGGACCAGCCGCTCGCCCCGGCAGCGCGACACGCAGATCAGCATGGAGTCGTGCCGCTCGTCGTCCGTCAGCAGCTCGTCCCGGTGGTCGATCTCGCCCTCCAGGACGCGCTGTTGGCACGTACCGCAGAAGCCCTGCTCGCACGAGTACGACACGTGCGGCACCTCCGCGCGCACCGCCGCCAGCACCGACTGGCCCTCCGCGACCCGCACCACCGCCCCCGAGCGCCGCAGTTCGACCTCGAACGCGCCGCCACCGCCCTGCGCGGCCGCAGTGAACCGCTCCAGGCGCGGCGCCCGCCCGTCCGGCAGCGCCGCGGCCACCGCGTCCATCAGCCCGTCGGGCCCGCAGCAGTAGACCTCCGTGCCCTCCGGCACGTCTGCCAGGAACCCGAGGTCCGGCAGCCCGTCCGTGTCCTCCGCGACGACCGTCACCCGGCCGCCGTCCGCGCCCAGCTTCTCCAGCTCGTCCAGGAACGGCATGGTCGCGCGCCCGCGCCCGCAGTACAGCAACCGCCAGTCGGCACCGGCCGCGTGGGCCGCGCGCACCATCGGCAGCACGGGCGTGACACCGATGCCGCCCGCGACGAACACGTACGCCGCGGCGTCGACCAGCGGGAAACGGTTGCGGGGGCCCCGGATCTCCACCTCGGTGCCCTCGTGGAGCTGCTCCCGCACCTCCAGGGAGCCGCCCCGCCCGTCCTCCAGGACCCGTGTGGCGATGGTGTACGTGTCCGTGTCGTCCGGGTCGCCGCACAGCGAGTACTGCCGTACGAGGCCCGACGGGAGGACCAGGTCGAGATGGGCGCCCGGCGACCAGGACGGCAGCCCCGTGCCCTCCAGGCGGAGTTGGACGACACCCTCGGCGGGCGCGGTGCGCTCGGTGACCAGGACCCGGCGCGGTGTCGTCGACGAGCGCCGGCCCCGCCCCGACACGGGCTCCTCCAGCGTGGGCATCGGCCACAGCGGCGCCTGCCGGACGCGGCGCGCCACGGCCCGCTTGACGAGGACGGCCGCTCCGGCGGCGAACAGCACGGTACGCAGTCGGGGCATGGCTCAGGCACCTCCCCGTGCGCCGGGCGACGTGGCCAGGTACGCGACGGCCTGCGCCGTACTGCCCTCCTGCGAGGGGTGGTAGGCGCGGCTCAGATAGCGGGGGATGGAGCGCAGCATGTCGGGGGTCGACGGCAGGACGCCCTCCCGGCCCTTGCGCACGAACTGGCCCATGCTCGGCCGCCCGGCGAGCAGCGTCGGGTCGTGCTCCATGAAGAACCGCACGCCGCGCTGCCACAGGAACACCATCGTCGAGAACGCCGTCGCCCAGGTGCGGGCCCGGCGCCGGTAGCCGCCGTCGACGTGCTGGAACAGCTCGAAGGCCACCGACCGGTGCTCGACCTCCTCGGCGCCGTGCCAGCGCAGCAGGTCCAGCATCACGGGGTCGGCGCCGCGCCGGTCCAGCTCCTCGGCGTTGAGCACCCAGTTGCCGAGGAACGCCGTGTAGTGCTCGATGGCCGCGATCAGTGCGACCCGCTCCATGAGCCACCACTGGCGCGCCCGGCCGGGCGGCAGCGTCCGGTCGCCGAGCAGCTTCTCGAAGAACCAGTCGACCTGCGCGGTGTACGGCGTCGGGTCGAGGCCGAGCCGCTTCAGGTGCGGGAGCACGTCGTCATGGGCCTGCGAGTGCACGGCCTCCTGGCCGATGAACCCGATGACGTCCTCGCGCAGCCGGTCGTCCCGGATGTACGGGAGCACCTGCCGGTAGACGTGGATGAACCAGCGCTCGCCCGCGGGCAGCAGCAGGTGCAGCACATTGATGGTGTGGCTGGTGAACGGGTCGCCGGGAACCCAGTGGAGCGGGGTCTCCTCCCAGTCGAAGGAGACCTTCCGGGCCTTCAGCTCGATCCGCTCCGACGCTCTCTCCGCCGGCTGCGTATTAGACATGGCGTCAATGTACTGAGGGGTACGCCGCGGGGACAGGGGCGTGCACCGGGTATTTACGTCAGTGTCAGCAACGCTCCGCGGACGGCACCGCCCGAGGAGCGCCCGCCCGCAGGAGCGCCCGCCCGCAGGAGCGCCCACCCGCAGGGGTGCCCGCCCGCACGGGCGCCCACCCGACGGGCGCCNGGGCGGGCCCGCGTCACCGCAGGGCGTCGATCTTCGTACCGTCCTTGAGCGTGCCGCTCAGCTCCGCCTGGTCGCCCTTCTTCGCCTCGACCGCGAGCAGCCGCCCCTCGGCGCTGCCCTTCACACCGCCCGACGTGGCGAGCGACGCGACCTCCGGGCTCCCGGCCGCCAGCACGTACCACTGCTCGCCCGGGCCCTTCCACAGCACGCCCGCCAGCACCTGCGGCGCCCGCGTCCCGCACGCCGGCGAGTCCTCGGCCTTCGCCGCGACCGCGCCCGGCGCCGCCGGGGCGCGCGCCGCCACGTCCGCCACCGGGGCCTGGAACTGGGCCAGGACGCGCGTTCCGGGGCCGCGCCAGGTCTCCGCGCGCGTGCACAGCCAGGACGCCGTGCCCGTCCCCGTACCCGGCAGGTCCTGCTGCGCGAACCGCCACGAGTTCACGGACCGCACGCCGATCGCCCGCATCGACGGCAGCAGACACGCCGTACGCGACCACTCCGCCCGCGCGGTGCCGTCCGTGACGTCGACCGGGGCCGTGGGCGCGCCGGACGTGAGCCGGACCGGCGTCAGCTCGCCCAGGTCGGTGAGCATCCGGGTCGCCACACCGTCCCGCACCTCCAGGACGTCCCAGGAACGGCAGTCGCTCGCCGCCGCCGGGCTCTGCATCGGCGCGGTCACGCCGTGCGCGTCACGCGCCAGCGGCCGCGTCCCGCCGTCGGGCAGCAGCAGGTCCCGCACCCGTACGTCCTTCACCCAGGGCGCCGTCAGATACCGCACGTTCGCGTGCGTGCGGCCCACCACCAGGGCCGCGGACGCCGCCGTGTCCGCGCCGTCCGTACGGGCGAAGTCCAGGGCCGCCACGTCCGTGCCGTCCTTCGGCTCCGCGTACCGCACCGCCCGCAGCCCGTCGTGGAACAGCACGACGCGGGCGTTGTCCACCTCGCCCGCGAACAGCAGCTGCGCCGGTCCCGCCGGCGGCCCCGGCATCGTCCCGGGCGTCGCCGACGCCTGCACCTTCGCCCCGGGCCGCGCCCACACCGCGAGCGCCCGCCGCAGCAGCGCCTCGTCCTCGACGAGGTCGCCCCTGGCGGGCCACACCGAGAAGTCCGTACGCGCCGAGTGCTGCCACGCCGCCG
>NZ_JABWDV010000328.1 GCF_013362995.1 Streptomyces sp. TRM64462 | reverse complement strand
CCCCGGGGCCGTACCTGGGCGCCGCCCTGGCCGCTGGACCTCGGGCTCACGCTGGGCCCGCTGCGGCGCGGCCCGGCCGACCCCACGTTCCGTACGACGCCCGACGGCTCCGTCTGGCGCACGTGCCGCACACCGGACGGCCCCGGCACCCTACGGGTCGCGGCGCGCGGCGGCGCGGTGGAGGCGGAGGCCTGGGGCGGCGGCGCCGAGTGGCTCCTGGACCGCCTGCCGGATCTCCTGGGCGCCCAGGACGATCCGTCCGCGTTCACGCCGAGGCACCGCCTCCTGGCGGTGACCCACCGCCGCCGCCCCGGCCTGCGCCTCACCCGCACCGGCCTGGTGATGGAGTCGCTGATCCCGTCGATCCTGGAGCAGAAGGTCACGACGGACGAGGCGTACCGCGCGTGGCGCCTCCTGGTCCGCACGTACGGCGAGCCCGCCCCGGGCCCCGCCGACCCGCGCCTGTACGTCGTACCCGAGCCCCGCACCTGGGCGCTGATCCCGTCCTGGGAATGGCACCGCGCGGGCGTGGACAGCAAGCGCTCGGCGACGATCCTGCGCGCCGTACGGGTGGCCCGCCGCCTGGAGGAGGCGGCGGCCATGGCGCCCGATGACGCCCGCCGCCGCCTGGAGCTGATCCCCGGGATCGGCCCCTGGACCTCCGCCGAAACGGTCCAGCGCAGCAACGGCGCCCCCGACGCCGTCACCCTCGGCGACTACCACCTGCCCGGGATCGTCGGCCACGCCCTGGCCGGCGACCGTGACGCGGACGACGCCGCCATGCTCCGACTCCTGGAGCCCTACGAGGGCCAGCGCCACCGCGCAGCCCGCCTCATCCTCCTCAGCGGCCACACCCCGCCCCGCCGCGCCCCGCGAATGACCCCCCGCAACATCGCCCCCCTCTGACACCCGCCGCCCGCCGCCCGCCGCCCGCCTCCAGCCCGCGCCTGGGCGGCGGCCCCCGGTACCGCGGGAGCCAAGCCGCCCTCGGCGCCACCCGCCTGACGACAGGTCACCGCACTGTGACGAACGCCTCCGGGTCGCGCGACGCCCGCTCCCTGGGGGGCTCCGCCGGGCAGCCCACGGCGACGGCGCCCATCGGGTCCCAGTCGGCCGGCAGCTCCAACACCTCCCGTACGACGTCCCGGCAGAACATCGTCGACGACACCCACGCCGAACCCAGCCGCTCGCCCGCCAGCGCCACCAGGAGGTTCTGCACGGCGGCACCGGCCGCGGCCACGAACATCTCCCGCTCCGCGGTGTCCCGCCGTATGTCCCCGTAGACATGGGCACCCTCGGCCACGAGGCACGGAACCACCAGGTACGGGGCGTTCCGCAGCACGTCGCCGCGGCGTGTGCGCCGGGCGATGGCCTCCTCGCTGAGGCCGTCCCGCCGCAGGTCGGCGATCCACGCCTCACGCATGGCGTCCAGCAGCCGCACCCGCGACTCGGCCGACTCCAGCAGTACGAACCGCCACGGCGTGGTGTGGTGCGGCGCCGGCGCCGTCACCGCGGCCGCCACCGCCCGCCGCACCGCGCCCGGGTCCACGGGATGGTCCGTGAACGCCCGCACCGTACGCCGCAGCGTCACCGCCTGCCGCAGCGCCTCCGACGTACCGAGCCGGAACATGTCGTTCCCGGGGTCACGGACCAGCGCCCGCGCCCCCGGCCCGTCGTCACCGGCACCGGTCACCAGATGCGCCAGCCCCCGTACGACGGCGACGGGCCGCCCGGCCGCCTTCCCCTTCACCAGGTCCCCGGCCGCCGCCAGTTCGTCGGCACCGGCCACGACCGTCGCGACGAGCGGATTGCCGTACGCGTCGGTGCCTCCGCGCAAGTCGTCCAGGACGTGCACCCCGGCCGCGCCGATCGCGACGTCCGTCAGACCGCTGCGCCAGGGCCGCCCGAACGTGTCCGTGACGATGACGCCGACGTTGACACCGAGCGCGTCCCGCAGCCCGGCGCGGATCGCCCGCGCGGAGCCGTCCGGGTCCTCCGGCAACAACAGGATCGTCCCGGCGGGGGTGTTGGACGCGTCGACCCCGGCGGCGGCCATGACGAGCCCCTGCCGATTTTCGACGATCCTCAGCGTCCCGCGCCGCGCCACCACCCGCACCATCTCGGCGTCGATAGCGGCCTCCCGGTCGTCGGCCGCGACGACCCGCCCCTCCGCCTTGCTCACGATCTTGGAGGTGACGATGACGACGTCCCCGTCCACCAGCCCCGGCTCAGCCGCAGCGATCAACGCCCCGAGGTCGTCCCCCTTCGCCACCTCAGGCACCCCACCAGGCGCCCACACCCGATACGCCGCCCCCCCGACCACACCCACAGAGCCCGCACCCCCGACCACACCCGCACTCCCGACTACACCCACCGGCCCCGCACCCCCGACCACACCCGCACCCCCGACCACACCTGCACCCCCGACCACACCTGCACCCCCGACCACACCTGCACTCCCGACTACACCCGCACTCTCGACCGCGCCCGCCGCACCCGCCGGGCCCGCACTCCTGACCGCGCCCGAGGGCCCCGCACCGCTGGCCGCGCCCGAGGGGCCCGCACCCGCGCCCACCGCACCCGCGCCCACCGAGCCCGCACCCACCGCACCCGAGGTCCCGCCCGCCGTGTCGCCCGCACCCGCGCCACCCGCGGAAGTCCCGCCCCCGGACGCCCCGGGCACGGCACCGCCCCTGGTTGCCCCCGGTGCGGCACCGTCCCCGGCGCCGTCCGGGCCGGTGCCCGTAGCTCCGTCCGTCGCCCTCACCCCCGTACCTCCTCCGCCAGTTCCAGTGCGGCCCGCGCCATCTCCGCGGTCGCGTCGGCGTCCGTCATCATCAGCGGCACCGCGCGGCAGCGGATGCCGGCCGCCTCGACCTCGTCGACGGCACCCGCGTCGACCGTGTCGACGAGCCACCCGTCCAGCAGCCCCGACCCGTAGTGCTGGGCGACCGCCGCCGCCGTCGCCTCGACACCGATCGCCGCGAGTACCTTGTCGGCCATGCCGCGCACCGGCGCGTTCCCGACGATCGGCGACAGCCCGACGACCGGCACGCCCGCCTCCGCGATGGCCTCCCGGATGCCCGGCACCGCGAGGATCGTGCCGATGCTCACCACCGGGTTCGACGGCGGGAACAGCACCACGTCCGCCTCGGCGATCGCCTCCAACACCCCCGGCGCCGGCTTGGCCTGGTCGGCGCCGACCGGCACCACCGCGTGCGCGTCGACGGAGGCCCGCAGCTTCACCCAGTACTCCTGGAAGTGCACCGCCCGCCGCTCGCCGTCCACCTCCACCGCGACATGTGTCTCGACCCGGTCGTCGGACATCGGCAGCAGTCGAACGCCCGGTTTCCACCGGTCGCACAGCGCCTCGGTGACCGCGCTCAGCGGATACCCGGCGCCCAGCATCTGCGTACGGACGATGTGCGTGGCGAAGTCGCGGTCGCCCAGCCCGAACCACTCGGGGCCGACGCCGTACGCCGCCAGCTCGCTTTTTACCTGGAAGGTCTCGTCCGCACGCCCCCAGCCCTGCTCCTCGTCGATGCCACCGCCGAGGGTGTACATCACCGTGTCGAGGTCGGGGCAGACCTTCAGCCCGAACAGATGAATGTCGTCACCGGTGTTGCCGACGACCGTGATGTCCGCTTCGGGCGCGGCCCGCTTGAGGCCGCGCAGGAAACGGGCACCACCGATGCCACCGGCCAGAACCACAATGCGCTGCATGCACTGCAGTCTGTCAGGCGGACACGACACTCCGCGTGGCCGGGCCGAAACTGTGGATAACTCCCGCCGCGGCGTCTCGGCGGGCAGCTCCGGCGGCGTCTCGGGCGGCACCCGCGGCGTCGGCCGCGTGCATCGGCATATCGGTCAGACCCGGGTAGTAGACGTGCAGACTGACGGCCGGTTCGAGCGAGTCATTGACGATCTCGTGCACTCGCCCCGGCGCGATCACCCGCTGCGCGCCCCCTTCGAGCACCCGCGCGCCGTTCTCCGTACGCTCCGTCAGCTCCCCTTCCAGCACGGTCATCAGACCGGACGACCGGCCGTGGTCGTGCAGCCCGGTGCCCTGGCCCGGAACCCAGGACAGCAGCCACACCTCGTAACCGGGGCCGGTGCGCAGCCGGTGGTACCAGCGGGTGGTGGCGTCGTACTGGACGAGGGGCGCCCACTGCGCGCGGTCGGTGGCGATGGAGCGGGCGAGCCCGGCGAACTCGGCGACGGTGCCGGGGTGCTCCTTGGCGGGCTGGAGGAGGTGCTGGACGGCGAGGATGTCGCCGGCGATCTGGAGGTCGCTGTCGCTGTTCATAGGGGTGCTGTGGTTCCTCGGCAGAGCGGAATGCGGAAGGGGGAGCATGCGGTGACGTGCGGTGACGTGCGGTGCACCTGAGCGGGCTGCGCGGCGGACGGGCCTGCTGTCATGCGCGGCATGGCAGTGGCTGCCGCATCGCCCGATCGGACGTGCGTGACGTGCGTATGGCGTGGGACGCGCCGGGGGAACGGGGCGCTGTGCCGGAGCGCTAAGGCGTCAACAGCAACAGCTGCGGCGGCCGGCGAAGAAGCCGGCGCGACAGAGACAGCAACAGCGGGCGTGGACAGCGCGGCGGTACCCACGGTCACCGTGGGTCGCGAAAGACGCTGTGGTCGCTGGCATGCCTCCAAAGGTGACCGGCACCCGTCCCGTCTGTCAACCCGATGGGCGGTTTGGCGGCAATGTTTCACCTCATCCGGTTGTGCCGCCCGGAGAAAGGTTTGTGCGTCCGGGGGCACGGACACATGGCGCAGCAACCACCCGCGCAAACGTCGTCAAGGTCTCGTGACCTGACTGTGATCCGGGTCGCTTCCCCGGCCCGGCCGCAACAAGATCGAGGCCGCGGACGTCCTTCCTGTGGAGAGGCGCCAAGAGCCGGGGGCGTGGGGACGGCGGCGGCACGTGTCTCATTTTTGCCGATTTGAACACTTTCCGCATAGCTTTGGTTCCGCAGAGTGAATACCGGGCTCAATAGCAGATCTCAGCTTGACTGGCCTGGAGCACCACACTTGTAATTTCACTCGTGTCGTTCGGCCGAAAACGGAAACGGCGGCATCACGGGGACGTAATGACAGACGAGGGGCGCACATGACCGAGTTGTTCCAGGAACTGCTGGTCGAGGACGCGGACGAAGAACTCGGCTGGCAGGAGCGCGCGTTGTGCGCCCAGACCGATCCCGAGTCCTTCTTCCCCGAGAAGGGCGGTTCCACCCGCGAGGCCAAGAAGGTCTGTCTCGCCTGCGAAGTCCGTTCGGAATGCCTCGAATACGCGCTGGCCAATGACGAGAGATTCGGAATCTGGGGCGGTCTGTCCGAGCGTGAGCGCCGCCGTCTGAAGAAGGCCGCCGTCTGACCCCTTCTGACAACGGCCCGCGGCAATGCCCTGGCCTCATGCCCGGCCTCATACCAGCCGCAGGCCCGGCCTCACGCCTAGCCGCCGGCCAAGCCTCAGGTCAAGACTCCGGCCCCGCCAACCGCCCCACCGCACCACCAGCAACGGTCCGCCGCCTGGGCTCTGTCCACAGGCGGCGGACCGCTGTCGTGCCAGCCATTAGTGTGGAGCCCCGTCAGAGACGCTCCGACGCCCCCGTAACAGGGGCGCCCCCCTGGCCGGAGGGCCCGTACCTCGATGTCCGCCACCGCAGCCGCGTTTTCCGCCGCTTCTCCGCCGCAACAGCCCGAGTTCCCCCGGCATGTCGTCACGGCCGTGCTCGTCTCCCACGACGGAGCCCGCTGGCTGCCCGACGCCCTCGCCGGGCTCCTCGGCCAGGAGCGCCCCGTCCAGTACGTCATCGCCGCCGACACCGGCAGCGCCGACGACTCCGCCCGGCTCGTCGGCGAAGCCGTCGGCGACGACCGCGTCCTGCACCTCGCCCGCCGCACCGGCTTCGGCGCCGCCGTCGACGAAGCGGCCCGCACCGCCCCCCACCTCGGCCCCGACGACCTCCCCTACCTGAAGCGGCCCAGCGGATGGGACCCCGTCAGCCGCACCTGGCGCGACGACACGTACGACCTGCCCGAGCTGCCCCACGGCGAACCCGTCCAGTGGCTCTGGCTCCTCCACGACGACTGCGCGCCCGAACCCGACGCCCTCGCCGAACTCCTCCGCGTCGCCGACTCCGACGAGTACGCCGCCGTCGTCGGCCCCAAGCTCCGCGGCTGGTACGACCGCAAGCAGCTCCTCGAAGTCGGCGTGTCCATCGCCAACAGCGGCCGCCGATGGACCGGCCTCGACCGGCGCGAACAGGACCAGGGCCAGCACGACCAGGTCCGACCTGTCCTGTCCGTCTCCAGCGCCGGCATGCTCATCCGGCGCGACGTCTTCGAGGAACTCGGCGGCTTCGACCGCCGCCTGCCCCTCATGCGCGACGACGTCGACCTGTGCTGGCGCGCCCACGCCGCCGGCCACCGCGTCCTCGTCGCCCCCGACGCCGTACTGCGCCACGCCGAAGCCGCGTCCCGCGAACGCCGCACCGTCGACTGCGCGGGCCGCTCCGTAGCCAACCCGCACCGCGTCGACAAGGCGGGCGCCGTCTACACGCTCCTCGCCAACGCGCGCGGAGCCGGCCTCCCGTACGTCTTCATCCGCCTCGTCGTCGGCACCCTGCTGCGCACCCTCGCCTACCTCGTCGGCAAGGCACCCGTCCAGGCCGTCGACGAGGTCATGGGCCTCTTCGCCGTCCTCCTGCGCCCCGAACGCGTCATCGCCGCCCGCCGCGCCCGCTCCGCGCGCGTCGTCGACCCCGCGGAACTCCGTCCCCTGTTCCCGCCCCCCGGCGCCACCGTCCGCGCCACCGTCGAACAGGTCGCCTCCAACTTCGGCGGCAGCGACACCGACGCAGGCGGCTCACGCCACGGCGCCGTCGAGTCAGGACCCGGCGGCGACGACGCCGACTACCTGGAGGTCGAGCAGTTCGCCCGGCTCAAGAAGATCGCCCGCAAGCCCGGGCCCGTCCTCTTCGCCCTGCTGCTCCTCATCTCCCTCGTCGCCTGCCGCGGCCTCCTCGGAAGCGGCTCCCTCGCAGGCGGCGCCCTCCTCCCCGTCCCCGACGGAGTCGGGGACCTGTGGAGCCGGTACGCCGACGCCTGGCACCCCCTCGGCACCGGCGGCACCCAGAGCGCCCCGCCCTACCTCGCCCTCCTCGCCGCCCTCTCCGGCCTCTTCCTCGGCTCCACCGGCTTCGCCCTCACCCTCCTGCTCGTCTGCTCCGTGCCGCTGGCCGGCTTCACCGCGTACTTCGCGTCCCGCTCCCTCGTAGAATCGCGGCTCCTGCGCGCGTGGGGCGCCGTCGCGTACGCCTTCCTGCCCGCCGCCACCGGAGCCCTCGCCACCGGCCGCCTCGGCACCGCCGTCCTCGCCGTGACGCTCCCGCTCATCGCCCGCGCCGCCGTCGCCGCGTACGGGCTGCGCGGCGGCGGACCCGGCGCACACCGCGGCAGCTGGCGCGCCACCTGGGCGTACACCTTCCTCCTCACGTTCACGATGGCGTTCACGCCCGTCGTCTGGCCCCTCGCCGTCGCCCTCGGCATCGCCGCCCTCGTGCTGCGCCGCGACGACATCACCGCGTACGGGCTCCGCCTCGTCGCCGTCGCCGGAACGCCGCTGCTGGTCCTCGCCCCCTGGTCCCTGGACCTGCTCACGCACCCGGCCGCCTTCTTCAAGGAGGCGGGCGCCGAGATCGCCACCGGCCCCGCGTCGCCGCTCGACCTCCTCGGCATCAGCCCCGGCGGGCCCCGCACCGTCGGCGGCCTCGTCCTCATCGGCATCGTTCTCGCCGCGCTCGCCGCCCTGCTGCGTGCCGACCGCCGGTTCGCCGTCCACACCGCCTGGGCCGTCGCCATCGCCGCCCTGGTCGTCGCCGTCCTCAGCAACGGCTCCGGCGACAACGCCACAGGCTGGGCCGGACCCGCGACCCTCGTCTACGGCATCGCCCTCATCGCCGCCGCCATGCTCGGCGCCGAAGGCGGCCGCACCCGCGTCGCCGCCCAGAGCTTCGGCTGGCGCCAGCCCGTCGCCGCCCTCATCGCCCTCGCCGCCGCCGTCGGGCCCCTCGTCTCCGCCGGCGCCTGGATGATCGGCGGCGCCGCCGGGCCCCTGGAGCGCCGCGACCCCACCCAGGTGCCCGCCTTCGTCGCCGAGGAGAGCATCACCCGCGACCAGCCCCGCACCCTCGTCCTCGACGGCCCCTCGACCGCCAAGGTCGAGTACGCCCTGGTCCGCGGCTCCGGCGCCCGCCTCGGCGACGCCGAACTCACCGCGACCGCCGGCGGCGACCCCCGCCTCGACAAGGTCGTCGCCCACCTCGTCGCCGGCTCCGGCGCCGACCAGACCGCGGAACTCAGCGGCTTCGCCATCCGTTACGTCCTCGTACGCGACGGCGCCCCACGCGAGATGAGCCGCGTCCTCGACGCGACCCCCGGCCTCAGCCGGCTCAGCCAGCGCGACGGCAGCGCCCTGTGGCGCGTCGACCGCCAGGTGGCCCGCGCCGTCATCGTCCCCGCCGCCGCCGAACGCGCCAAGACGGGCGCCGAACCGCTGCCCGTCGGCTCCGGACCCGTCGAGGCGCACAGCGACATCCCCGCAGGCGGCACCGGCCGCGTCCTGCGCATCGCCGACCGCGCCGACGACGGCTGGCAGGCCACGCTCGACGGCAAGCCCCTGACGAAGACCACCGTCGACGGCTGGGCCCAGGGCTTCGAGCTCCCGGCCGAGGGCGGCCGCCTCGACCTGACCTACCAGGCGCCCGCCACCCACGCCGCGTGGATCTGGACGCAGTGCGCGCTCGCCGTCGTCCTGCTGATCCTCGCCCTGCCCGGCCGACGCCGCGACGTCGACGACGACCTGCCGGAGGAAGAAGCCCTCGCCGCAGCCCTGCCCGACCAGGACGCCACCGGCGACGGCCGACGCGCGCGCAGGCTCCGCGCCGCGTCCGCGGCCGCCGAGGCCGAGGCGGCCGCCGCCCACGCCCCCGTACCCGGGCCCGCCTCCGAACCGGTCCCGGACGGCGACGCGGACGCCGATCCCTATGCCATGCCCGCACCCCAGTCCGTACCGCAGCAGCCGTACGGAGAATGGGACGGCACCGGCCAGTACCGGGACCCGTACGCCCACGACCCGTACGCGCAGGCCGGCGGCTACGGCGAGCAGCAGCCGTACGACCCGTACCAGCAGCAGGCCGACCCGTCCGCGTACGACCAGCGGTACGACCAGCAGTACGGACAGCAGCCGTACGACCAGCAGCAGCCCCCGTACCCGCAGGGCCAGTACGACCAGGGCCAGTACGACCCGTACGGCTACGAGAACGAGCAGCGTCCCGACGGGAGCAGCAACCAGTGAACCGCAGCACCCTCTCCCTCTTCGCGGCCGTCACCGCCCTCGCCGCCGTCACCGGCCTCGCCACGCTCACCACACCCGACCCCGCCGGCCGCCCGGCCGGCGCCCCGGCCCCCGCGCGGCTGCCCGTGGAGCGCAGCAGCCTGGCCTGCCCGGCGCCCAGCTCCTCCGAGGTCGCGGAGACGACGTACACGTCGTTCACCCCCGCCCTCCAGGACGGCAAGACGGGCGACAAGGCCGCCGACAACGCCGACAACGCCGACAAGTCCGCCGACAGGGCTGCCGACAAGGCCGAACTCAAGCCGTCCGCCGCCACCCAGGACTCGACCACGGCCTCTCCGAAGAAGACCGACGAGAAGACCGACGAGAAGAAGGACGAGAAGAAGGACGAGGCGCAGACCGACGCGGCCAAGCAGCCCCCCGCCGCCGACAAGCCCGTCCTCTCCACGACCGCCCCCGGCAAGCCCGTGTCCGCCGACGCCGACGGGGCCGACGCCCCCGCCCTCATCGGCCTCGCCTCCGGCCTCCTCGCCCCCGGCTGGACCACCCAGCAGACCACCACGGTCCCGGCAGGCGGCGCCCGCGGCCTCCTGGGCGTCAGCTGCACCACACCCGACACCGACTTCTGGTTCCCGGGCACCTCCACCGCCGAGAACCGCCGCGACTACGTCCACCTCACCAACCCCGACGACACCGCCGCCGTCGTCGACATCGAGCTGTACGGACCCGAGGGCGCCCTCAAGTCCCAGCTGACCGACGGCATCCCGGTTCCGGCCGGGTCCAGCGTCCCCGTACTGCTGTCCACCCTGACCGCCGACCCGGCCGCCTCCGACGTCACCGCCCACGTCACCACGCGCAGCGGACGCGTCGGCGCCGTCGTCCGCAGCGCCGTCGACCAGCTCGGCAGCGACTGGCTGCCCGCCGCCACCGCCCCGGCCGCCACGCTCGTGCTGCCCGGCATCCCGGCGGACGCCACGTCCGTGCAGCTCATGGCGTACGCGCCCGGCGAGGACGACGCGGAGCTGAAGATCCAGCTCATGGGCGCCAACGGCACCATCACACCCGCCGTCCAGCAGAGCATCCGCGTCAAGTCCGGCATGACCGCGTCCGCCGACCTCAAGGACCTCACCAACGGTGAGGCCGGGTCCCTGCTCCTCTCACCGGCCCAGTCCAGCCAGGCCACCCCCGTGGTCGCGGCCCTCCGCGTGATCCGCGGCTCCGGTGAGAAGCAGGAGGTCGCGTTCATCCCGGCGACCGGGCCGGTCGGCGAGCAGGCCACTGTCGCGGGCAACACCGCCAAGGGCACCACCCTGTCGCTCACCGCGCCCACCGAGGACGCCGAGGTCAGGGTCACCGCGTCGGCGGGCACCGAGGGCGGCACGCCGGTCAGTAAGACGTACAAGGTCAAGGCCGGTACGACGCTCGCGTTCGCCCCGCCCGTCCCGGCCGGCCTGAAGGGGACGTACGCCCTGACCGTCCAGACCCTGTCCGGCGGCCCGGTGCACGCGGCGCGCATGCTGGCCGACCCCAAGGACGGCATCGCGATGTTCACGATCCAGACGCTGTCCGACGACCGGGGGAGGGTCGCCGTCCCGGAGGCCGAGCAGGACCTGTCCGTCCTGGAGAAGTAGCGCCGGTGAGGCGGGGTGAGGCGGGGTGAGGCGAGCCCTCAGTCCTGCCCGTACCGCGGGTCGACGGACTCGGGCGCGAGCCCCAGCAGCTCGGCGACCTGCTCCACCACGACCTCGTGCACCAGCAGCGCCCGCTCGTCCCGGCTCTTCGCCCGCAGCTCCACCGGCCGCCGGTACACCACCACGCGCGCGTGCCGCTCCCGCGTGGCCGGCACCGCGCTCCCCAGCGGCACCGACTCGTCCACCGACGACGGCACCTCCAGCACATGGAAGTCCACGTCGGCGAGCTGCGGCCACCGCCGCTCCAGCCGCTCCACGGAGTCCTGGACCAGATCCCGGAACGTGTCCGCCCGCGTGGCGGACAGCGGGACCTGCGGAGGCGCGACAGGCCCGCGCATACCGCGGCCGTGGCGGTCGCGGCGGCGCGGCCGCGGCTCCTGCCGCTGACCCGTGGGGCCGGTCGGGCCGGTCGGGCCGGTCGGACCGGAGGGGCCACCCGCAGCAGCCGGGGGAGGTACGGGACTGTCCATCACCTGACGCAGCGTAGCTCTCCCGGCACGTCCCTGCCCGAGCGGCGGAACGGCGGCGGATCCGCGTCGCCCGAAACACGGCGCCACGCCCGCCGGAGCACCGGACGAGCACGGGACGGGCACCGGACGAGCACCGGACGAGCACCGCATGAGCCCAGCGCGAGCACCGCATGAGTGTTTCAGCCAAGATCCGGCCCCGTCCCCGATCCCCTCGCGATCGACCCGCTCATGAAAAATGACCTTATTTGTCCGCCATTTGTCCGCCCCGCCGTTCGNCACCACCCCACCCCCTCCCGCCGCAGGTCGGAGCGGCCCCCCGGAAGGCGCCTGTGCGGGACGTCACACCGCGACACGGCCGAGTGACCCGGTGGAGAGTCGTCGCGGCCCGCTCAAGAGTGCGGTACCGTCCAACGTCGTGAGCCCTGTACGTCGCTGTTCGCGCACCGCGTGCGGCCGCCCTGCCGTCGCGACACTGACGTACGTCTATGCCGACTCGACCGCGGTCCTCGGCCCGCTCGCCACCTACGCCGAGCCCCACTGCTACGACCTGTGCGCCGAGCACAGCGAGCGCCTCACCGCCCCCCGCGGCTGGGAGGTCGTACGGCTCTCCGACGCGTCCGGCCCGTCCCGCCCCAGCGGCGACGACCTGGAGGCCCTCGCCAACGCCGTCCGCGAGGCGGCCCGCCCGCAGGAACGTACGGCCCAGGCCGGCGGCAAGGGCGGCGGCGGCCGCAGCGGCGACCCGGTCGAGGTCGGCCGCCGCGGACACCTCCGCGTCCTGCGCTCCCCGGACTCCTGAAGCCGGGCGCCGACCGCTTCCGGCCGGACTCCCCACCCGCACCGCCCTCCGTGAAGCACTTGTGTACTTTGTGTAGTCCAAACAGGGCTCGCAGGAGGTTGATCAGTGACTGCTGATCTGTCGCAGATCGTCAAGGCGTACGACGTCCGCGGGGTGGTGCCCGATCAGTGGGACGAGGCGCTGGCCGAGCTGTTCGGCGCCGCCTTCGTACAGGTCACCGGCGCCGACGCGATCGTCGTCGGCCACGACATGCGCCCGTCCTCGCCGGGCCTGTCCGGCGCCTTCGCGCGCGGCGCCGCCGCCCAGGGCGCGGACATCACCCTCATCGGACTGTGCTCCACCGACCAGCTGTACTTCGCCTCCGGACAGCTCGGCCTGCCGGGCGCGATGTTCACGGCGTCCCACAACCCCGCCCAGTACAACGGCATCAAGATGTGCCGCGCCGGCGCCGCCCCCATCGGCCAGGACAGCGGCCTCGCGGACATCCGCACGCTCGTCGAGACGTGGTCCGGGTCCGGCGCCCCGGCCGCGGCCGCCACGCCCGGCACCATCACCGAGCGCGACACGCTCGTCGACTACGCGGCCCACCTCAAGTCGCTGGTCGACCTGGCGTCCATCCGCCCCCTGAAGGTCGTCGTCGACGCGGGCAACGGCATGGGCGGGCACACCGTCCCCACCGTCTTCGACGGCCTGCCGCTGACGCTCGTCCCGATGTACTTCGAGCTGGACGGCACGTTCCCGAACCACGAGGCCAACCCGCTGGACCCGGCCAACATCGTCGACCTCCAGGCGCGCGTCCGCGCCGAGGGCGCCGACCTGGGCCTCGCCTTCGACGGCGACGCCGACCGCTGCTTCGTCGTGGACGAGCGCGGCGAGCCCGTGTCCCCGTCCGCCGTCACCGCGCTGGTCGCGGCGCGCGAGCTCGCCAAGCACCCGGGCGGGACGGTCATCCACAACCTCATCACCTCGGCGTCCGTGCCCGAGGTCGTCCGCGAGAACGGCGGCGTGCCCGTCCGCACCCGCGTCGGCCACTCCTTCATCAAGGCCGAGATGGCCCGTACGGGCGCGATCTTCGGCGGCGAGCACTCGGCGCACTACTACTTCCGTGACTTCTGGAACGCGGACACCGGCATGCTGGCCGCCCTCCACGTCCTCGCGGCCCTGGGCGGCCAGGACGGGCCGCTGTCGGCCCTCGTCGCCTCGTACGACCGGTACGCCGGCTCCGGCGAGATCAACTCCACGGTCGCCGACCAGACCGCCAGCACCGCCGCCGTACGCGCCGCGTACGCCGCCCACGAGGGCGTGACCGTGGACGAGCTCGACGGCCTCACCGTCAGCGCCGACGGCTGGTGGTTCAACCTCCGCCCCTCCAACACGGAGCCGCTCCTCCGCCTCAACGTCGAGGCCCGCGACGAGCCGACGATGGCGAAGATCCGCGACGAGGTCCTCTCCCTCGTCCGCACCTCCTGACCACACGGCGGAACGGCCCCCTGAGGCCCGAGCGGCCCCTGGCCCGTGCCCTCTGCCCGCCGCATACGCCACCGCCACGCGGCCGCAGAGGCCCTCGTGCCCTCGTGCCCTCGTGCCCTCGTGCCCTCGTGCCCTCGCGCCCTCGTGCGAACCCGGCCGGTCCAGGACACCGACCGGCGGAGCAGCGAAGAAGCGGAGCAGCGGCGTGCCGCCGACGACGCCGGGCAGCAGCCCGAACTCGCCCAACCCGCCCGGTCTCATCGAGCCGCGCCCACCGCCCCCCGGCGGTAGGCTGACGGAACCGCGGCACGCCGCACCACCAGCACCGACGTCGGCACCCGCGTCGCCGCCCCGCCGCCGTACATGCACCACCCGTACCCCGAAGGGAAACCGACCCCATGCCGCTCGAAGCCGGCCTCCTGGAGATCCTCGCCTGCCCGGCCTGCCACGCCCCGCTGAGCGACCGCACGGCGGACGAGAACCCGGAGCTGATCTGCACCAACGAGGACTGCGGCCTGGCCTACCCGGTACGCGACGGCATCCCGGTGCTCCTGGTCGACGAGGCCCGCCGCCCCGCCTGACGACCCCCGCCGGACCGCCCCGCCCGGCCCCCCGCCCGACCACCGCGCCGCACAGCACGCGCCACCGGCCCGGCCCGACCCCGACCCGGCCCGGAGCGCAACGTCCGCGGCCCCGGGCCGGGCACCGCACCGGACGGCGGCCCGCGCACCCCCGGCGCACCCTCCTGACGAGCACCACCGCTCCCCGCGACACCCGCAACGGCGATCGGAGGCCCCACCCATGCTCGACGAGTCGCTGCTCGACGCCCCGGAAGCCCTGGCCCGAGCCGACCGCCGCGGCCTCCTCCGCGGGGCCGCCGAAGCAGGCGCCCGCGTCCGCACCGCCGCCCGGTACGCCGCCGAGGCCGGCATCGGCACCCTCAACCCCGAAGGCCGCCCCCGCTCCGTACTGGTCGCAGGCGCCGGCACCGCGGCCATCGGCGTCGCCGACCTGATCAGCGGCCTCGCCGGCGCGTCCGCCCCCGTCACCCGGCTGCACCCCACCGGCGTCGCCCCCGCCGCCGGCGCCCTGCGCTGGGCCCTCCCCGGCTGGGCCGGCTCGGTCGACCTCCTCCTCATCGTCACCACCGACGGCACCGAACCCGGCCTGTCCCTCCTCGCCGAGCAGGCATACCGCCGCGGCGTCACGGTCGTCGCCGTCGCCCCCCGGCGCGGGCCCCTCACCGAATCCGTCGGCGGCAGCCACGGCCTTGTCGTCCCCATGGCCACCGCGCCCCACGAGATGTACGAGGAACCGCAGCCCGCCAGCACCGGCGCCCTCTGGGCGCTGTTCACCCCGATCCTCGCCCTCCTCGACCGCGTCGGCCTCATCACCGCACCCGCCGACGCCCTGGAGAAGACCGCGGAACGCCTCGACCACATCGCGGAACGCTGCGGCCCCGCCATCGCCACGTACAGCAACCCGGCCAAGACCCTCGCCGCCGAACTGGCCGACACCCTCCCCCTCATCTGGACCGAGGGCGCGATCGCCGCACCCGTGGGCCGCCGCTTCGCCGCCGTACTCGCCGAACTGGCCGGCCGCCCCGCCCTCGCCGCCGAACTCCCGGAGGCGCTCCCCGTCCACGGCGGCCTCCTGGCCGGCGACTTCGCGGCGGGCGCCGACCCCGAGGACTTCTTCCGCGACCGCGTCGAGGACCCACAGGCGCTGCACGCCCGCGTCGTACTCCTCCGCGACCGCCCCGTCGACGCCGGCGGCCTCACCGCCGCACCCGCCGCCCGCGAACTCGCCCTCGGCCACGACACGGCCATCAGCGAACTCGAACCCGAAGCGGGCAACGAACTCGAAACCCTCGCGGAACTCCTCGCGATCACCGACTTCGCCGCCGCGTACCTCGCCCTGGCGTCAAACCCGACCTGACAGAGCACCTCCCCCAACAGGCCACCACAACGCCACAACACCACAACGCCACAACGCCACAACGCCCACGAGGAACCCATGGACCGCCTCGCCAACACCGTCCGCCCCTACGCCTGGGGCTCCACGACGGCCATCCCGGAACTGCTCGGCACCGCCCCCACCGGCGAGCCCCAGGCCGAGATGTGGATGGGCGCCCACCCCGGCGCACCCTCCCGGGTCACCCGCACGACCCCCGACGGCACCGAACGCGAACAGCCCCTTTCCGACGTCATCGCCACCGACCCCGAGAAGGAACTCGGCGCAGCCGCCGTCACCAAGTTCGGCCCCCGCCTGCCCTTCCTCCTCAAAATCCTCGCCGCCGCCACGCCGCTCTCCCTCCAGGTCCACCCCGACCTCGCCCAGGCTAGAACCGGTCACGAGGCCGAGGAACGCGCCGGCATCCCCCTCCACGCGCCCCACCGCAACTACAAGGACGCCAACCACAAGCCCGAACTCATCTGCGCCCTCACCCCCTTCGAGGGCCTCTGCGGCTTCCGCGCCCCCGGCGAGACCGCCGACCTCCTCGCCGCCCTCGACGTCGACTCACTCAAGCCGTACGTCGACCTCCTCCACGCCCACCCCGAGGATGCCGCCCTCCGCGAAGTCCTCACCGCCGTCCTCACCGCCGACCCGGACGAGATCGCCGCCACCGTCGCCGACACCGCGGCCGCCTGCGAACGCCTCGGCGGCGCCCACGCCCCGTACGCCGTCCTCGCCCACCACTTCCCGGGCGACCCCGGCGTCATCGCCGCCATGCTCCTCAACCACGTACGCCTCCAGCCCGGAGAAGCGCTCTTCCTCGGCGCCGGCGTCCCCCACGCCTACATCAGCGGCCTCGGCGTCGAGATCATGGCCAACTCCGACAACGTCCTGCGCTGCGGCCTCACCCCCAAGCACGTCGACGTCCCCGAACTCCTCCGCGTCGTCCGCTTCGACGCCGCCGACCCCGGCATCCTCCGCCCCGAGGCATCCGAGTCGGGCGAAGAGATCTACGAGACCCCCATCGACGAGTTCCGCCTCTCCCGTTACGTACGGCCCGAAGGCGCCGCCCCCGCCGACCTCACCGCCGCCACGGCCCAGATCCTCCTCGCCACCGCGGGCACCCCGACCCTCACGGAGACCCCCCACCCCACCACCGACACCAACAGCCCCACCCTCGCCCTCACCCTCACCCCGGGCCAGTCCGTATTCGTCCCGGCGGGCGAAAGGATCGAACTGACCGGAGCCGGCACCCTCTTCAGGGCCACCATGACCGCCTGACGCACCACCCCCGCGCCCGTGCTGCAACAATGTGCCGCCGACCAAGACCGGCCGACTGCAGCATCAGGGACCAGGGAAGGAACACCACACGCATGAGTGCGTCAGGCGGAACCAAGGCGATCGTGGCGGCCCTCGTCGCCAACCTCGCCATCGCGGTGGCGAAGTTCGTCGCGTTCCTCTTCAGCGGCTCGTCGTCGATGCTCGCGGAGAGCGTCCACTCGGTCGCGGACTCCGGCAACCAGGGCCTGCTCCTGCTCGGCGGCAAGAAGGCCAAGCGGGAAGCCACCCCCCAGCACCCCTTCGGCTACGGCCGCGAGCGCTACATCTACGCCTTCCTCGTCTCCATCGTCCTCTTCTCCGTCGGTGGCATGTTCGCCCTCTACGAGGGCTACGAGAAGATCAAGCACCCCCACGAGATCGAGGCCTGGTACTGGCCCGTCGGCGTCCTCGTCTTCGCGATCATCGCCGAGACCTTCTCCTTCCGCACCGCCATCAAGGAGTCCAACGAACTCCGCGGCCAGCGCTCCTGGAAGGAGTTCGTCCGCCACGCCAAGGCCCCCGAGCTGCCCGTCGTCCTCCTCGAAGACCTGGGTGCCCTCGTCGGCCTGATCCTGGCCCTCGGCGGCGTCAGCCTCGCCCTCGTCACCGGCAACGGCGTCTGGGACGGCATCGGCACCCTCTGCATCGGCGCCCTCCTCATCCTCATCGCCCTCGTCCTCGCCGCCGAGACCAAGTCCCTCCTCCTGGGCGAAGCCGCCGGCCTCGACGAGGTCAAGAAGATCGAGGAAGCCCTCGTCGACGACGACACCGTCACCGGCATCATCCACATGCGCACCCTCCACCTCGGTCCCGAGGAACTCCTCGTCGCCGCCAAGATCGCCGTCCGGAACGACGACACCGCCGCCAAGGTCGCCGCCGCCATCGACGCCGCCGAGGACCGCATCCGCGCCGCCGTCCCCATCGCCCGCGTCATCTACCTGGAACCCGACATCCTCAAGCCCGCCAAGTAACCCCGGCCACATCTGGCCGGATCGCACCGCCGACGACCCGCCCCGCACTTGAAGACGGCCGACCCGATCGGTGTAGATTCGTGACAGAGCCAGACGTCGCTGCTGATGGCGGTCGGGCGGTCCGACGGACCGGCCGAGGGAGAGAGGGCCTCCGACGACTGCACTGCACGTGCCCGGGCATTCGTGTGCCGTCACACGCCCGCCACCGCAGAGCCAGCCGCACCCACCTCGACCCGACAACGAGGAGCAGCCCGAAATGACCACTGTCGAAAACCGGCAGGACTTCAAGGTCGCCGACCTCTCCCTCGCCGAGTTCGGCCGCAAGGAGATCACCCTCGCCGAGCACGAGATGCCCGGCCTCATGGCCATCCGCAAGGAGTACGCCGAGGCCCAGCCCCTCGCCGGCGCCCGCATCACCGGCTCCCTGCACATGACCGTGCAGACCGCCGTCCTCATCGAGACCCTCGTCGCCCTCGGCGCCCGGGTCCGCTGGGCCTCCTGCAACATCTTCTCCACGCAGGACCACGCGGCCGCCGCCATCGCCGTCGGCCCGAACGGCACCCCGGACAACCCCCAGGGCGTCCCCGTCTTCGCCTGGAAGGGCGAGACGCTCGAGGAGTACTGGTGGTGCACCGAGCAGGCCCTGACCTGGCCGGACACCCCCACCGGCGGCCCCAGCATGATCCTCGACGACGGTGGCGACGCCACCCTCCTCGTCCACAAGGGCGTCGAGTTCGAGAAGGCCGGCGCCGCCCCTGACCCCGCCACGGCCGACAGCGAGGAGTACGGCCACATCCTGCGCCTCCTCAACCGCACCCTCGCCGAGGACCCGCAGAAGTGGACCCGCCTCGCCTCCGAGATCCGCGGCGTCACCGAGGAGACCACCACCGGCGTCCACCGCCTGTACGAGATGCAGCGCGACGGCGTCCTCCTCTTCCCGGCGATCAACGTCAACGACGCCGTCACCAAGTCGAAGTTCGACAACAAGTACGGCTGCCGCCACTCCCTCGTCGACGGCATCAACCGCGCCACCGACGTCCTCATCGGCGGCAAGGTCGCCGTCGTCTGCGGCTACGGCGACGTCGGCAAGGGCTGCGCCGAGTCCCTCCGCGGCCAGGGCGCCCGCGTCATCGTCACCGAGATCGACCCCATCTGCGCCCTCCAGGCGGCGATGGACGGCTACCAGGTCGCGACCCTCGACGACGTCATCGACCAGGCCGACATCTTCATCACCACGACGGGCAACAAGGACATCATCATGGCCTCGGACATGGCCAAGATGAAGCACCAGGCGATCGTCGGCAACATCGGCCACTTCGACAACGAGATCGACATGGCCGGCCTCGCCAAGATCCCCGGCATCGTCAAGGACGAGGTCAAGCCCCAGGTCCACACCTGGACCTTCCCCGACGGCAAGAAGATCATCGTCCTGTCCGAGGGCCGCCTCCTCAACCTGGGCAACGCCACGGGCCACCCGTCCTTCGTGATGTCCAACTCCTTCGCGGACCAGACCCTGGCCCAGATCGAGCTGTACACGAAGCCGGAGCAGTACCCGACCGACGTCTACGTCCTGCCCAAGCACCTCGACGAGAAGGTCGCCCGCCTCCACCTCGACGCCCTCGGCGTCAAGCTGACGACCCTCCGCCCCGAGCAGGCCGAGTACATCGGCGTCAAGGTCGAAGGCCCCTACAAGCCGGACCACTACCGCTACTGACCGGCACCCGTCGGCACCACGAGCAGGTACCCAGGCAGGCCCCCGCACCCCCGTGTCGGGGGCCTGCCCCGTACCGGCCCACCAGCCCGTCGGCACACCACTACCAGCCGACCACCACCGGCCGACGGCCGAGACGGCCCAGACAGCCCAGACGGCTCAGCAGCGACCACGCCCCAGCCCCAGACCCGAGGACCCATGCCCCGCGGCCGCTATTCGCTCCACGATCCGCACGATCACACCCCCCTCGGCGAAGAACACTTCCACTGCGCGCCCGGCCCCTCCGGCTGGCGCTACGTCTCGCAGCTCACCACCCCCTCCGGCGACCACGCCGGCTCAGTCGACCTCGCCCTCGACGAGCTCGGCCGCCCCATCCGTCTCGAACTCCACGCCGGCGGCTGGCAGGTACGCGGCGCCGCCATCGACGGCGTCACCTGGGTCCGCACCGACCCCACCGGAGCTCACGCCACCGAAGGCAATGTGCGCGCCCACGCCTTCACCGGCAGATCCCCCGCCTTCCTCGTCGCGACATCCCGGCTCCTGCGCCTCACCCCCGATTCCCGCGCGACCCGCGTACGACTCGTTGCCTTCACGGACCCGGTCCTCGCCCCCCTCACCGTCGACCAGTCCTGGGCCCTGGTGAACAGTGAAACGCACGCCACTGACAACGGCCCCCTGACCGTGGACGCCTACCAGGTCAGAGCCCTCGACACCGGCGAGGAGCACACCGTCCACATCGCCGGCGACGTCGTGATCGCGGCCCCCGGCATCGAACTGGAAGACCTCCAGACCCCGCCCTCGACGTTCCCCTGACCGGCGGCCCCACCACGCGCATCAGGCCGGCGGCGCGAACCCGCCACGAGCCCCGGCCCCACCCTCGGACGCCACGGCCCCGGCAGCACCAGAGCCCGCTGAAGCCCCGGCCCCGGCAGCGCCCCCGGCCCCGACAGTGCCCCCGGGCACAGCGGAAACCCCGAGATCAGCGGCGACCCCGCCACCGGCACTCCCACCGACCACGCCCCGCGGCGCGACCCGCCGCGCGTCCCGAGCCTGCCGCTCATGCAGCACACCCGCGAGATACGCCGCCGCCGGCACCCCGGCCGGAGCGGGCGCCCCGGTCCGCGCCACCAGCTCACCGGCCAGCCGCTCCGCCAGAACCCGCCCCGCCTCCGGA
This sequence comes from Streptomyces sp. TRM64462, assembly GCF_013362995.1. Taxonomy (GTDB): domain Bacteria; phylum Actinomycetota; class Actinomycetes; order Streptomycetales; family Streptomycetaceae; genus Streptomyces. The sequence goes on along the minus strand of NZ_JABWDV010000328.1, from coordinate 2,107 downwards.
TCCAGCTGCCCCATCCGCGTCAGGTACTGCCGGATGCTCAGCCACAGCCCGTCCGGCACAGCCGACAGATCCAGCTGCGTGAACCGCCCCACCAGCCACGGCGGCGGCGGAGGCACAGCCGCCGCCCGCGCGACGGGAACCCGCTCCCGCACCACCAGCGTCCCCGCGAAGACATCACCGACACGCCGCCCCCGCGCCGACACCAGCGACGCGATACACGCGATCACCCCGAAGGTCATCAGGATCTCCACCATCCCGATCAGCCCCCGCACCAGCGCGTGCCGGAACCGGATCGGCCCCCCGTCGTCCCGCACCACACGCAACCCACACACCAGCTTCCCCACCGACCGCCCATGACTCAGCGTCTCGACAGCGATCGGCCCCCCGACTAGCACCAGCAGGAACGTGGTGATCGACACCGCCATCATCGCCGCGTCGTCCAGCGACGCCGTAGCGAACGCCAAGCCGATGGATATGACGAGATAGGCCGTCCACACGATCAGCAAGTCGATGAAAACCGCCAGCGCACGACTCGGCAGCCGGGCCGGCCGCAAGCCCAGTACGACGGCGTCCCCCGTCACAACCTCACTCACCGCGCCCACCCTTCCTCGACCTTGCCCAACCCCTCCGAACGCCAGTCTGCCAAGCTGACCGACAGCGCGCCGCAGTAGTACGAACCGTACGCACCCCCTGCCCTGGAGCAGTAGCCGATCATGGACCTCGACGTCTACGTCACCGCCCACCGCGCCGAGTGGGACCGCCTCGACCACCTCCTCCGCCGTGGCCGCGGCCTCACCGGCGCCGAGGCGGACGAACTCGTCGCCCTGTACCAGCGCACCGCGACCCACCTCTCCGTGATCCAGTCGACGGCCCCCGACCCGGCACTCACCGCACGCCTCACCCAGCTCGTCGCCCGTGCCCGCGCCGCCGTGACCGGCACCCGCCGCGCGTCCTGGAGGGACGTCGTCCACTTCCTGATCGCCGGGTTCCCCGCCGCGGTCTACCGCTCACGCCACTGGTGGATCCCCACAGCCGTTCTCTCCACCGTCCTCGCCGCGATCATCGGCTGGTGGATCGGCACCCACCCCGAGGTCCAGGCCGCCATCGCCGCACCCGACGAGCTCCGCGAGATGACCCGCCCCGGCGGCCAGTACGAGACGTACTACTCCAGCCACCCGGCCACCTCCTTCGCCGCCCAGGTCTGGACGAACAACGCGCGCGCGGCCGCCATGTGCCTCGTCCTGGGAGCCTTCCTCTGCTTCCCGGTCCTGTGGGTCCTCTTCGTCAACATGCTCAATCTGGGCGTCGGCATCGGCCTCATGTCCTCCGCCGGCCGCCTCGACACCTTCCTCGGCCTGGTCATCCCGCACGGCCTCCTGGAACTCACCGCCGTCTTCGTCGCCGCGGGCACCGGCCTCCGCCTCGGCTGGACCCTCATCGACCCCGGCCCCCTGCCGCGCCGCACGGCCATGGCCCAGCAGGGCCGCGCCGCGATCGGCATGGCCATCGGCCTGGCCCTGGTCCTCTTCGTCTCTGGCGTGATCGAAGGCTTCGTCACCCCCTCCGGCCTCCCCACCTGGGCCCGCATCACCATCGGCGTAGTCGCCGAGATCGCCTTCCTCCTGTACGTCTACGTACTCGGCGGCCGGGCCGCCCGAGCCGGCGAGTCGGGCGATGTAGAGGCAGCGGACCGCAGCGCCGAGCTGCCCACGGCCGCCTGATGTGCATCGACCCCCTCCGACCTGCTACTGTCCTCTTCGCCCGCAAAACCCGTTGACACGGGTGGCGTGGGGAGGTAGATTTTGACAGTTGCCTGGAACTGGACATGGTTCGGGAGCAACCGCTAGTGTCTCCCTCGCTCCGCAGCGAAGTCGGTCGGGCCGACTCGCCGGAGCCACATGATTCCTTTATCCGGGTCGTGAAGCCGATCAAAACGGCAGAATGAATCTGATAAAGTCGGATCAGCCGAAAGGCAAAGGCCCTCCAACGGCCACCGGAAACGAATTCCGAACCGGAAACGGAACGGAAAAGGATCTGGTAAGGTTGGAAACACGAAACACCGAAGGGAAGCGCCCGGAGGAAAGCCCGAGAGGGTGAGTACGAAGGA
>NZ_JABWDV010000327.1 GCF_013362995.1 Streptomyces sp. TRM64462 | reverse complement strand
GGTAGGACGCATGAACGATCGCATGGTGTGGATCGACTGCGAGATGACCGGGCTCTCGCTGACGGACGACGCACTCATCGAGGTGGCCGCGCTGGTCACCGACTCGGAACTGAACGTGCTCGGTCAGGGCGTGGACATCGTCATCCGGCCGCCGGACGCGGCCCTGGAGACCATGCCGGACGTGGTGCGCGAGATGCACACCGCTTCCGGACTCCTCGACGAGCTCGCGGGCGGCACCACCATCGCCGACGCGGAGGCGCAGGTCATGGCGTATGTGCGCGAGCACGTCAAGGAGCCCGGGAAGGCGCCGCTGTGCGGCAACTCGGTCAGCACCGACCGCGGCTTCCTCTCCCGCGACATGCCCACACTGGAGAACTACCTCCACTACCGGATCGTCGACGTCTCCTCGGTCAAGGAGCTGGCCCGCCGCTGGTATCCCCGGGCGTACTTCAACAGCCCGGAGAAGAACGGCAACCACCGCGCCCTCTCCGACATCCGCGAGTCCATCGCGGAGCTGCGCTACTACCGCGACGCGATCTTCGTCCCGCAGCCGGGCCCGGACTCCGACACGGCGAAGACCATCGCGTCCCGCCACGTCCTCCCCCCGGAGCCCCGGGCATAGCCCGCCCCACCGGGCACGAAACAAACCCGTGCGCGAGCACCCTCCCGGACCCTGTACACTTTTTCTCGGCCGGTCGGGAAAAAGACCGGTCGTGGTGGGTATAGCTCAGCTGGTAGAGCACCTGGTTGTGGTCCAGGATGTCGCGGGTTCGAGTCCCGTTACTCACCCTGATCAGCGAAAGGCCCGGTCCGCGCAAGCGGCCCGGGCCTTTCGCATGCCGCCCGCCGGCCCGTGGACGACCCGTCGGGCCCGCGGGCAGCCCTCAGCCGGGGTGGTAGAGGGCGTGGGCGCGCCTCGGGTCGGCAGGCCCGTCCTCGCCGAGGCTGACGAAGTGGTTCACCTGCCACGCCTGGGTGCTGCGGGCCTGCCGACTGGTCGTGCTCACCCAGGGCGGATAGACGCGGAATCCGCGCTTGCCGCCGGAGCCGCCGCGGGAAACGATGCCGCGCTCGCACAACACCTCGCGCGGGAACACGAACTGTCCGAAGCCGTTCTCGTCGCGGCTGCTGATGACGAAGAGGTCCACCCCGTCGTCGGCGTCGAAGGGCCGGATCGGCCCCTCCTGAGACCGCTGCCACACGGTGACGAACTGGCCCGCCTTCGCCGGGGTGGTCTTCGCCACGCGGAACCGGACCGAACGCTCACCGAGCGTGAACGCGCACGCCGCGTACTCGGCGCCTTCCGGTTCGGGCACCGGCAGCGAGCAGTCGAAACCGCACGGGTCGTACACCCACGCCTTCGCCGCCAGCAGGTCACCGTGAAGCCCCGTCCACGGCTGATTCGTCACCATGCCGTCATCCTGCCATCGCCTGCCGCCGCAGGCGGCAACCCGCGGCGCGGCCGCGACGACTGTCGGGTACGCAACGGAACCTCTCCCCCACACGGAGGAAACGTGCAGCACCCGCAGATACGCAGGGCCCTCGCCCTGGGCGCCGCCGCGGCCGCCGGTGTCGCCGCCATCGGGCTGACCGGGCCGCCCGCCGGGGCCGCCGGCAGTGCTGTCGCCGCGCGGCAGGCCGAGCGGCTCGACCGGGGCGTCCTTAGCGTCCACACCGGCACCGGCAACCTCGTCAGCTGGAGGTGGCTCGCGACCGATCCCGACAGCGTCGCCTTCAACGTCTACCGGGCCGGCACCAAGGTCAACGCCGCGCCTGTCACCGGCTCCACCAACTACTTCCACCCCGGCGCCCCCAGTCACGCCGACTACACCGTCCGCGCCGTCGTCGGCGGCGTCGAGCAGCCTGACTCCGTGCACGCCGTGCAGTTCCGCGGTGGGTACAAGGATGTGCCTCTCTCGCCGCCCGCCGGGGGGACCACTCCTGACGGGGTGTCGTACACGTACGAGGCCAATGACGCCTCCGTCGGGGATCTCGACGGGGACGGCGCCCTCGACTTCGTCCTCAAGTGGCAGCCCACCAACGCCAAGGACAACTCCCAGTCCGGGTACACCGGGAACACGATCCTCGACGGCATCACGCTCGACGGGACCCGGCTCTGGCGCATCGACCTCGGGCGCAACATCCGCTCCGGCGCCCACTACACCCAGTTCCAGGTGTACGACTACGACGGCGACGGGCGCGCCGAGGTCGCCGTGAAGACCGCCGACGGGACCGTGGACGGGACCGGGCGCGTCATCGGCTCCGCCTCCGCCGACCACCGGAACTCCCGCGGGTACGTGCTCTCCGGGAGCGAGTACCTCACCATGTTCGACGGGCGGACCGGGGCCGCCATGGCCACCACCGGCTACGTGCCCGCGCGGGGCAACGTCTCCTCGTGGGGCGACAGTTACGGCAACCGCGTCGACCGGTTCCTCGCCGGGACCGCGTACCTCGACGGCGTACGCCCCTCGCTGATCATGGCGCGCGGGTACTACACGCGGAGCGTCATCGCCGCCTGGGACTGGCGGAACGGGCAGTTCACCCGGCGGTGGACCTTCGACACCAGTTCCAGCACCAACGTCGGCAAGGGGTACGACGGGCAGGGGTCCCACAGCCTGTCCGTCGGTGACGTCGACGGGGACGGCAGGGATGAGATCGTCTATGGCTCCATGGCCGTCGACGACAACGGCCACGGGCTGTGGACCACCCGGACCGGGCACGGCGACGCCCAGCACCTCGGGGATCTCGACCCGGGCTCACCCGGGCTCGAGTACTTCAAGGTGTCCGAGTCCAGCAGTCAGCCCGCCGAGGTGTACATCGAGCCCTCCGACGGGGCCGTCCGGTGGAAGCTCGCCGCCTGCTGCGACAACGGGCGCGGCGTCGCCGGGGACATCTGGGCCGGCAACGACGGTGCCGAGGTGTGGTCCGCTTCCGGCGGTGGCGTCATCCGCGACGAGGGCGGCGGCTCCAAGGGGCGCCGGCCCTCGTCCGTCAACTTCCTCGCCTGGTGGGACGGGGACACGACGAGGGAGCTGCTCGACGGGACCCGTATCGACAAGTACGGGCCGAGCGGAGACACGCGGCTGCTGACCGGCGCCTCCGTCGCGTCCAACAACGGGACCAAGGCCACCCCCGCGCTCTCCGGCGACATCCTCGGCGACTGGCGCGAGGAGGTCGTGTGGCGTACCGCCGACAACCGGGCGCTGCGGATCTACTCCACACCGCACGAGACCAGTACGCGGATCACCACGCTGCTGCACGACACCATGTACCGCACGGGGCTGGCCTGGCAGAACACCGCCTACAACCAGCCCCCGCACCCGAGTTTCCACATCGGGGCCGGGATGCGGACCGCACCCCGGCCGTCGGTCACGACGCCGTAGCGGGAGTACAGGTCGTGGTCGGGGGCGCGTTCGTCCCCGACCACGAGCCGGTGAAGCCGAGTGTCACCGACGCTCCCGGCTGCACCACGCCGTTCCAGCCGGCGTTCGTCACGGTGACCGTCGCGCCGGACTGGGTGTGGTTCGCGTTCCACATCTGGGTGATCTGCTGGCCCGCGCCGAAGGTCCAGGCGAGTGACCAGCCGTTCCAGGCTTCCGTTCCCGTGTTCTTGACGGTGACGTCGGCCTGGAAGCCGCCTGACCACTGGTTCGTCACCTTGTACGTGGTCTCGCACAGGGCGTCTGTGGGCGGGTCCGTCGGCGGGTCCGTGGGCTCGCCGCCCGTGTCCGTCGTGTCGCCGTAGATGATGCCCCGGCCGTTTGTCGATACGTACACCCGGCCGTAGATCCTCGGGTCGCCCGTGATCGCCGCGCCCGTCCAGCCCCACTGGTGCGCGTCGTCGTTGACGCGGGTCCACGACGCGCCCTCGTCCGTGGAGCGGAAGATGCCGCGTACGCCGCCGATCTCGGCGCTCGCGAAGAGGGTGTCGTACGCCGCGCCCGGTGCCGCCTTGCCGAAGCCGATCGTGTCGGCCTCCGCCACGCCGCTCACCCGCGTGAAGGTCGCGCCCGAGTCCTTCGAGCGCCACAGGCCGTACGTGCCGTTCGGCTCGCCGCCCGCCAGCCAGATGTCGCCCTCCCTGCCCGGGGCCGCCTTGAAGCGGACGTTGCCGGTGGCCGGCAGGCCCGTGGCGCGCGAGGCGGTGAAGGTGGCGCCGCCGTCCGTGCTGACGTGGAAGGTGCCGTCCTTGAAGGCGTAGAACTTCCGCGGGTTCACGCGGTCCGATTCGACCGTCGCGCCCGCCGGGACGCCCTGCGACGCCGTCCAGGACGTGCCGAAGCCGGTCGTCGTGTGGACGCCCGTGCCGTCCGGGCTCCAGACGAAGCGGCTCCCGTCGGCCGCCGCGGCGACCGTGCCGCCGCCCGAGACGCCCGAAGGCTCCTGCCCGGCGAACCAGTTGGCGCCGTTGTCGGTGGAGAACGCGATGCGCGGGCCCGCGTCCAGGTGCCCGGTCCGTACGACCGTGTTCGGCTTCTGCTCGGCGTAGTCGAGGCTCGTCGACGACGTGAAGTTCGGCTGCGTGAACATCAGCGACGGGACCTTCGTCAGGTCCGTGTGGCGGAAGCCGCCGATGTCACCGAGCGCGCTGAGGAGCGGGGCGCCGGACGGCGGCGAGATCAGGTCGTTGACCGCCGTCTCCTCCAGGCCCTGGACCATGGGCTTGATGGTGATGTCGTTCCCCGCGTCCCACTGGGTGAGGTTCTCCGTGCCGTAGATGGTGGCGCCGGTGCCGTACATCATGCGATTCGAGTCGAACGGGTCGATCTCCAGCGTCTCCGTCATCCAGCCGAGCTTCGGGCTCTCCTCGGGCGGGCTCGGGTTCGCGCCCCACTTCAGCCACGGTGACGACGTCACGTCCATCGTGTAGCGGTTCTCGCGGTTCGGGTACGACGTGTACTCCCAGGCGGCCGTCCAGTTCTGCCCGCTGTCCGTCGTACGGAAGATCTGTGTGTCGGGCCACCAGGAGCTGTAGCCCGTCACCATGACGGTGCCCGGGTTCTGACGGTCCACGCTCAGGCCGCTGAAGCCGTAGTAGGGGTCGCTGTCGGGGGTGATGTCGTGCCACGTTCCCGTGTCCGTCGCGTACCGCCACACCTCGCCGTCCGTGCCGTCGTACGGACCGCCCGTGTCGCTGTACGCCAGGTACAGGGAGCCGGTCTCCGCCTCCAGCACGCCCTTGTGGGGCAGGAAGCCCGTGGGCTGGCCAGCCACGCGGGACCAGGTCGCGCCGGCGTCCGTGGAGCGGTAGACGGCGTTCTCCTTGTCGGCCACGCCCACGTAGAGGGTCCGTGTGGCCTGACCGGCGCTGCCCGTCGACTCGTCGAACGTCACCCAGAGGACGCCCTGGTTGTCGGAGGCGTAGCCGCTGGTGTCGGACGGGTCCTGGGCATAGTTCCCCGGGTTCGGGAAGGACGCGACCTCCGACCACGAGACACCCGAGTCCGTCGAGCGCCACAGGCCGTTGCCGCTCGGCGCGGCCAGGTACAGGACGCTGTTGCGGTGCGGGTCGATGGCGAGGCGCTCGCCCATGCCGCGGCCCGGCATGTTGCCGCCGAGCTTGAAGGGGAGGTCCGTCCTCTGCCAGCTCGCGCCTCTGTCGGAGGAGCGGAGGACCGCGCCGTTGCCGGGGTCCCAGTCGTTGGTGTACGTGCCGACGGCGACGTACACCTTGTCCGGATCGACGGAGTCCGTGGCGAGGCTCGCGACACCGGTGTGGCCCCAGTCGTCCCAGCCGATGTGGTCCAGGAGCGGGGTCCACGTCTTGGTGGACTGCTCCCAGCGGTAGGCGCCGCCGATGTCGGTACGGGCGTAGGCGAGGTTCTTCTCGGAGCGGTTGAAGACGATGCCGGGGACGAAACCGCCGCCGTCGACGCGCACGTTCTTCCACGTGTACGTGTCGGCGGAGACCGCGGCGGCGGTGGCCGGTGGCTCCGGTGCCGCCTGGGCGGCGGGCGGCGCGCCCGTCAGCAGGCCGGCGGCCAGGGCCAGCCCCGCGAGCAGATGTCTCTTCATGGGGGGGGTGCTCCCTCTCGGAGCTCGGAAATCGGGGATCGGAAAGGGGCCGGGCGGGTCGCGCGGGTGCGCGGCCCGCCCGGCCGGTACGTACGCGGAGTCGCGGGGCAGGGCTACTCGAGGAGCTCCGCGTACGAGCCCATGGCCAGGGCGATGTCCGCCTGGGCCCAGAAGCGGTGGTACGTGAAGACGGGGGCTGCGCCGCCCGCCAGATAGGCCTCGATCTTCGACCAGGCCGGGTCGTCCTTGTAGAAGGAGCGGATCGACGTGAACGTCGACGACGAGTCGACGCGGTCGCCGTTCGGCATGGTGCCGGTCCAGCCGCCCGGCACGTACACCGGGTCGTCGAAGCGGTTGTAGTCGGCGCGGGTCTCCGGGACGGCGATGCCCAGGGGGTCCTGGTGGTGGTTCCACATGCCGTCGAGGAGGGCCTTGGCGACCCGCTTGGCGTCCGCGTCGCCGGACTTGGCGGCGTAGTACGTCAGGGTCTTGGCGTACGCGCCGGCGACGCCGACGTCGTCGGTGTAGTCCGCGACGGTGACGTGCAGGCCGTTGTTGGCGCCGGGCGACGCGGCGTTCCACGTGTCGGGGGCGCCGGTCCAGCGGAGCGTGGAGGGCATGCGGTAGGTGCCGTCGGGGTTGATGGTGGTCTCGGACAGGGCCCAGTCGACCCACTTGTCGAGGACGCTCTTGGCGAGGGCGTCACCGGTCTGGTGGTAGTACTCGGCGACCCGCTCCATGGACCAGGCCTGGAAGCCGAACCACTGGTTGGAGGGCGGGTCGTGGTAGACGGGCTTCTCGTCGTAGAAGAGGCCGTAGAAGGTGGGGGTGCCGGCCGGCGGGGTGGCGTAGCGGCCCTGCCAGCTGTTGGTGGCGCCGCCCGCGATGGCGCCCTCGCTGGACTGGAGCCAGCGGTAGAACTCGATCTGCCGCTTCAGGCTGGTGGCCCAGTCCTGGGCGCCCGTGGCCGACTTGGGCTTGAGGGGCGCGTACTCGCTCAGCGCGTACGCGGCGAGCGGGTTCTGGTAGCCGCTGTGGGCGTGGCTGGAGCCGATGCGCCAGGCCCATCCGGCGCTGGTGTCGGTGGCGCCGCCCCAGGCGTAGTACCAGGACATCAGGTAGTGGGCGCTGTCCTTGCCGGTGCCGGCCGGGCAGGTGGCCGCGCCGACGCAGTTCCCGGCCTTCTTGAAGTACTTGTCGAAGAGGGAGTAGCGCAGGTAGTCGCCCATCTTGGCGGCCTTGGCGACGGTCGCGGCGACCTGGCCGCCCTGGCCCTGGTCCTTCGCCCACAGGTCGGCCCAGTAGGCGGCCTGGACGGCGCGGGCGTCGGCGTCGGGGGCGTTGGTGAACTTCCACTGCTTGGCGTAGGAGTCGTCGCCCGTGAACAGGTCGAGGTAGCCGTTGGGGCCGCCGAAGGAGAAGTTGTCGCAGGTCGGGTGGGTGACGGTCTCCCAGACGGACTCCTGCGGGCCGCGCTGGAAGGTGTTGATGTACGACGGGCCCGTGGCGGTCGGGCCCGCGGAGCACTTGCCGGGCTCGTTGCCGTAGCCGTAGACGTTGTCGACGTCCTGCAGCCAGTGCATGCCGTAGATGTCGTCCGTGCCGTAGGCGCTCTTCAGCTCACCGGCGATCGGGTCGGCGCCGGCGCGGACCTGGCCGTCGAGGCGGGACGGGTAGTCGGACGGGTCGTCCAGCTCGGGGGCGTAGGTGCCGGGCGCCGACGCGTTGTACTTGTCGTTGGTCGGCTGGTCCGCGCGGGTGGGGATCATGTACTTCTCCATGGTGTCCCACGCGCCGTTGAACTTGGTCCAGTCGCCGGTGATCTTGCCGTACATGGCCTGGAGCCAGATCAGGTAGCTGTACGCCTCGGACGTCGTCTCGTGGCCGTGGTCGGGCGCCTCGACGATGAGGGTCTCGACGGAGTGGTACGGGATGCCCTCGGGCGAGAAGTAGCCGTTGGCCGGGTTGGTGATCTTCGCGTGGAGGTCCAGGAAGCGGCCCTCGTACGTGGAGCCCGCGGCGAGCTGCGCGACGGTGACCTCGGCCTTGCCGTGGCCTGGCGCGGTCGCCGTGAACACGGCGGTGCCGGTGCCGGACGCGGCGGCGGTGACGGTCACCTTCTGGGCGGTGTCCCAGGTGGCCGGGGTGAAGGTGAGGCTGGTGGGGGCCGCGGTGAGGTTGGTGTTGCCCGAGGTGCGGGCGACGGTCACCGTGACGTTCGCGGCGGGCTGTGTGGACAGCTTCAGGTCGAAGGTGCCCGACTCGCCCTGGCGTACGCCGAGTTGGGCGGGGCTCGCGACCAGGGCGGGGCCCGCGGCGACGGTGATGCCGACGGGCGCGGACTCGGCGGCGGCGCCCTGGCTGTCGTACGCCTTGGCGTAGAGGGAGTGGGAGCCGGCGGCGAGACCGTTCGCGGCGAAGGTGTACGGCGATGTGGTGTCCGTACCGAGCAGGGCCGTGTCGCTGTAGAACTCGACCTTGCTGATGGTGGCGCCGTCGGCGGCCGCGGCGGTGGCGGCCATCGGGACCGGGTCACCCGCGCTGAAGGTGGCGCCGGCCTCCGGGCTGGTCAGCACGGCGATGGGCGGCTGGTGGGCGCCCGCGCAGAGCGTGCCGTTCACGGTGAACGCCGTGGGCGCGGCGTTGCTGCCGCTGTAGGTGAACTGGGCGCCGGTGGTGACGGCCTGGCCCGCGGCGACCGTCCCGTTCCAGGCCGCGTTGGTGACGGTGACGGTCTTCCCGGACTGGGACCAGGTGCCGTTCCAGCCGTTGCTCAGCTGCTGGTCGCCGGTCTGGTCGTAGCTGAGGGTCCAGCCGTCGATGGGGTCGGTGCCCCGGTTGGTGAGCGTGAGCTCGGCGGTGTAGCCGGAGCCCCAGTCGTTGGTCGTGTAGTCGACGCTGCACTGCACGGCGGCTGCCCGTGCCTGTGCCGGTGCGCCGTTGGCCGCGGTCATGCCCAGGGGCAGGGCGATGGCGGCGGCCAGGACGGTCAGAAGCCGTCTCCTCGGTCCTGGCGACATCGGGGGTCTCTCCTAGCGGCTCTGTGGAGCAGGAGGGTGGGGTGACAAGCCTTGAACCAGTGGGAGCGCTCCCACTATGGGGAGGGGTGCGGGCGGGGTCAAGGTGCTTGAAGAGTCGAAGACGTTCGAAAGAAAAACTTTGCCCTCCCTCTGTTGCTTGACGGGATGGGGGCGCTACGGTCGGCGGACCAGTGGGAGCGGTTCCATTCAGTCCGGCGTGTTGTCAGGTACGCGCCGCATACTGTGAGGAGTCGCTCATGCGACACCCCCCGCGCCATCCCCCACGTCGTCCCCCACGTCGTCTCCCGCGTGCGTTGTCGCTGCTCTCGGGAGCCGCGCTCGTCCTCGCGGGTGCTGTGCTGGCCCCGGTCTCCTCGGCATCCGCCGCCGAAGAGGCGTCCCCCGTCTGCACGGTGGAGTACTCCACCGTCAACGAGTGGGCCGGCGGCTTCCAGGGCTCGGTCACGATCACCAACAACGGCTCCGCGCTGAACGGCTGGAGCCTCGGCTTCGACTTCACCGGCGGCCAGCAGGTCAGCCAGGGCTGGGGCGCCAAGTGGTCCCAGTCCGGCGCCTCGGTCACCGCGGCGAACGAGTCCTGGAACGCGACGCTCGCCGCGGGCGCGAGCGTCACGGCCGGGTTCATCGCCTCGTACTCCGGGGCCAACCCCGCGCCGACGGCGTTCACGCTGAACGGCACGGTGTGCAACGAGGACCCGGGCGGGCCGACCGACCCGCCGGACCCGCCGGATCCACCCGATCCGCCGGACCCGCCCGCCCCCGGTGACGGGCCTCCGGTCCTCACCGTGAGCGGCAACAGGCTCGTCGACGAGAACGGCGCGACCCGCCGCATGCTCGGCGTGAACCGCTCCGGCGGCGAGTTCGCGTGCGTCCAGGGCTACGGCATCTTCGACGGCCCGGTGGACGACGCGTCCGTGAAGGCCATCGCGGACTGGAACGCCAACACCGTACGCATCCCCCTGAACGAGGAGTGCTGGCTGGGCCTGGACAACATCAAGCCCGAATACCGGGGCGACACCTACATCAACGCCGTCAAGGGCCTCGTCGGCCGCGTCATCGCCCACGGCATGACGCCCGTACTCGAACTGCACTGGAGCTGGGGCCAGTACACCGGCAACTCCGCCGGCTGCTCCGACATCCACGCGAGCTGCCAGAAGCCGATGCCGAACGCCCGCTACACGCCCGCGTTCTGGACCTCGGTCGCCGACACCTTCAAGAACGACCGGCGCGTCGTGTTCGACCTGTTCAACGAGCCCTACGTGGACCGTGCCACCCCCACGGCCGACGCCGCGTGGGCCTGCTGGCGGGACGGCGGAAGCTGCCCCGGGGTCGGCTACGAGGTCGCCGGGATGCAGGACCTGCTGGACGCCGTACGGGCCACGGGCGCGACGAACCTCGTCCTCGTCCCCGGCCTCGCGTACTCCAACGATCTCAGCCGCTGGCTGGAGTACGCCCCCACCGACCCGGCGGGCAATCTGGCCGCCGCCTGGCACGTCTACAACTTCAACACCTGCTCCAACGAGGCGTGCTGGGACACCACCCTCGCCCCCGTCGCCGCCCAGGTCCCCCTGGTGGCGGGCGAGATCGGCGAGAACACCTGTGGCCACGGCTTCATCGACCGCGTCATGAAGTGGTTCGACGACCGCGGCCTGTCCTACCTGGGCTGGACCTGGAACACCTGGGACTGCTCCGCGGGCCCGGCCCTGATCAGCAGCTACGACGGTACGCCCACCGCCTTCGGCGTGGGCCTGCGCGACCACCTGCGCGCCCTGCAGAACTGAGAGGAAACCCCATCCCCATGAGCCGCACACTCGCACGACCCCGCCGCAGAACAGCGGCCCTGGCCGCCTGCACCCTGATCGCGACGGCAGGCGCCACCGCCACCGCCCTCACCTCCCCCGCCGGAGCCGCCGGAGCCGCCGCCCCGGGCTGCACGGTCGAGTACCGGATCACCAACCAGTGGAACACCGGCTTCGGCGCCGATGTACAGGTCACCAACACCGGCGACCCGCTCAGCAGCTGGACGCTGGAGTGGACGTACGGCGGGAACCAGCAGATCACCCAGGGCTGGAGCGCCGACATCAGCCAGTCCGGCGCGAACGTCACGGCGCGGAACGCCGCCTGGAACGGGTCGCTCGGCACCGGCGCGTCCACGTCGTTCGGCTTCAACGCCTCGTACAGCGGGACGAACGCCGTGCCCGCGACGTTCAAGCTGAACGGCGTGACGTGCAACGACGACACGGGCCCGGGCCCGACGGACCCGCCCACCGACCCGCCCACCGACCCGCCCACGGACCCGCCGGCCGGCAGCAAGGTCGACAACCCGTACGCGGGCGCCAAGGTCTACGTCAACCCCGAGTGGCAGGCGAAGGCCGCGGCCGAACCGGGCGGCACGGCGGTCTCCAACCAGCCGACCGGTGTGTGGCTGGACCGCACCGCCGCCATCGCGGGCGCCGAGGGCAAGATGGGCCTGCGCGACCACCTCGACGAGGCGCTGCGTCAGAAGGGCACCGGCGAGCTGGCGATCCAGCTCGTCATCTACAACCTGCCGGGCCGCGACTGCGCGGCGCTCGCCTCCAACGGCGAGCTGGGCCCGACGGAGATCGACCGCTACAAGACGGAGTACATCGACCCGATCGCGGCGATCCTCGCCGACCCGAAGTACGCGGGCCTGCGCATCGTCACGACGGTCGAGCTCGACAGCCTCCCCAACCTGGTCACCAACGTGACGCCGCGGCCCACCGCCACGCCGAACTGCGACGTGATGAAGGCCAACGGCAACTACGTGAAGGGCGTCGGCTACGCCCTGAACAAGCTGGGCGCCATCGGCAACGTCTACAACTACGTGGACGCCGGCCACCACGGCTGGCTCGGCTGGGACGACAACTTCGGCGCGTCCGCCCAGGTCTTCAAGCAGGCCGCGACGGCCGAGGGTGCGACGGTCGCCGACGTCCACGGCTTCATCGTCAACACGGCCAACTACAGCGCACTCAAGGAAGACCACTTCAAGATCGAGGACTCGGTCAACGGGGTGTCGGTCCGCCAGTCGAAGTGGGTCGACTGGAACCGGTACACGGACGAGCTGTCGTACGCGCAGGCCATGCGGAACGAGCTGGTACGGATCGGCTTCGACGCGAACATCGGCATGCTGATCGACACGTCCCGCAACGGCTGGGGCGGCGCGAACCGGCCGGCCGGCCCGGGCGCCAGGACCGACGTCGACACGTACGTCGACGGCGGCCGCTACGACCGCCGCATCAACCCCGGCAACTGGTGCAACCAGGCGGGCGCGGGCCTCGGCGAGCGGCCGCAGGCGGCCCCGGAGCCGGGCATCGACGCGTACGTGTGGATGAAGCCGCCCGGTGAGTCGGACGGGTCGAGCAAGGCCATCCCGAACAACGAGGGCAAGGGCTTCGACCGGATGTGCGACCCGACGTACGAGGGCAACCCGCGGAACAACAACAACATGTCGGGCGCCCTCCCGGACGCCCCGATCTCGGGCCACTGGTTCTCGGCCCAGTTCCAGGAGCTGCTGAAGAACGCCCACCCGGCGCTCTGACGGCCGGAGCCGGCTCCTGAGCGAGGCCCCCGCACCCGGCAGGTCCGGGAGCGGGGGCCTCGCGCGCGCCTCTCAGGGGGACGGGTCCTCGGGAGGACGGCCCCTCGGGGGGACGGGTCAGCCGCCGACGTAGGCCGCCAGGTGTTCGCCGGTGAGGGTGGAGCGGGCGGCGACGAGGTCGGCGGGGGTTCCCTCGAAGACGACGCGGCCGCCGTCGTGGCCGGCGCCGGGGCCGAGGTCGACGATCCAGTCGGCGTGCGCCATGACGGCCTGGTGGTGCTCGATGACGATGACCGACTTGCCGGAGTCGACGAGCCGGTCGAGCAGGCCGAGCAGCTGCTCGACGTCGGCGAGGTGGAGGCCGGTGGTCGGCTCGTCGAGTACGTAGACGAACCGGTCGCCGCCCTTCTCCGCCAGGTGGGTGGCCAGCTTGAGCCGCTGCCGCTCGCCGCCGGACAGCGTGGTGAGCGGCTGGCCGAGGGTGAGGTAGCCGAGACCGACGTCCGCCATCCGCTCCAGGATCCGGTGGGCCGCCGGCGTGCGCGCCGCCCCCGCGCCGAAGAACTCCTCCGCCTCGGTCACGGGCATCGCGAGGACTTCGCTGATGTCCTTGCCGCCGAAGGTGTACTCCAGCACCGACGCCTGGAACCGCTTGCCCTCGCACTCCTCGCAGGTGGTTGCGACGCCCGCCATCATCGCCAGGTCGGTGTAGACGACGCCGGCGCCGTTGCAGGTGGGGCAGGCGCCCTCGGAGTTGGCGCTGAACAGCGCCGGCTTGACGCCGTTGGCCTTGGCGAACGCCTTGCGGATCGGATCGAGCAGACCCGTGTACGTCGCCGGGTTGCTCCGGCGGGAGCCGCGGATCGGGGCCTGGTCGACCATGACCACGTCGGCGTCCTTCGGCATCGAGCCGTGGATGAGGGAGCTCTTGCCGGAGCCGGCGACACCGGTGACGACGGTGAGGACGCCGAGCGGGATGTCGACGTCCACGTCGCGCAGGTTGTTCGCCGTCGCGCCGCGGATCTCCAGCGTGCCGGTGGGCTTGCGCACGCTCTCCTTGAGGGAGGCCCGGTCGTCGAGATGGCGGCCGGTGACGGTGCCGCCGGCCCGCAGCCCCTCGACGGTCCCCTCGTAGCAGACGGTGCCGCCGGCCGTACCGGCGCCGGGGCCGAGGTCGACGACGTGGTCGGCGATCGCGATCGTCTCCGGCTTGTGCTCCACGACCAGCACCGTGTTGCCCTTGTCCCGCAGCCGCAGCAGCAGGTTGTTCATCCGCTGGATGTCGTGCGGGTGCAGACCGATGGTGGGCTCGTCGAAGACGTACGTGACGTCGGTGAGCGACGAGCCGAGGTGGCGGATCATCTTGACGCGCTGCGCCTCGCCGCCCGAGAGCGTGCCCGACGCCCGGTCGAGCGACAGATACCCCAGGCCGATCTCCACGAACGAGTCGAGCGTGTGCTGCAGCGCGGTGAGCAGCGGCGCCACCGAAGGCTCCTTGAGGCCGCGGAGCCACTCGGCCAGGTCTCTGATCTCCATCGCGCAGGCGTCGGCGATGCTGAGCTTCTTGATCTTCGACGAGCGGGCGAGCTCGCTGAGCCGGGTGCCGTCGCACTCGGGGCACGTGGTGAAGGTGACCGCCCGGTCCACGAAGGCCCGGATGTGCGGCTGCATCGACTCCCGGTCCTTGGAGAGGAACGTCTTCTGGATCTTCGGGATGAGCCCCTCGTAGGTGAGGTTGACCCCGTTGATCTTGACCTTGGTCGGTTCGCGGTAGAGGAAGTCGTGCCGCTCCTTCTTGGTGTACGCACGGATCGGCTTGTCCGGGTCGAAGAAGCCCGACTCCCTGATGACCCGCACCACCCAGCCGTCCCCGGTGTAGGTGGGGATGGTGAACGGGTCTTCGGAGAGCGACTTGGAGTCGTCGTAGAGCTGGGTGAGGTCGATGTCGGAGACCGTGCCGCGGCCCTCGCAGTGCGTGCACATGCCGCCGGTGCGGCTGAAGGTCACCTTCTCGGTCTTCGTCCTGTCGGCGCCGCGGTCGACCGTGAGCCCGCCGCTCGCGGAGACCGACGCGACATTGAAGGAGAACGCGCCGGGCGGTCCGATGTGCGGCTTGCCGAGCCGGCTGAAGAGGATGCGCAGCATCGCGTTGGCGTCCGTGGCGGTGCCGACCGTGGAGCGGGGGTCGGCGCCCATCCGCTGCTGGTCGACGGTGATCGCGGTGGTCAGCCCGTCGAGCACGTCGACCTCGGGCCGGGCCGGTGTCGGCATGAAGCCCTGCACGAAGGCGCTGTAGGTCTCGTTGATCAGCCGCTGCGACTCCGCGGCGATCGTGTCGAAGACCAGGGAGCTCTTGCCCGAGCCGGAGACGCCGGTGAACACCGTCAGCCGGCGCTTCGGGATCTCGACGCTGACGTCCTTGAGGTTGTTCTCGCGCGCGCCGTGCACACGGATCAGATCATGGCTGTCGGCGACGTGCGGCGCGGGCGGCTGCGCGGGCGGCTGCGTGCCCGGCTGGGCGTCCGGCCTCGTGGCCCTGGTCATCGTGTCTCCACCTTCCGTAGGCGTCGCGCTCCCCGTCGGCGCCGCCTGGCTCGATGCGACCACGCTAGCGGCGGGGCAGGGCCGGTGCTTCTCGATTCCTGATCGAGCGTCTCGCGTGGGAAAATCGTCGGGTGAGACGACAGGAGCTCGACGACCTCGTCCGGCTGCGGCGGGCCCGTGACCGGATGGACCGCGACTACGCGGAGCCGCTGGACGTCCCGGCGCTGGCCCGTGAGGCCCTGATGTCGGCGGGCCACTTCTCGCGCAGCTTCCGCGCCGCCTTCGGCGAGACGCCGTACAGCTACCTGATGACCCGCCGTATCGAGCGGGCCAAGGCGCTGCTCCGGCGCGGCGACCTGTCGGTGACCGAGGTCTGCTTCGCGGTCGGCTGTACGTCGCTGGGGTCCTTCAGCTCGCGCTTCACCCAGCTGGTCGGCGAGAGCCCGAGCGCCTACCGGGCCCGGAGCCATGACGACGGCGCGGCCATCCCGGCGTGCATCGCCAAGATCCACACGCGACCGGTCAGGAATGGAGAAGCGAGACCCGCCGCCCGGCCGTAGCGTGAACGGCATGAACACGGACATCACCCTTTCCCAGTGCTTCATCGCCGTCGACGACCACGACAAGGCGCTCGGCTTCTACCGAGACGTGCTCGGCCTGGAGGTACGCAACGACGTCGGCTTCGAGGGGATGCGCTGGGTGACCGTCGGCTCGCCCGCCCAGCCGGACGTGAACATCGTCCTGGAACCGCCGCTCGCCGACCCGAACGCCTCCCCGGCCGACCGGCAGGCCATGGCCGAACTGATGGCCAAGGGCCTGCTGCGGGGCGTCATCTTCGCCACCGCCGACTGCGACGCCACCTTCGAGCGCATCAGGGCGGCCGGCGGCGAGGTGCTGCAGGAGCCCATGGACCAGCCCTACGGCGTCCGCGACTGCGCCTTCCGCGACCCCGCCGGCAACATGCTGCGCTTCACGCAGCCCCGCGGGAACTAGGCCCGGGACCGGCCGAAATCGTGTGGTCAGGGTGCCGAACGCCCGGCTAAGGTCGGGCATATGACTGCCGGGTCGGCCGTGGGCCGTGAGCGAGTGAGGCACCCGGCCTCGTTGTGAGCGCGGGGCGGGCCAGAGGCCCCCCAGGTGTGTGCGTGTCCTTCGGACGCGCTGCCACACACACCACGCACGTTCACCTCGGGGAAGGACCTCATGACCGCAGATCTCAACCACACCGTCGTCCACGCCACCGACAAGCTGGCCTCCGCCGAGTTCCTCGCCGGGATACTCGGGCTGAAGGTCGGGGCGCCGTTCGGGCCGTTCATTCCGGTGGACACCGGGAACGGCGTGACGCTCGACTTCTACGAGAGCCCCGACGGCGCACCGGTCGCCTCCATGCACTACGCGTTCCTCGTGCCCGACGACGAGTTCGACACGATGATCGGGCGCCTGGAAGCCGGTGGGGTCACCTACTACGCCGACCCCGGCCACACCGAGCCCGGGCAGATCAACCGGCTCTTCGGCGGGCGGGGCGCGTACTTCGACGACCCGGACGGGCACAACATGGAGATCATGACGCGGCCGTACGCCCGGCCCGCGTAAGCACGGGTCCCGTGGCGGCCGCCGGCAGCGGGCGGCCGCCACGCTACGGCAACGGGGCGATGTCCATCTCGCCCACCAGCTCGTCCTCGCTCATCTCACCCGTCGGCTCGAAGCCCAGCGTCCGGTAGAACTCCTCCGGGCCGTGCTCGCCCGGCTTCCACGTGACCGTGATCCGGGTGCCGCCCCTGCGGCGGATCTCCTCCGCCACGGCCTCCACGGCGAACCTGCCGTAGCCGCAGCCCTGGTGCGTCGCCGCTATGTTGAGGCGCCACAGGCCGCTGCGCGGGCGGTCGTCCGGGTTCTTCTCGTCGAAGCGGACGTCGAAGAACGCCATCACGAAACCGACCAGCTCGTCCCCGTCCATGATCAGACGCGGCCAGGCAATGCCGGGCGACGCATACGCCTCCGCCAACGACCGGGCGACGGGCGCCACGAACTTCTCCTGCAACGGATGAACTCTGAGCGCGCACGCGTCCAGGACGTTGTCCGGCGTGATCTCTTCGAGGCGCAGCGCGGTCGCGGAAGCAGACGACATGGCGCGACCCTAGGGGGCTCGGCGGGGCGGTGCCCAGCGGTTTTCCCGGAGGTTGCGAAATCCGCACGCCTGCCAAGCGGTTCACGAGGCGGACTGTTTTCCATACGGAACGGCTCGTATGACAAAGAGGGGGCATGATTGCTCAGCCAACTCCGCGCGGACGCCCGCGAGATTCCCGTTCGCATGCGGCGATCCTCGCCGCCGCCTCCGAGCTGGTGGCCGAGACCGGCTATGCCGCCATGCCCCTCGGGGCCGTGGCGGCCCGGGCCCGGGTGGGGAAGGAACACCATCTACCGCCGGTGGTCCGGCGAGGCCGAGCTGGTCTACGAGGCGGTATTCACCACCACCGACACCGCCCGGTGCCCGACACTGGCACCCTCGAAGGCGACCTCACCGTCCTCGTCCGGCACCTGATCGACGAGTTCAGCGCACCGGCCGCCGCTGAGGCGCTGCCCGGCCTGCTGGCGGATTTCGCCGCCGCACCCCGAGCTGCGCGCCACCATCCGCTCCGCCATCCTCGCGCCCGCCAGCGCCTGGCCGCTGTCTTCGACCGGGCCCGTGCACGTGGCGAGACCGTCCCGGGCGTGAGGGCGATCTGGTGCTCGACTCCCTCGTCGGCACCGTCTTCTTCCGGCTGGGCATCCTCGGCGAGCCCGCCGACCCCGGACTGGCTCGGAGCATCCCCGGGATCGCCGCCAAGGGAATCGAGGCCCGGTGAACGGATGGCTAATGGCCGCGGGAGCCCTGGCGACCGCGACGGCCCTGATCCACCTCGTCGCCGGCGGGCGCGACGTGCTCCGCCCCTGCTCGGCAGCTCCCTTGAGGCCGAGCCGCTGCGCGCCCTGCACGCGGTGTGGCACTTCGCCACGGCGGACCTCCTGTCCAGCGGCGTCCCCTTGACCGCGGCACATCACTCTGGCCATGCTCGCGCACGCCTTCCTGGCCGCCACGGCACACCAGACTTGGGAAAAAGGGGCGGAACCGGTGAGACACCCGGGCCTTCGAGTTCACCGTGGCGGAGGTTCGGCGACCCCTGGAAGCTTGTCGTCCCCGGCCCCCGCACTTGCACGGACACCGAGGACGACACCACGCGCTGAGCCGATCGAACTGGCGCCGCCGACGCCGAGCAGTCGCCCGCCGCTGTCACTACCTGCGGCGTTGTC
The DNA here is from genome assembly GCF_013362995.1 of Streptomyces sp. TRM64462. Taxonomy (GTDB): domain Bacteria; phylum Actinomycetota; class Actinomycetes; order Streptomycetales; family Streptomycetaceae; genus Streptomyces. The sequence goes on along the minus strand of NZ_JABWDV010000327.1, from coordinate 12,941 downwards.
GCACGATCGAGGGGCGGTCTCCGTGAGACCGCCCCCGCACGATCGAAGTACCGCTACACTCCCGCCACCCGGCGAGAGACCAGGTCAGACACCGAAATCCTGCTGGAGTACTAGTTGCCGGTGTTGTAGGTGTTGATGAGCTTGGTGGAGCTGTAGACCCAGGCACCGGGGCTGGATGCCCAGCCGGCCTGGGCGCCGTTGAAGAGGGCGTCGGGTCGGGCAGTCCACGTCCACATCTTCACTACATTGTCGCTCTGGTGGTTCATGATGGCGAGGTCGTCGCGACCGTCGCCGTTGTAGTCACCAACCGACATCTGCAGGCGCTTGACGTCGAGGCCACCGGCACTGTTGAGCGTGAGCTTGGCAGAGCCGAACTTGTTCTTGCCGTCGACCTTTTCGAACAGCATGGTGCTGGTCTTGTCACTGCCGTCGGCGTAGTCGTACCAGATCAGAGTGTCGTCGTGGCCGTCGCCGTTGAAGTCACCGGCCTGCGGGATGGCCTGGTCCCACTTGAGCGTGGTCTCCCACCACGGGGTGGGGCTGGCAAACGTGCCACCCGGCTGGGTGGTGAAGACGTAGGTCTTCATCCCGTTGCCGCCCTGGTTGTAGTAGACGCCCAGTTCCTCGCGGCCGTCGCCGTTGAAGTCGCCGGTGACGAACTTCGTGTTCGTGCGGAGCCACGTGCCCTTGGGTGCGGACCAGGAGGCGACCGGGGTGTTGAAGGTGCCGTTGGACTTGGTGGTGAACGTGTGCAGCTTGGTGGTGCCGTCGGCCCCGGCATACCAGACGGCCATGTCGTCGCGGCCGTCGCCGTCGAAGTCACCGGCCTGCGGCGTCATGTAGCTGTAGTGGAAGGGACCGCCTGCCGGCGAACTCCAGGCTTGGATGGGGGTGGCGAAGCCACCATCGCTCTGGCCGAGGGCGACGAACGCCTTCACGCTGGTGTCGCCGTAGCCGCGCAGCATCGCAGTGTCACCGCGGCCGTCGCCGTTGAAATCACCGGAGACGAACTTCATGTACCTTGCGTCCCACTCGCCCACAGGTGCGGCGTAGGACTTGAACGGTCCGCTGAGTGCGCCGTTGTCGCCTTGGCCAAAGAAGGTGTACGTGGCGTCCGTACCAGCGCTGAAATCGTACCAGGCGCCGATGTCGCTGCGCCCGTCGCCATTGATGTCGTTGCGGACGACGGTGTTGCTGGACCACAGGGACTCGGCCTTGGTGTTGTAGACGACCAGGTTGCCGCGGTCGGTGAGCGTGGCCGTACCCCCGGCGGCGGTGACCTGCGTCCGCCACAGTGTGGTGGTGTCGTCAGCGTTGCGGACGACCAGGTTGCCACTGGTATCGAACTCGGCCGTGGCACCGGCGTTGCCCGCGGTTCCGGTGGACCACAGGGTCTTGCCGGCGTTGGACGCGATGACCAGGTTTCCGTCCGTCTGCATGGTCAGACGGGCCCCCGCGGAGACGAGACTGTCGCCGGGAAGCAACTGCTGCCCGGCGGTGAGACGGTTGCCGAGCTTGATGTTGTCGGCGCGCGCGGCGATGGCGTCGTTGCGGGTCTCGGCTGCGTCCTGGCCGAAGCAGCCGCCCTGCCAAGAGCGGGTGGCGACGGCAACGAGTTCCGGCGTGCCGTTCTTGTCGCGAAGGAGGGGTGCTCCGGTGTCGCCCCTGCAGATGGCGTCGTTGACCGTCTTGCCTGCGATGTTCACCTCGGTCTCGCCGACCGTGTTGACGGCGAAGGCAGAGGTGTGGAGTTTGGTGGGAGCCCAGTCCGTCTTGGTACGGCCGTAGCCGACGACCGTGACCGAGTCGTTCTGGGCAGCCGGAGTGGTGGCCATGGCGACCGGGGTGATGCCGGTCGCGGGCTGCGCGAGGCGGGCCATGACGAGGTCGCGCCCCACACGGGGAACCAAGTCGACGATTTCGCTGACGTGGCCGTCGGCGGTGGTGATGTCGGTGCGGCCAATGGTGGCGACCGTCTTCTCGGCAGGCTTGCCGGGGGTTAGTTCGGTGAGGCCGCCGGTGAAGCAGGACGCGGCGGTCAAGACCCACTGGGCATCGACGAGGGCGCCTGAACAGGCGCGCTTGGTGTCTTCGCCGTCGCCGATCTCGATCCTCGCTGTGAACGCGTACACCCCGGCAGCGGCAGCACCGCCGGTGACGGCCTGTGCGGGTGCGGTGAGCGTACCGACAACCACGGCGGCGGCCGTCAGGCTCGCTGCCACGGCGGCACGTGGACGTATTCCAGGCACTTTCGTTTCCTTAGACATGTGGTTCAGGTGGATCGGAGGACGGGCTTACCCGCCTGTCGTCGCGCGGGGAGCGGGGAGAGAGGTACGTCGGCCCGTCGCGTGCGGAGGACTTGGCCTGCGCGAGAAGGGAGCGCAGCGCAGGGGCCGGCCTCCTCCGGTCAGCCCTTGAGGCGCAGTTCGACCAGGGTGGACTGCTGGTCGGTGCCGCCGCCGACACCTACGGCGGTGAGGTCGTTCGCGGGCGCGTTGACGACTGTTTCCTCGCCCTCGGCGGTCAGGGTGGCCTGGACGGGCTGGTCTCCGGTCCACAGGCTGAAGGCCTTGGGCAGCTCCAGCGTCAGGTAGCCGGTCGTGGCGTTGGCTCTGAAGCAGAACTTGCCGAAGAAGGACTCGACCAGCAGGTTCGAGGAGTCGGCGAGGCACTGGCCGACGTCGGTGATGTCGGTGAGGACGATGTGTCCATCGCCGCGCTTCAGTGTGATGTTGCGCTCCGCGAGGACCTTGTCAGCGCCCGGGTAGTTGAAGTCCTCGACCGCGAGGGGCATGTCACCGGCCGCACGGGGTGCGGCGGTGGCGGTCTGAGGAGCGGCCAAGGCGGTGGCGCCGAAGCCCGCCGCAATGGCCACAGTGAGCCCGATCAGAAGCATTTTCCAGACACGGGTTATCGCCATGGGATCCTCTCAAGAAGTAAGACGACTGGGAGCAAAACAAATAGGGCTCTCCAGTTGGCTGAAGTAAAGCATATGTAAGATCCATGTGAAGTACTCCCATTACTTGCTCACGCGAGAGGGGGGTGCCTGTTGTCGCGTCAAGCCTGTTAGCAGCCGGCAATCTGCCGCCGCGTCACTTTACTGCAACAGGAAGATCAGAAGCGGACATTTGTTTCATATGGGCGAATTGGGTGGAATTGTGGATTATTCTAAGAAGGGTAGTTGAGTGAAGCAGCGACTTCGATCTATAGGTTCGAGAGGGCCCTCCAGAGTTCGACGCAGGTCAGCGTCCCGGGTCCTCGCCTCACGGGCGATGTGTGCGACGGTGCTGTCCGCAGCGCTCGCGGCCGAGTTGCTGGGAGCGTCCCCGTCTGTCGCAGACGCCGTCAGCGGCATTCCGCCGATGTCGGGTCGAGAGCTGGCTGTTGAGGCTTGGATCTACGGTGGTGTCGGCGTCAGGGAAGCGGCCGAGCAGGCGCTTCTCGGTACCGATGACGACGTCCGGACCTTTCTCGCGGACAAGTCTGCGATTCAGCAGGTTGATGATCGGGTGGATGTCGCTCGTGTACTGAACGCGGGCGGTCTGGCAGTGCGGGAGGCGGCGAAGCAGGCGCTTCAGGGCACCCCGGAGGACGTCCAGTCGTTCCTGAAAGGCGGGTGGAAGGCCCCGCATGAACTGGACATGCGAGTGGAGGCCACGAGGGTCGTCAATCTCGGTGGCCTGGCGGTCAAGGACGCTGGTACGGCTGCGCTGCAGGGCACGCCCGAGGACGTCAAGAAGTTCCTTGAGGTGGACCAGTACAAGGCGCGGGAGACCGACGACCGGGTCACGGTCACCAGGCTCTACAGCAGCGGTGGGCCAAATGTGAAGGCTGCGGCCAGGCTCGCGCTGCTCGGCACGCCGGCCGATGTGGTTGAGTTCGTTGAGGTCGGGCAGTTCGTGGCGCGTAACCGCGACCAGGAACACGCCACCATCGCGCAGCTCACCGAGCAGGCGGAAAAGGCGGGCAAGCAGGCTGAGGATGCGACCAAGGCGGCCCAGGAGGCTTCCGGGAAGGCGATCGCGGCCGCGGAGCTGGCCAAGCAAGCGGCCCAGAAGGCGGCTGCGGAGACCGAGGCCGCCAAGGACGATGCCAAGCGTGCTTCGGTGAAGGCGAAGCAGGCCGCAGACGCCGCGCGTGCTGCCGCGGAGGCTGCGCAGACGGCGATCGGTGCGGCCAATGCTGCAAACCGCTCGGCGCGGATCGCCGCGCTGGCTGCGGCGCAGACGGCGAACGCGGCTGCAGCTGCGGCGGATGCGGCCACCCGGGCTTCGAATGCGGCGATCGCAGCGGGCAAGGACGCGGACCAGGCTCAGGCCGCGCGGGACCGGGCGAAGGCCGCGCGGGATGCGGGAGCGCTCGCCCGGAAGTCGGCGAAGGCTGCCGAGCAAGCCAGCAAGGCGTCGCTGGCTGCTGCTGAGGCGGTGGCGGCATCCCGCGGCGCGAGCGGTAACGCGAATGCGGCGGCCGACGCGGCCGATAAGGCGGCAGGTTACGCGGATGCGGCCGGGGCATCCTCGGCCGAGGCGCGGGCCGCAGCGGCGGAGACCCGTCGGCACGCGAACGAGGCCGACCGGGCCGCCAACGCGGCCGAGGCGCTGGCCCGTAAGTCGGCCACCGCCGCCAACGAGGCCCGTGACGCGGCTAACTCGGCCGCCACGCACGCCGAGAATGCTGCGGAGGCTGCCGATGAGGCGGCCGAGCATGCCGGTGAGGCGACGAACCATGCCGCGGAGGCCACCAAGCAGGCCAATGCCGCCAAGATTGCCGCAGACGCGGCCACGGCAGCGGTGGCCACTGCCAAGAAGACCTTCGACATCGCCCGGGAGGCGGAGGCCGAAGATCTCAGCACCCGCACCGCCGCGTCCATCGAGAGCGCGCTGACTCACAAGGCCGTCGCGAACACCTTCACCAAGGAGCTCTCCAACTCCGTGGTGGAGGGCAAAGCAATCGAGGACGATGCCAAGGGCCTGGCCGCCGAGCTTGCCAAGCCGGACGCCGACCAGACAGCCATCGCCGATGCAGGGCGCGAGGTTGCGCTGAGGGCGCTGAAGTACTTCGGCTCCTGGCGCCAAGACGCCGCTGCACGAGCACTGTCCGGCAGCGATGCCGATGTTCTGGAATACCTGCGCACCGGACGGGGCCAGGCAGTTCAGAACGAGATGCGCCAGCAGGTCTCCGACATCGCCTCGACCAGTCCCTACGAAGCCGTGCGTATCGCGGCCGCCGAGGTACTGAATGGCACCGACCAGCAGATCCGAGACTTCTACACCACCGGCCGGCACACGGCCGCCAACACCGACTACCGCGTCGAGGTCACCAGGATCTACGACGCTGGTGGCACCTCGGTCAAGGAAGCGGCCAAGGCAGCGCTCGAGAACGGCAGCAACCAGGCACTCCTCGGTTTCCTCAACAACGGCCAATATGCCGCCCGCAACACCGACGAGCGAGTAACCGCCACCCAGCTGTTCAATAGCGGCGGACCCGAACTCAAGTCCGCGGCCAAGATCGCGCTCACGGGCCCGGCCGACCAGCTCCACACCTTCGTCCAGGCCGGCCAGTACATGGCCGACCGCAAGGACCAGCTCGCCAACGCCCACATCGCCCAAGTCGAACGCCTCATCGCCGAGGGCGGCGTCATCGCGGCCAAGGCCCAGCAGAACCGCTGGCTCGCAGCAAAGGCCGCAGCCGAGGCCAACCAGGCCTCCGGCGAAGCCACAGCAGCAGCAGCCGAAGCGAAGAAGAGCGCCGACCAGGCGGATGACTACGCCGACCAGGCCGACGCGGCCGCAGACGACGCCGCAACCAGCGCCGCCCAAGCCGCCACCTCAGCCACCACCGCCCGCAACGCCGCCAACCGCGCCGAACAAGACGCCATCGCCGCCGAAGAATCCGCAGCCCAAGCCGAATTCTCCGCACAATACGCAAGCAACTCGGCGTTTATTGCCAAGGAATCAGCTGACGAAGCCCGTCAGTCTGCTCTGGACGCAGGGAGCAGCGTAAAGGAAGCCGAGGCTTTCGCCACGCAGGCAATGCAGGACGCGGTCAAGAAGCGCCTGGCCGAAGAGGCCGAAGCGCGCCGCGCTGCGGAAGAGCAGCGCAAAAAGCAACGAGAGCGCGAGAGTAAGCCACCCTGCTACATGCACCCCTCGCGGGACTCCCTTCCGCTCTGCGCACTGGCTGGCCAGCCCATCGATCCCACGCCCATCGACCCGATGATGAAAGAGATGGCATGGGAATTCCTCGGAATCAACGACGCCATCGACTGCGTGCAGAATCCTGCGTTCGCCAAGTGCGCCGTAGCCCTGGCGATGATCCTGCCAGTGGGTAAGGGAGCCAAGCTCACCGAGGAGGGCGCAGATGCCATCAAGGCCTTGACCAATGCGTCAAGGCTACGGTCGTACGCAGGCGTCACCGCCGACGCAAAGCATTTGGACGAACTTGCGGCGAACGGTACGAAGTTCACCCGGGAAGAAGTCATAGCCACTGCGCGCGACGCCAACGGCAGAATTGTCTTTCTCGAACTTGGAAACTCCAAAGCCGGACTCCGGCACGTCATGAAACATGGTGACGAATTCATACGCGCGGGGATCCCTGAAGACGACATTCCAGCCTTCGTCATGAAGGCAGTCACGGAAGGGAAGGTTATCGGGCATCAGGGAAGTGGGACCGGCCGACCCATTTATGAGTTGACATATAAGGGCAAGACCCATAAAGTAGCTGTAACCACGGGCAGTAATGGATTCATTGTGGGCGCCAACATGAGAGGAGCGGGCACGTGAAAGAACTTAGATCTCGCAATCTGCGAGTCATGGCCGACTACGGATCTCACCCGCTCTGGCTCACCGACGAAAACGAGAACCTGTCACCGGAAGACTCGCGGCTGGGATTGGATGCCAATCTGATCGAGCGTATATCCAGGTGGGCCGCCGAGTTCGATGAAATCCTCGACTGGGACGATCCGGCTTCCTCCGCCTTCCCGTCCACCGAAGCCGAAGAGGAATTCGCCAAAGCCGGAGAGATGATCTCGCGTCAAATCGCAAAGGAACTCGGTCCGAGCTGGACGGTCAGCTATTTCGATCTCAGGACCGAGACTGACCAGGTCATTCCATATTCGGTCTGAGTGGGCAGAGGCTTTCCGCTCCTGCCTCATTGATAGGGGGATGCGAAAGGGTGCCGCCGGATCTTCCGGCGGCACCCTTGTGGCTTTACTGGGCGTTTCGTCCCCACTGCACATCTCCACGGACATTCGTGCACCGGCTGCACTCCTGTCACCACCGCCCCGGGAGTCGCCGCAAAAGAGCAGGCCAGAAAGACCCAAAACCCGTATCTACGGCTACGCCCGCCAGCCACTGCCCCGACCGAGATCACCGCCTGAACGACTCCAGCCCCGACGACCCCGATACGCCTTCGCCGGACCAGGGTCCTCGTGCGTCAGGGGGTTACTCGGGGCCTCCGTGGCTCACACGGCCCGTTCTCCACTTGCACACGGAGAGTCAGCCACGACGATGCCCCGCTGCCAACTAGGCAGACACGCGTGTGTTTCCAGCAATCCCGCGCCGGGCTCAGTCGCGCTCCTCCTTTTCGTGCCCCCGGCATCCCGCCGGTCGCCACGGCGGCCGCCACTCCATCAAGGCACCGCAAGCCCGCCAGGGCTGAGGAACAGCCAGCCTGGCGCCGTAGGTGGCTCGCGACGGCGGCTTGGTCCACGCAGGGGCCAGATCTTGAAAGCCGGGCCCGCCGAGAAGTGGGACGTTGATCACGCCGTCCGCTTCCGCGCTGCTCGGAGTCTGGCACGCTCGGTGTACCAGGCGGGACACTCGCCCGTCGCCTACGCGGATGGCTGTTCGCCATGTTCAAGGTAGACAGTGCGGCCGTGGGACCTGGCGGCGACGGCCTGCTTCACCCGGCGGGCGAGTCTCGGGATCAGAAGCTGATCGAGTGCCGCTACCGGATGGAACTGGGCGGCCAGCAACTCATCGGACGCGAGCTTGATCGACGCGGCCTCGTCCGCGCTCAGCTCTCCGCCGTCGAAAACGTAGAGGACCTTGTCACCCTCGGCGGGACTCGGTGCCCAGTCGGTGACCAGGAGAGGGCCGATCGTCGGCGTGATGCCCAGTTCCTCCTCGACCTCACGTCGGCAGGCCGCCAAGGGGGACTCGCCCGTCTCGATGTACCCGCCGGGAATCTCCCACATGGGCTTGTAGGAGGGACGTACCAGCAGGACGCGGCCCTCGGCGTCGAAGAACACCGCCCCAGAGGCCATGCGCGGTCGCGCCATCCGCTGTTCCTGCTCGTTCTCGGACATGCGCCGAGCGTACTGCCCTCATCCGAGCGGGTCTGGGCCTGGCCGATGCCCTCTCCCTGCCGGGGCTGCCGTGTGACACTCGGCTCAGCGGAGTGAGGGGGCACACAATGCGTGGGATGACGGACCATCTGCCGTTCGGTAAGCGGGTGCGCTTCTACCGGGAACGTCGTGGGCTGCATCAGTGGCAGCTCGGGGAGCTGCTGAACCGCTCGGAAGACTGGGTGTACCGCGTGGAAGCCGGCCGCATCCCCGTGAACAGCGTGAAGATGCTGGCCGACCTCGCCGAAGCCTTGCGCGTGCACGTGGAGGACCTGCAAGGGCGCCCGGCCCTACTGGGCGATCAGAAGGACGACAGGGCCGACGTCCCCGCGATCCGGGCCGCCCTCATGCAGTCTCGGCTGCTGGCCGGTGCGCTGTACGACGACCGTGAGCCCTTGCGACTCGAACGCCTGGCGGTGGAGGTTGACGAGGCTTGGAGCCTCTACCAGTCGTCCCAGTACGCCGAACTCGCATCGCGCCTTCCGACCCTGCTGGCCGACGCACGTCTCGTCACGCACGAGCACAGCACTGGGAACAGCCGGATTCGCGCGCTGCGGCTCTTCGCCCTGACCTGCCACGTCACCGCCACTCTGCTTCGCAAGCTGGGCGAGACGAACCTCGCCTGGGTGGCTGCCGATCAAGGGGACATCGCGGCAGGTGAGAGTCACGATCCCGCTGTCATCCTGGCGCTACGCCGCTGCGTCGCGCACGTCCAACTCGGTGCCGGGATGGCGGCTGAAGCCATGGACGTCACCCTGCGCGCCGCCGACGGTCTTCCGCGGGGGTGGTGGGAAGCATCCCCGGAGTCACTGTCGCTCTACGGGACGCTGCACCTCAACGGAGCAGTGGCCGCTGCTCGCCTGCGCGACCGGTCGTCGGCCGACGACATGATGGCCAAGGCGACGCGCGCGGCGGACCGGCTCGGCGCTGACGCCAACGAGATGTGGACGGCCTTCGGTCCGACGAACGTCGAGATCCACCGCCTCGCGCTCGCCCTGGAATTCGAGGATCTACAGAGCGCTGTCGACATCGCCCCCGGACTCCGACCCGGCCGAACCGTACCGGTGGAGAGGCGGGCCCGTGCACGGTTGGACGTCGCGCGGGCCTACGCCGAAGTTGGCAGGACAAACGACGCTGCCGACCACCTGAAGCGCGCCTACCAGCGAGCGCCTGAGCAGATGCGGGCTCACGAGTTCGCCCGGGACCTGGCGCGCCGTCTCCACAAGCGAAGCAAGCGGCGCGACGTGCGCGAACTCGCCGTGAACCTGGGCGCCCTGCGGTAGGCGAACAGATCAGCAGCGCAAAGGACCGGATCCGGAATTTTCTTCCGGGTCCGACCCCTGTCGGGCCTCTACGGTCTTCCCCTCGAACCCGCGCACCTTTGGTGAGGAAGGTCGACTCGTGGACGTACACAAGCACGCGGCGGTAACCGCCTGTGCTTCGGACGACTCTCCGGAGTACTGCCGATGAAGGCCGGTGACCTGGGCGCTGAGCAGCGGACTCTCATGACGATCCGGGTGTCTCGGGACTCGGGCCGTACGTGGGAGCAGACGACGGCGGTTCGTGAGGGTGACCCGGTGCGGATTCTGGCGGACCCGATGCGGTTTCCTGCCTGTGGCTGCCCCCGCTGCGGCGGTCGGCCGTCGACGGCGGCGCGGACGTTGCGGCCGGTCGCGAAGGCGGGGTGGCTCTCGTGAAGCGCCCGTGGGTCATTCCGCCCGCTCCCCGGCCGGGCACGGCTGACCGGATGCCGGGCGAGCTGCGGGTGGGGGACTGGGTGCCGTTCAGCCACCGCACAGGCCGCCCGGTGATCGATCTGCGGGCTGTGGGCCCGGGGCGGCGTCACCGGAGGGTGGCGTTCGCTGACCTGCCGCCCGTGACGGTTCGCGAACGAGTGCGGGTCTACCGGGACTGGGAGCGCGCTGTCCGGACTGGGGGTTCGGGGCGGGTTCCTGCACCACTACTTCATTGGCACGACGACACGAGGGAGAAGGACATGGGATGGGGAACCGGCAAGGGCGGCGGCGGTGGCGACGGGAAGCACTCGGGTGGGAAGGACCCCGGTACGTCCAAGCCGTCGCCGGACACCTCCACGCCGAAGCACGGGAAGTAGTGCGGCCTCGATGACCAGGAACATGGAAGCGGCTGAGCAGATCGCCTTGCGCGGTCTGCTCGGCACCCTCAACCAGACACTGCCCTACCCGGTCGGCTCGGCCTGGGAGAGGGCCTTGTGGGCGGTGCCCCGTCACGCCTTCCTGCCGGACCGGATCTACGTCGGTGATGGCCTGGAGCCGTGTTCTCGAACCACGGGACCCGAGACGTGGCTTCGGGCCGCGTACGCCGACGGCCCGGTGGTGACGCAGATCAACGACGGTGAAGACCCCGGAGAGGAGGCGCGCTGGGCTTCCTCGTCCGCGTCGGCCCCGTCGATCGTGCTGCGGATGCTGCACATGCTGGAGCTGTCCAGCGGCGACAACGTGCTGGAGATCGGCACCGGGACCGGATGGAACGCGGGTCTGCTCGCGCACCGCCTCGGGCCCGAGAACGTCACCACGATCGAGCTGGACCCCGACCTCGCGGTGCAGGCTGCCCAGAACCTCAAGGGCGTGGACCTGGAGCCGCGGGTGGTGAGTGGCGACGGCGCCGCCGGCCACCCGGACGGGGCCCCGTTCGACCGGGTCATAGCCACCTGCTCGGTGCGGGACGTACCGCACGCCTGGCTCCGACAGACCCGGCCCGGTGGGGCGATCCTCACCCCGTGGGAGTCGCCTTGGCTCTGCTACGGGCTCCTGCGCCTGGTGGTCGATGGCGAGGGCGGCGCCTCGGGCCGCTTCCACCCGCACTCGGCGTTCATGCTGATGCGCACCCAGCGCACCGACCTGCGGATCTTCCGCGACGTCGTGCGGGACGAGCACGTCCCCGACGAGTCGGAAACCACCCTGTCGCCGTGGGCGGTGACGGGCGACGACTGGGCGGCCCAGTTCGCCATCGGCCTCCAACTCCGGGACGTCTGGCACACCTGGCACGAGAACCCGGACGTCGAAGGCGTCGCCTCCCGTCTCTGGCTCGCCACCACGGACGCCACCTCATGGGCCGCAGTCGACTGGGACGGCCGGAGCGACGACCGGTTCACCGTGTGGGAGTACGGGCCCCGGCGGCTGTGGAGCGAAGTGGAGGCGGCCCACCTCTGGTGGCGCATGGCCGGCACACCCGGCCCTGAGTCCTTCGGCCTGACGATCACGCCGGACGGCGCCCACCGGCCGTGGCTCGACCGCCCGGACCGGAGGGTGCCCGTTCTCGGCTGAGCGGCGGCAGTGCAGCCCGGCGGCGCGCGGCGGCGCCGCCGACGGGAGCAGCGGGTGCGTCACGTCGAGTCGCGGACCACCAGTTCCGTCGGCAGCACCAGCTGCCTGGGCTCCGTCTCCGCGCCCGCGATGTCCTGGAGCAGTACGCGGGCCATGACGCGGCCCATCTCCTCGATCGGCTGGCGCACGCTCGTGAGCGCCGGGTCCATGTGCCGTGCCACCGCCGAGTCGTCCACGCCGACCAGCGCCACATCGTCCGGGACCCGGCGCCCCGCCTCGCGCAGGGCGGCCCGCGCGCCCGCCGCCATGACGTCCGACGCCGCGAACACCGCGTCCAGGTCGGGGCGGAGGGCCAGCAGCTCACGCATCGCGCGGCGGCCGCCGTCCTCGGTGAAGTCCGCCGACGCCACCAGGTCCTCGTCCAGCGGCAGCCCCGCCGCCGCGAGCCCCCGCCGGTAGCCGTCGAGGCGGCAGCGGGCCACGTACATGTCGAGGGGGCCCGTGATCGTGGCGATACGGCGCCGGCCCCGGCCCGCGAGGTGGTCCACGGCCGAGCGGCCCGCGCCCACGTTGTCCGAGTCCACGTACGCCACCGGCTCCGCCTCCGAGCGGCGCCCGTTGAGCACCGCGGGGATCGCCAGGTCCCGTACGACATCGGGCAGCGGGTCGTCCGCGTGCACCGACACCAGCAGGACACCGTCCACGCGCTGCGCCGCGAGGTACTGCTCGAAGCGCTGGCGCTCCTGGCGCGAGCGGATCAGCGTGAGCAGCAACTGCTTGTCGGCGTCCGCGAGTTCGGCGCTCACGCCGCGGATGATGTCGAGGAAGTACGGCTCCGCGAAGAGCCGCGCCTCGGTCTCCGGGATCACCAGCGCCACGGCGTCCGTCCGCGCGCCCGCGAGCGCCCGCGCCGCGCGGTTCGGTACGTACCCCAGCTCGGCGATGGCGCGCGCGACGGCGGCCTTCGCCCGGTCGCTCACCCGCGGCGAGCCGTTGATCACCCGGGACACCGTGCCCCGGCCGACGCCCGCCCGCGCCGCGACCTCCTCCAGCGTGGGCCTGCCCGTCTGCCGTCCGTTCACCGCCATCGCGCCACGTCTCCCATCCGCGCCCCACCGCTGCAGCCCAACCCTAGGTCGTGCCGGCGGATCACGCCTGGGCCGCGGGCCAACCGCCGAGGCGAAGGCCCCGCGATGCCGCCATGATCCGCCGGACACTCCCTAGGCCGTGCCGGGCTCCCCGGCCCCAGGGAGGGCCGTCGGCTGACCCTCGGTTATGGGAGCGCTCCC
>NZ_JABWDV010000326.1 GCF_013362995.1 Streptomyces sp. TRM64462 | reverse complement strand
GTCTGGACACGTTCATGAGCGCACCTCCGTGATCGGTCCGACACGCGCTGTCATGGCCCCGCACGCTAACGCGCGGACCCTTCCTCCAGTACATACCGACCGGTTAGTCTGGTGACTCCTGTGGCAGTGGTTCCCGAAGGAGAGGGCGGTCAGCCGATGAGTCCGACGCGTACGGTGCAGGGTCAGGGAGTCGTCGTCACCGGAGCCGGCGGCGGGATAGGCGCGGCACTCGCCCGCCGCTTCGCCGCCGAAGGCGCCCGTGTCGTCGTCAACGACCTCGACCCCGACCGCACCAAGGCCGTCGCCGCCGAGATCGGCGCCACCGCCGTCCCCGGCGACGCCTCCACGATCGTCGACGAGGCCCGTGACGCGCTCGGCGGCACCGTCGACATCTACTGTGCCAACGCCGGCCTCGCCTCGCCCGGCGACGCCTTCGCCGACGAGGCCGTCTGGGCCGCCGCCTGGGACGTCAACCTGATGGCCCACGTCCGCGCGGCCCGCGCCCTGCTGCCCGACTGGCTGGAGCACGGCAGCGGCCGCTTCGTCTCCACCGTGTCCGCCGCCGGGCTGCTCACCATGGTCGGCGCCGCCCCCTACAGCGTGACCAAGCACGGCGCGTACGCCTTCGCGGAGTGGCTCTCCCTCACCTACCGCCACCGCGGCCTGAAGGTCCACGCCATCTGCCCGCAGGGCGTCCGTACGGACATGCTCACCGCCGCGGGATCGGCCGGCGAGCTCGTCCTCGCGCCCACCGCCATCGAGCCCGAGGACGTCGCCGACGCGCTCTTCACGGGCATGGCCGAGGACCGGTTCCTGATCCTCCCGCACCCCGAGGTGGCCGGCTTCTACCGGGCACGCGCCGCCGAGCCCGAGCGCTGGCTGGGCGGCATGAACCGCGTCCAGCGGACCTGGGAGGGCACCGCGGAGTGATCCGCGGCGGGACCAGTGGGAAGATCGGTCGACGACCGGCCGACGAACACAGAGGAAATGCGAGGTGGCGGCACATGGCCAGGACGACGGACGGGAGCGGCACCACACCCGTCCCCAGGAGGCTGCTGGCCGCCGCCACGCGCCTCTTCGCCGAACGCGGCTACGACCGCACATCCGTGCAGGAGATCGTCGAGGCGGCAGGGGTCACCAAGGGCGCCCTGTACCACTACTTCGGCTCCAAGGAGGACCTCCTGCACGAGGTCTACGCGCGCGTGCTGCGCCTCCAGCAGGAGCGCCTCGACGCCTTCGCGAACGCCGACGCGCCCGTCGAGCAGCGGCTCCGCGACGCCGCGGCCGACGTGGTCGTCACGACCATCGAGAACCTCGACGACGCGTCGATCTTCTTCCGCTCGATGCACCACCTGAGCCCCGAGAAGAACAAGCAGGTACGCGCCGAGCGGCGCCGCTACCACGAACGCTTCCGCGCGCTCATCGAGGAGGGCCAGCAGGCCGGCGTCTTCTCCACGGCGACCCCGGCCGACCTGGTGGTCGACTACCACTTCGGCTCGGTGCACCACCTGTCGACCTGGTACCGCCCCGACGGCCCGCTCAGCCCGCAGCAGGTGGCCGACCATCTGGCGGACCTGCTGCTGCGCTCACTGCGGCCGTAGGGTGCCTGGACTCTTGCCGGGCCGGTCTTCGGCTGGGGGTCCGGGGGTTATCCCCCGGGAATGACACAGCGCCCGCAGCAGGTGGCCGACCATCTGGCGGACCTGCTGCTGCGCTCCCTGCGGCCGTAAGGCGCGGCGGCGCTCCCCGTGCGGGGACGGCGTACGGCACGAGGACAGGACGACACAGCGCCCCCGGCGGGAACCTCCGCCGGGGGCGCCGTCTCGTCCTGTCCGTCAGGCGTGCCGCCCGAGCTCCCGCCGGGCGAGGGACCGCTGGTGCACCTCGTCCGGCCCGTCCGCGAGCCGCAGCGTCCGCGCCGCCGCCCACAGCTCCGCCAGCGGGAAGTCCTGGCTGACCCCGCCGGCCCCGTGCAGCTGCACCGCCTGGTCCAGGATGTCCACGACGGTCCGGGGCGTGGCGATCTTGATGGCCTGGATCTCGGTGTGGGCGCCCTTGTTGCCGACCGTGTCCATCAGCCACGCGGTCTTCAGCACCAGCAGCCGCAGCTGCTCCACCGCGACCCGGGCGTCCGCGATCCACGCCTGCACCTGCCCCTGCGCGGCCAGCGGCTTCCCGAAGGCCGTACGGGACACGGCGCGGCGGCACATCAGCTCGATGGCCCGCTCGGCCATGCCGATCAGCCGCATGCAGTGGTGGATCCGCCCGGGGCCGAGCCGCGCCTGGGCGATCGCGAAGCCCCCGCCCTCCTCGCCGACCAGGTTCGCCACCGGCACCCGCGCCCCGTCGAACACGACCTCGGCGTGCCCGCCGTGGTAGTGGTCCTCGTACCCGTACACGCGCATGGCGCGGCGCACCTCGACACCGGGCGTGTCGCGCGGCACGAGCACCATGGACTGCTGCCGCCGGATGTCGTCGCCGTCCGGATCGGTCTTCCCCATGACGATGAAGATCCGGCAGTCGGGGTTCATGGCCCCGGAGATGTACCACTTCCGCCCGGTGATGACGTAGTCGTCGCCGTCCCGCTCGATGCGGGTCTCGATGTTCGTGGCGTCGGATGAGGCGACCTCCGGCTCGGTCATGGCGAACGCGGACCGGATCTCGCCGGCCAGCAGCGGCTCCAGCCACCGCTTCCGCTGCTCGGCGCTGCCGAACTGGGCGAGCACCTCCATGTTCCCGGTGTCGGGCGCCGCGCAGTTCAGGGCGGTCGGTGCCAGTTGCGGCGACCGGCCGGTGATCTCGGCGAGCGGCGCGTACTGGAGGTTGGTGAGCCCCGCCCCGTACTCCTCGTCGGGAAGGCTGTGTTGGTTTGTGAAGAACAGGTTCCACAGCCCCTGCCGCCTGGCCTCCGCCTTCAGGTCCTCCACGACCTGCGGGGTGTCCCAGGGCGAGGCCAGCTTGGCCCGCTGCTCCTCGGCCACGGCCTCCGCCGGGTGGACGAACTCCTCCATGAAGGCGAGCAGCCGCCCCCGCAGCTCCTCCGTGCGTGCGTCGAATGCGAAGTCCATACGGGATCAGCCTTCCTGAAGGGTCGTCAGACCGTGCTCGATGAAGACGGGCACCAGCTCGCCGATCCGGTCGAAGCCGGCGCCGACGGTCTGCCCGAGCGTGTACCGGTAGTGGATGCCCTCCAGGATCACGGCGAGCTTGAACCAGGCGAACGCCGTGTACCAGGCGAGGGACGAGACGTCACGCCCGGACCGGACGGCGTACCGCTCGATCAGCTCGGCCGGCGCCGGGTGGCCGGGGGCGGTGGCGGTCGTGCTGACGGGGGAGTCGGGCACCCGGAGCGGGGTGCTGTACATCACCAGCAGGCCGAGGTCGGTGAGCGGATCGCCGAGCGTGGACATCTCCCAGTCGAGTACGGCGGTGATCCGGTCGTCGTCGCCGTCGATGAGGACGTTGTCGAGCCGGAAGTCGCCGTGGACGACGGTCGGCGCCGGCGAACGGGGGAGTTCCCGGCCGAGCCCGGCCTGCAGCTCGTCGATCCCGTCGAGCGGGCGGCCCCGGGAGGCGTCCAGCTGCTTGCCCCAGCGGCGCAGCTGCCGGTCCAGGAACCCGTCGGGCCGCCCGAAGTCCGCGAGCCCGACGGCGTCCGGATCGACGGCGTGCAGCTCGACGAGCGTGTCGACGAGCCCGAGCACGGCCCCGCGGGTCCGGCCCGGGCCCAGCGCGCCGAGCTGCTCGGCGGTCCGGTACGGCGTCCCGGCCACGTGCTCCATGACGTAGAACGGCGCGCCGAGCACCGCCTCGTCCTCGCACAGCAGCACCGGCTCGGGCACCGGCACCGGCGTCGGGTGCAGCGCGCTGACGACCCGGTGCTCCCGCTTCATGTCGTGCGCGGTCGCCAGTACGTGCCCCAGCGGCGGCCGCCGCACCACCCACCGCCCGGCGCCGTCCGTCACGACGTACGTCAGGTTGGACCGCCCGCCCTCGATCAGCCGGGCCTCCAGCGGCCCCCCGACCAGCCCGGGCCGCTCCCGTTCCAGCAGTTCACGCAGCCGGACGGGGTCGAGTCCTGGCGGCGGGGCAGAGCTCATGATGCGCACCTCCGAGGGGGGTGGGAACACTGACCCCCGCATCATGACCGACCAGTCGGTATGTCGTCCACCCCCGCCTCCTCGCGGGCGCCGCCGGTTCCGCTATGGGCGGTGCGCCTTACGCCGGTTCCTTGGTGGGCATACGTTCTCCCCCAAGGACTTCGTCCAGGGAGGTACCCCCACCCCCAAGCACTTCGTGCAGGGGGACCCCCAGGGCGATGGGGGTTCCCCCTGCGCGAGCGAAGCCGAGAGCTTGGGGGAGGGTGGGCACAGCGGAACCGGCCGCCCGCACTCCGTCCCGCCCGCCCCAGGACGCCAAACGTGCCGGGCGCAGGGGCGCGGGGCCCGGTGAGGCCCCGCGCTCCGGACGCTCAGGCGTGGCACGCCACCGGTGCGCCGCCGTTCATCGCCGCCATGTCCCCGAACACCGCCCCCACCTCCAGCGGAGCCCCCTCCTCCAACCCCTCCAGCTCCGCATAGGCCCGATGCACATTGGCCACCAGCCGCTCGCTCTCCCGCAGCTCCCCGAACTCCCCGAGATCCGCCCCCCGTGCCACCTCCAGCGGCGTCAGCCCCTTCGCGTGCCCCGCCTCCGCGACCTCGGCGACGAACCGCAGGTACCGCTCCGTCGCGTCGTACACCGACGGATCCGCGACCGGCCCGTGCCCCGGCACCACCACCTCCGCGTCCAGCGACCGCAGCACGTCCAGCGCCCGCAGCGACCCCCGCAGTGACCCGGTCGCGAGGAACGGCGTACCCCCGTGGAAGATCAGGTCGCCCGTGAACACCACCCCGCGCTCCGGCAGGTGCACGATCGTGTCGCCCGCGGTGTGCGCCACGCCCGGGTGGATCAGCCGCACCTCCGTACCGCCCGCGTGCAGCGTCATCCGGTCGCTGTACGTCACCGACGGCGCCGTCACGCGGATGTCCCCGAAGTCCGTCTGCGGCCAGATGAGATGGAGCTGCCGCCCCGCCGCCAGCACCTCCCGCCGGCACGCCTCGTGCCCCACCACCACCGCATCGGGCAGGAACACCGAGTTGCCGTACGTGTGGTCCCCGTGGTGGTGGGTGTTGACCACCGTGCGGGGCGGCGCGGCGCCCTCCGCCAGCAGCGCGTCCCGCAGCGCCAGCGCGCGCCGCTCGGTCGCGGTGGTGTCGATCAGGACGGTCTCCGTCGCGTCGCCGACGAACCCGGCGTTGTTGAGGCACCAGCCGCCGTCGGGCTGGACGTAGGCGTACACGCCGGAAGCGAGCTGGACGGTGTAAGGATCGGTCGCGGGCACCGGTCATCCCCCCGAGTCAGGGCCGAACTGGACATGCAGAGCGTGCCAGTTGACGCTGCCTCGGGAAACGCCGGGTCCTCCATCCGGGTCCGCCGGGCCGCCCGTCAGCGGCGCGGAACCGGCGGGATCAGTGGTCGTCCCAGTGTCCGTCGTGCGCCGCGTGCCGGTGCCCGTCGTGCAGGTAGTCGAGATGGTCGCCGTGCGCGACGGCCGGGTGCCCGCAGTTGTCGCCGTGCTCGTGCGCGTGGCCGCTGTGCGCGATGTGCTCGCCCGGCTCGCACTCGTCCCAGTGCCCGGAGTGCTCGCGGTGCAGATGCCCGTCGTGGGAGTAGTCCACGTGGTCGCCGTGGACCACGGACTGGTGGCCGCAGGCGGGACCGTGGGCGTGCGTGTGTGCCGGATGTTCCTGGTGCAGGACCGTCATGCCGAGCCTCACTCTCGCGAGGGCCTGTAGATCTTCCCGTACATCCCTAGATTAATCCCATTTGCCCGATTGATCACCCGGGGTTGCGGGGGCGCCTGACCCGCCGGAGGGTCGGACTATGAAGGCGATCAGTTACCGCCGCTACGGCGGACCCGAGGTACTGGAGTTCGGCGAGCTCCCCGACCCGAAGGTGGGCCCGGACAAGGTCCTGGTCAAGGTGCGGGCCGCCGCCGTGAACCCGGTCGACTGGAAGTGCCAGGCCGGCTACATGGACACGGTCCTCGACACCGTCTTCCCCGTGATCCCGGGCTGGGACGTCTCCGGGGTCGTCGTGCAGCCGGGCGTCGCGGTTCCCGAGTTCGCCGTGGGCGACGAGGTGATGGGCTACGTGCGCGAGGACGTCCTGTGCCACGGCACGTTCGCCGAGTACGTGGCCGCGCCGGTCCGCACCCTCGCCCGCAAGCCCCGCGACCTGGGCTTCGAGGAGTCGGCGGCGCTGCCGCTGGTGGGCCTCACCGCGTACCAGGTGCTGACCCGGGCCCTGCGCGTCCGCGAGGGCGACACGCTCCTGGTGCACGCGGCGGCGGGCGGCGTCGGCGCGATGGCGGTCCAGATCGCCCGGCACCTGGGCGCCCGCGTGATCGGCGCCGTACGGGAGGCGGGCACGGACCGCGTCCGCGCGCTGGGCGCCGAACCCGTCGTGTACGGCGACCGGCTCGCCGCCCGGGTCCGCGCCCTGGCGCCCGGCGGTGTGGACGCGGCGTTCGACACCGTGGGCGGCCAGATCCTCAAGGACTCCGCGCACGTGCTGGCCCCGGACGGCCGGCTCGCCTCCATCGCGGACGGGGAGGTCATCGGCATGGGCGGCCAGTACGTCTTCGTCCGCCCCGATGCGGCCGACCTCACGGCCCTGGCGGAGCTGGCGGAACAGGGGGTTCTGACCGTACGGGTCGCGAAGACCTATCCGCTGGAGGAGGCCGCCGACGCGCAGCGCGCCAACATGGAGGGCGGCCTCCAGGGCAAGGTGGTGGTCACGGTCGGCTGAGGCGACGGGCGCCCGGCGCCCGGCGGCGAGGCCTCCGACCTCAAGGACGCACACCGCCCCGGCGCGTCACCGCCCTCACCGCCCTCACCACACCACCGCCACCGCGAACGCCGCCAGCGCCACCGTGCACCCCACCGCCGCGACCGCACCCGCCGGGCCCAGCGGCGCGGGCCGCGCCGAGTCCAGCGCACGGATACGCCGCTGCGCCAGGCCCAGGAACGCCAGCCACACCAGCAGCGACAGTGCCGCCCCCAGCAGCCCGGCGGCCGACGGCCCGTCGTGCACGGCCTGCCGCGCGGCCAGCACGGCGGCCACGGTGCACGACAGCGTCGTACGGCGCCACGCCAGCCGCGTGCGCTCCGGCTGGAGCCCCGGATCCCGCACGCCCCCGCCGACCGGAGCCGTCACGCCTTCCCCCTGCCACCCGGCGCACCCGGCGCACCCGGTCCGTCCGGTCCACCCGGCGCACCCGGTCCGTCCGGTCCACCCGCCACCCGGTCCACCGGCCCACCCGTCACCCGGTCCACCCGAACAGCACGACCAGCACCATCGCCACGGCCACCAGCCCCACCGCGACGCCCAGCAGCGCGGGGAAGCGGCTCACCGGCAGGTCCTCACCGCGCCGCATCGCCCGCTCGCACCGCACCCAGTGGTTCACGGCCCGCAGCGCGCACAGCGCACCGGCCGCGAGCAGCGCCAGCGCCATCCCGACCCGCACGCCCCACCGCAGGTCCGGCAGGAACTGGTCCACCGCGAACCCGCCACCCACCAGCGCGAGCCCGGTCCGCAGCCACGCGAGGAAGGTGCGCTCGTTGGCGAGCGAGAACCGGTAGTCGGGCGTCTGCCCCTCCTCCCGTACGCGCTGCGGCGCGAACCACAGCCGCACCCCGCGCACACTCCGCCCGAACTCGCTCACAAACGCACCCTAACCGGCCCCCCTCAGCCCCGCGCTCCCGTCCCCGGCACACGCCCGCCCCGCAGCCGCTCCCACGCCGCCACCCCGTCCGGTACGAACTCCCACTCCCGCAGCCGCGCCTCCAGCTCCGCCTCCGGCAGGAACGCGTGCCACGCCACCTCCTCGACCTGCGGCGAGACCGGCAGGGTGCACCGCACCTCGTACACGCGGGACCACCACGACCCCCGCCCGCCCGGCCCGTCGTCGTACAGGAACGTCAGCACCGGCACCGGCTGCGGCAGCCCGCGCACCCCCAGCTCCTCCTCCGCCTCGCGCAGCGCGGCCGCGTCGTACGACTCGCCCGCGCCCACGACGCCGCCGACGAACATGTCGTACAGGGAGGGGAAGACGAGCTTCGTGGCGGTCCGCCGGTGCACGAACACCCGCCCCTCGGCGTCCCGGGCCAGGACGAACACGCACCGGTGGCGCAGCCCGCGCGCGTACACCTCGCCGCGCGGCAGTTGTCCGACGACCCGGTCCGCCTCGTCGACGACGTCCAACAGCTCTTCGGCGGGCGACGAAGGCACAGTGCTCATCACGGGTCGTTCCCCAATCGGTGCGAAAGGTTGACGTGTTACTGCGGCGTACGGAAGATCGGACCACTTGAGTCCCGATCGAGTCCCGAGCATCCCGCTCCCGGAAGGACGGCTCCCCATGGCGTACGACGCCGATGTCATTGTGATCGGTGCGGGCCTCGCCGGTCTCGTCGCCACCGCCGAGCTGGTCGACGCCGGGCGCAGCGTCATCCTGGTCGACCAGGAGCCGGAGCAGTCCCTGGGCGGCCAGGCCCACTGGTCGTTCGGCGGCCTGTTCCTCGTCGACTCGCCCGAGCAGCGCCGTATGCGCGTCCGCGACAGCCACGACCTGGCCCTCCAGGACTGGCTCGGCACGGCCGGCTTCGACCGCCCGGAGGACCACTGGCCCCGCACATGGGCCGAGGCGTACGTCGACTTCGCCGCAGGCGAGAAGCGGGCCTGGCTGCACCGCCAGGGCGTCCGCTTCTTCCCGGTCGTCGGCTGGGCCGAGCGCGGCGGCTACGACGCCACGGGCCACGGCAACTCGGTGCCCCGCTTCCACATCACGTGGGGTACGGGCCCCGGCCTCGTCGCCCCGTTCGAGCGGCGGGTGCGGGCGGGTGTCGCGCGGGGCCTCGTCCAGCTGCGGTTCCGGCACCGCGTGACCGCCCTGGGCCGCACCGCGGGCACGGTCGACACCGTGAGTGGCGAGATCCTGGAGCCGTCCGACGCCGAGCGCGGCGCGGCCAGCAGCCGCGAGGTGACGGGCGCGTTCGAGTACCGCGCCCAGGCGGTCGTCGTCACGTCCGGCGGTATCGGCGGCAACCACGACCTGGTCCGCGCCCAGTGGCCCGAGCGCCTCGGCACCCCGCCGAAGCGCCTGCTCTCCGGCGTGCCCGCCCATGTCGACGGGCTGATGCTCGGCATCGCGGAGGCGGCCGGCGCCCACCACATCAACCGCGACCGCATGTGGCACTACACCGAGGGCATCGAGAACTGGAACCCCGTCTGGGCCCGCCACGGCATCCGCATCCTGCCCGGACCGTCCTCGCTCTGGCTGGACGCCCGCGGCCGCCGCCTCCCGGTCCCGCTGTTCCCCGGCTTCGACACACTCGGCACGCTCGAACACATCATGAAGTCCGGCTACGAGCACACCTGGTTCATCCTCGACCAGAGGATCATCGGCAAGGAGTTCGCCCTCAGCGGCTCCGAACAGAACCCGGACCTGACGGGCAAGTCGGTACGCGACGTCCTGGACCGCGCCCGCACCGACGTTCCGGCCCCCGTGAAGGCCTTCATGGACAAGGGCGCCGACTTCGTCGTCGAACAGGATCTGTCCGCCCTGGTCCGCGGCATGAACGCGCTCACCGACGAGCCCCTGATCGACGAGGCCGCGCTCCGCCGCGAGATCGTCGCCCGCGACCGCGCCATCGCCAACCCGTTCACGAAGGACCTCCAGGTGACGGCGATCCGCGGCGCCCGCAAATACCTGGGCGACCGCCTGATCCGCACCGCCGCCCCGCACCGCATCCTCGACCCCAAGGCCGGCCCGCTCATCGCCGTACGCCTCAACATCCTCACCCGCAAGTCGCTGGGCGGCCTGGAGACGGACCTGTCGTCCCGCGTGCTGACCGCCGGCGGCGACCCGCTCCCCGGCGTCTACGCGGCAGGCGAAGCGGCCGGCTTCGGCGGCGGTGGCGTCCACGGCTACCGCTCCCTGGAAGGCACCTTCCTCGGCGGCTGCCTCTTCTCCGGCCGCGCCGCCGGACGGGCGGCGGCCAGGGCGGTCGCCTGACGGTCAGTCCGGGACAGGCGTCGCCTGGTGGTAGTCAATCCGCCAGGGCGCGCCGGAGTCCTCGTCCGAGCGCCGCCACAGGGAGCTGCGCAGGGCGTGGCGGCCGGCGATGCGGGTCTCGTACGTGAGGTGGACGAGGTTTGGGGCCAGCAGCGTGCCCGTCATCCCGGACGGTTCGTAGCGGGGCCCGCCGTCCGTGGCGCCGGGCTTGTCCGGCAGCTCCGCCAGCATCTCGTCCCGCGTCCAGAACCGCCCGGACGCGCCGACCTCCGTGAACTCCGGGTCCAGCAGCCGCCCCGCCTCCGCCCGTGAGCGGCGTACGGCCGGGTCCAGCAGCCGCAGTTCGCCCGCGACCGCCGCCGCCACCGGGTCCGGCAGCTCCACCACCCGGAAGCGTTCGGCCACGACCCGCGTCGTGTCATCGACCGTGAAGTGCGGGTCGCCCAGCGCCTCGCGCATCGCGGCGCCGTGCCAGAACCGCTCGTGCGCGGCCCGCCACTCGGCGACCGAACGGTGCCCCTCGCCCTCGTCCAGGACGTGCCGCAGGTCCACGGCGCCGAGCGGCAGCACCCGTACCTCCGTCACCTCCAGCACCGCGACCGGGCGCCCGGCCGAGTCGACCAGCGCCGACCGCTCGCCCGGCACGGGCAGGGGCTCGCCCTCCGCCTCGTACTCGGCAGCGAGGCCGATCGTCGACACCTTCGCCCCCGTCAGCACGGCGGCCACCAGCCGGTCGCGCAGGGGGCCGGGGAAGGCCAGCTCGTACGGCTTGAGGGAGGCGAGGTGGTCCGGATGCGTCATGCGCGGGAGTCTCACACAGACGCCCGCCGGGCGCCCCGCGATTACGGAGCAGGCCCGGCGAAGTGATGCCGGGAGCACCGGCGGCAGCGGCTTCCCCGGCGCCGCCCCCGCCCTACCGCCCTACCCGTCCGCCGGCCGCCGCAGCGCCGCCACCGCCCGGTCGGCGATCTCCTCCGGCGTACCGGACACGTCGACGGCGACGCCCGCCTCGTCGTCGCCGAGCGGCTGCAGCGTCGCGAACTGCGAGTCGAGCAGCGCCCTGGGCATGAAGTGGCCCCGCCGCGCGGCCATCCGCTCCTCGATCAGCGCCCGGTCCCCCGTCAGGTGCAGGAACACGACGCCGGGCGCGGCCGCCCGCAGCCGGTCCCGGTACGCGCGCTTCAGCGCCGAGCTGCTCACCACCCCGCCGAGCCCGGCACGCCCACGGGCCCACCGCCCGATCGCGTCGAGCCAGGGCCACCGGTCCGTGTCGTCCAGCGGGACGCCGGCCGACATCTTGGCGACGTTCGCCGCGGGGTGGAAGTCGTCGCCCTCCGCGTACGGCACGCCGAGCCGCTCGGCGACCAGCGGCCCGATGGTGCTCTTGCCGGTCCCGGCGACCCCCATCACCACGACGACCGGGGCTTTCTCCATGGGTGACTGCCTCACTGTCCTGCCGGCGGCTCTGCGTGACATCGGGACACCGAGCCTATGAGGTACGCCGTTTCCGTTGAACACCCGTTGAACACCCGGGACGTGGACCGTAGTTAACCCGTGCGTAACCTCAAAGCCACCTCAGATTTGCCGATTGTCTTCCTTTCCGTGACATGGGCCACAGCCAACCTCCCGTCACGGCTGTGACGATGTGCCGTCAGCCCAGACCGCCGCGGTGACCACCCCACATCCCCGGCGGCCAGGCGGCGTACCGACCTTCTCCCTCACAAAGGCGAACAACTCCATGAGCGACCGCACGCTGTCTGCGGCCACGACGAGCCCCGGCGACGCCACCACCCCGGCGCCCCAGGGCAGCCCCCATGTCGACGCCGGTGACGCCGGCTACAGCAAGGACCTCAAGTCCCGGCACGTCAACATGATCGCCATCGGCGGCGCGATCGGCACCGGCCTCTTCCTCGGCGCGGGCGGCCGCCTCGCGGGCGCGGGCCCCTCCCTCGCCCTCGCCTACGCGGTCTGCGGCGTCTTCGCCTTCTTCGTCGTCCGGGCCCTCGGCGAACTCGTCCTCTACCGCCCGTCCTCCGGCGCCTTCGTCAGCTACGCCCGCGAGTTCATGGGCGAGAAGGGCGCGTACACGGCCGGCTGGCTCTACTTCCTCAACTGGTCGACCACCGCCGTGGCGGACATCACCGCCGCCGCCACCTACGCTCACTTCTGGGCCATGTTCAGCGACGTCCCGCAGTGGATCCTCGCCCTGATCGCCCTCGCGCTCGTGCTCGCCGCCAACCTGATCTCGGTGAAGTACTTCGGCGAGATGGAGTTCTGGTTCGCCATCGTCAAGGTCGCCGCCCTGGTGATCTTCATGGGCGTCGGCATCTTCCTGATCGCGACCTCCCACGACGTCGGCGGCCACACCCCGGGTCTGCACACCATCACCGACAACGGCGGCGTCCTCCCGCTCGGCATGCTGCCGCTGCTCCTGGTCGTCCAGGGCGTCGTCTTCGCGTACGCCTCCGTCGAACTGTGCGGCGTGGCCGCCGGCGAGACCGCGAACCCCGAGAAGATCATGCCGAAGGCGATCAACTCGATCATGTGGCGCGTGGGTCTCTTCTACGTCGGCTCGGTCATCCTCCTCGCCCTGCTCCTCCCGTACACCTCGTACTCGGCGGACCAGAGCCCCTTCGTCACCGTCTTCGACAAGCTCGGCGTCCCGGGCGCGGCCGGCGTGATGAACCTCGTCGTCCTCACGGCCGCCCTCTCCAGTCTCAACTCCGGCCTGTACTCCACCGGCCGCATCCTCCGCTCGATGGCGATGGCCGGGTCCGCGCCGAAGTTCACGGCGCTGATGAACAAGGGCCAGGTCCCGTACGGCGGCATCCTCCTCACCGCCGCGTTCGGCGTCCTCGGCGTCGGCCTCAACTACGTCATGCCGGGCGAGGCGTTCGAGCTCGTCCTCAACTTCGCCTCCATCGGCATCCTCGGCACCTGGGGCATGATCATGCTCTGCTCGCTGCTGTTCTGGTGGCGCGCGAAGGAGGGCAAGGTCGTCCGTCCGCACTACCGCCTCCCGTGGGCGCCCTACACGCAGCTCGTCACCCTGGCGTTCCTCGCCTCGGTGCTGTTCCTGATGTGGTGGGGCGGCGGCGTGGGCCGCACCACGGTGGCCTGCGTACCGGTCATCGCGGCGCTGCTGGTGGGCGGCTGGTTCCTGGTCCGCAAGCGGGTCCTGGCCCTCACCCGAGAGCACTGAGCCGCAACCGGCTCTCGAACCGCCGTACGGCCCCGGTGAACGGGTCGGGGAACTCCAGCGCCCGCGCGAGCAGCTGCAACGGCCGCTGGAAGTCCTCCGGCCCGTCGTCGAGCACGACGGGGTACAGCGGATCGCCCACGAGGGGAACCTCCAGCGCGTTCATATGAACGCGCAGCTGATGGGTCCGGCCGGTCTCGGGAACCAGCCGGTACCGCCCGAGGCCGCCCCGCCGCTCCACGAGCTCCACCCGGCTCTCGCTGTTCGGCTCGGCGCCCGGCACCTCGTACGCGGCGAGGACCCCGCGCTCCTTGACGATATGGCTCCGCACGGTGACGGGCAGCGCGAGCCCCGGATTGTACGGCGCGACGGCCTCGTACTCCTTGCGCACCCGCCGGTCACGGAACAGCGTCTGGTACGCCCCCCGGTCCTCGGCCCGTACGACCAACAGCACGAGCCCGGCGGTCAGCCGGTCCAGCCGGTGCGCGGCCTGCAGCTCCGGCATCCCCAGGTCCCGCCGCAGCCGCGCGACGACGGTCTCGGCCACATGCCGCCCACGGGGCGTGGTGGCGAGGAAGTGCGGCTTGTCGACGACGACGATCCGCTCGTCCCGGTGGACGATCCCCACCTCGAACGGCACGGTCTCCTCACCGGGCAGGTCCCGATGGAACCAGATGTACCGCCCGGCGGTGTACGGCTCGTCAGGCACGACAGGCCGCCCGTCCACGCCGACGAACTCGCCGCCGGCGAACATCGCGTCGACCCGCTCCACCCCGACGACCCGCCCGTACCGCGCGACGAGATGATCCCGCACCGTCCCCCAGACACCCTCAGGATCCGCGGGCAACCGCACCCGCACAGCATCGACCCCACCCCGCTGCCCCAACGGCGCCCCCGGCACCTTCACCCCACGACGTCCCACCTCACAAGCGTAACGACCCACCACTGCGCGCGGACTCCCCTGCCGGCCTCGCCGGTTCCGGCAGAGCGCAACGCCCGGCCGGACCGCCGCTTCCCCCGCGGGCGTGCGCAGGGCCGGACCGCCGGTTCCTTGTGGGCAGGCGTTCCGCAGGGCGGAACGGGTGGGCACAAGGAACCGGCCGCCCGCACCGTCCCCGCGCCGCGCCCCGGCACCTCGCGTCACCGCACCGGTACGGCAACCTCCCCCGCCCCCCGCGCGGAGCCAAGCCCCGGCACCCGCACCCGGAACTCCCGCTCCGTGCCGACCGCCGTCACGCGAACCACCCCCGCGTCCCGCACCACCGTGAACGTCGCCGCCGGCGCCCCACCAAGATCCGGCACCGTCACCGAAACCCCCTCCGCATCCGGCTGGACCAGCAAGGTCAGCCCCTCCAGCCACTCCCCGTCCGGCCGCTGGTCATCCGCCCCCAGCGGCACCACCGCCCCCGGCCGCACATACAGCGGCAGGCTGTCGAACCCGTGCCGCTCCCTCCGCCACCCCGGCCCGGAGACCCGCTCACCCGTCAGAAGATGGGTCCACACGCCCTCCGGCACATAGAACTCCACCTCCCCGTCCCCCGAGAACACCGGCGCCACCAGCAGATCCCGCCCCAGCATGTACTGCCGGTCCAGCCCCCGGCACCCCGGATCGTCCGGGAACTCCAGCAGCATCGGCCGCATCACCGGCACCCCGGTCCGATGCGCTTCCACCGCCGCCCCGTACAGGTACGGCATCAACCGGTGCTTCAGCTCCGTGAACTGCCGCGCCACCTCCACCGCCTCGTCCCCGAACTCCCACGGCACCCGGTACGACATGTTCCCGTGCAGCCTGCTGTGCGACGACAGCAGCCCGAACGCCAGCCACCGCTTGAAGACGTCGGGCTCCGGCGTCCCCTCGAAGCCGCCGATGTCATGGCTCCAGAACCCGAACCCCGACAGGCTCAGCGACAGCCCGCCCCGCAGCGACTCCGCCATCGCCTCGAACGACGCGAAGCAGTCACCGCCCCAGTGCACCGGGAACTGCTGCCCGCCCGCCGTCGCCGACCGCGCGAACAGCACGGCCTCGCCGGCGCCCCGCTCCTCCTCCAGCAGCTCGAAGACGCACGCGTTGTACAACTGCGTGTAGTAGTTGTGCATCCGCTCCGGATCGGACCCGTCCCACCACACCACATCGGTGGGCACCCGCTCCCCGAAGTCTGTCTTGAAGCAGTCGACGCCCTGGTCGAGCAGCACCTTCAGCTTCGACTTGAACCACGCCCGCGCCTCCGGCCGGGTGAAGTCCACCAGCGCCATCCCGGCCTGCCACAGATCCCACTGCCAGATGTCGCCGTTCGGCCGCTTCACCAGATACCCGAGCGCCGCGCCCTCCGCGAACAGCGTCGACTTCTGCCCGATGTACGGGTTGATCCACATGCTGATCCGCAGCCCGCGCTCCTTCAGCCGCGCCAGCATGCCCTCGGGGTCCGGGAACGTCTCCGGGTCCCACTGGAAGTCCGACCACTGGTACTCGCGCATCCAGAAGCAGTCGAAGTGGAACACCGACAGCGGAATGTTTCGCTCCGCCATCCCGTCCACGAACGACGTGACCGTCTTCTCGTCGTACGACGTGCAGAACGACGTCGTCAGCCACAGCCCGAACGACCACGCGGGCGGCAGCGCCGGCCGCCCCGTCAGCGCCGTGTACCGGGACAGCACCTCCTTCGGCGTCGGGCCCGCCACCACGTAGTACTCCAGCGACTGGTCCTCGACGCTGAACTGCACCTGCCCGACCGACTCCGTGCCGATCTCGTACGACACCCGCCCCGGATGGTTCACGAACACGCCGTAGCCCCGCGACGACAGATGGAACGGCACGTTCTTGTACGCCTGCTCGCTGCTCGTGCCGCCGTCCGCCTGCCAGATGTCGACGGTCTGGCCGTTCTTCACGTACGGAGTGAACCGCTCACCCAGCCCGTAGACGTTCTCGCCGACGCCCAGCGCGAGCTGCGCCACCATGTGGTGCGCCCCGTCCGCGTCCACGACGAACGCGGTGCCCTTCGGCCCGGCCGCCGTCAGCCGCCGCCCCTCCCCGTCGAGGAACTCCAGACCCCACGGCCCCTCCCGGTCCAGGCGCAGCGTCAGCGGTCCGCTCGTCAGCTCGGTCGCGGAGCCGTCCCGCCGGGTCCGCGCGAAGCCCCCGCCGCCCGTGTCGGCCCCGGGCAGCGCGAACTCGGGCCCCCGGTCGGCCTTCCCCGCGTGATGCGTGGCGCGGACGCCGATCACGCCCTCGGCGGGCGAGAAGCACTCCACCGTGAGCAGGGGCGAGTTGAGCGTGTGCCCCCGGTGCTCGACCCGCTTGACCGCCGCGTACGCGGTGAAGTGGTCGTCGCTGATGTGCACATCGCGCACCTCGGTCGCGTACGAGGCGCGTACGCCCTCGCGCATCAGCCAGAAGCCGTCGGTGAACTTCATCGGTGTCCCTGTGTGGTGGTGAGAAGAGCGGAAGCGGCCCCGTCGGCCGCGGCGTCGAACACGGCCCCGATCCGGGCCGCTGCGGCACGGTCCTGTTCCGTCGGCGGCAGCGTCTCGCCGTCGCCCGTGCCCCAGGCGGTGGCGATGCGCACGGGATCGTCCCCGGTGGCCGCTCCGGCGGCCAGCGCGGCGGCGCCCAGCGCGACCAGTTCGGTGCTGTGGGGCAGGACGACGGCCCGCCCGGACAGCCGCCGTACGGTCTCCACCCACGTACGGCCCCGGGCGCCGCCCCCGATCAGCCGCAGCGGCACACCGGCGTCGGCCGCGGCCCCGGGCAGCTGCTCCAGGGCGCGCAGCAGCGTGAACACCGCGCCCTCGTAGGCGGCGCCGAGCAGCTGCTGCGGTGTCGTGGTGTGCCGCAGCCCGGTGAGCAGCCCGGAGGCGCCCGGCAGGTCGGGAGTGCGCTCACCGTCGAGGTACGGCAGGAGGACGGCCTCACCGCCCGGCGCGGCGTCCTCGCGGTCCAGGCCGAGCAGCGCGGCCACCTTGTCCACGGCGAGTGTGCAGTTCAGGGTGCAGCCCAGCGGCAGATACGTGCCGGGACCGTCGGCCGCGGCGAACCCGGCGAGCGCGGCGGCCGCCGGACGCGACCGGGTCGCCGCGAACACCGTGCCCGACGTGCCCAGCGAGAGCACCGGATGGTCCAGCAGCCCGGCCGCGCCCAGGCCGAGCCCGACGGCCGCGGCCATGTTGTCGCCGGTCCCTGCCGCGACGGCCACCCCGGCGGGCAGCCCGAGCGCATCGGCGGCCGCGGAGGTCAGCGACCCGGCCCGGGTGCCGCCCGTGGGCGCGACCTCGGGCAGCAGCGCGGCGTCCAGGCCCAGCAGGCCCAGCAGTTCGGCGTCGTACGCGCCGGTCGCCGTCGCGTACCAGCACGTGCCGGACGCGTCCCCGGGGTCGGTGACGGCGACCCCGGCCAGCCGCTCGGTCAGGAAGTCATGCGGCAGCCGCACACCGGCGGCGGCCGCGGCGGTCCGTGGCTCGTTCTCGCACAGCCACCGCCACTTGGCGGCGGTCATCGACGCCACCGGCACCGAACCGGTCCGCTCCAGCCAGGCACTGGGCCCGCCGAGCCCGCGCGTGAGGGCGGCGGCCTGCGGCGCGGAACGCGTGTCGTTCCACAACAGCGCGGCCCGCAGCGGCCGCCCCTCCGCGTCCAGCACGACGAGCCCGTGCTGCTGGCCGGCGACCGCGACGCCGGCGACGGCGCGCGGATCGGTCCCGGCCTCCTTCAGCCCGGCACCGACGGCCTCCGCGAGCGCCGCCCACCACTGCTCGGGATCGCTCTCACGGGCGCCGCCCTGTCCGGTCACGGTGTGCCCGGCACGGCCCACGGCGAGCAGCCGTCCGGACGCGGCGTCCACGACGGCCGCCTTGGTGGACTGCGTGGAGCTGTCCACGCCGATCACTACGGAGTCCATTTTTTGATCGTACACAAAACAAATTCGCCGCCACCAGGGCTGTGGACAGCCGCGCACCCTTGGCGAGGAGCCAGCCATAGGCTATTAGTAATCAAACCAAACAAATCTGCGACAGCCGAGGTGCGAGGACATGCCGGACCGCTTCACCCCCACCCCCGACGACAGGTTCACCTTCGGTCTGTGGACCGTCGGCTGGCAGGGCGCCGACCCCTTCGGCGCCGCCACCCGCCCCGCCCTCGACCCCGTCGAGACCGTCGAACGCCTGGCAGCGCTCGGCGCCCACGGCGTGACCTTCCACGACGACGACCTCATCCCGTTCGGCTCCTCAGACGCCGTACGCGACACCGCCGTCAAGCGCTTCCGCGACGCCCTGGACCGCACCGGCATGAAGGTGCCCATGGCGACCACCAACCTCTTCACGCACCCTGTCTTCAAGGACGGCGCCTTCACCGCCAACGACCGGGACGTCCGCCGCTTCGCCCTCCGCAAGACCCTCCGCAACATCGACCTCGCGGTCGAACTCGGCGCGAGGATCTACGTCGCCTGGGGCGGCCGCGAAGGCGCCGAGTCCGGCGCCGCCAAGGACGTCCGCGCGGCCCTGGACCGCATGAAGGAGGCCTTCGACCTCCTCGGCCAGTACGTCACGGAGCAGGGTTACGACATCCGCTTCGCCATCGAACCCAAGCCCAACGAGCCCCGGGGGGACATCCTCCTCCCGACCGTCGGCCACGCCCTGGCCTTCATCGAGCGCCTCGAACGCCCCGACCTCGTCGGCCTCAACCCCGAGGTGGGCCACGAGCAGATGGCCGGCCTCAACTTCCCGCACGGCATCGCCCAGGCGCTGTGGGCCGGCAAGCTCTTCCACATCGACCTCAACGGCCAGTCCGGCATCAAGTACGACCAGGACTTCCGCTTCGGCGCCGGCGACCTCCGCCAGGCGTTCTGGCTCGTCGACCTCCTGGAGACCGCCGGCTACGACGGCCCCCGCCACTTCGACTTCAAGCCCGTCCGCACCGACGGCTTCGACGGGGTCTGGGAGTCCGCCCGCGCCTGCATGCGCAACTACCTCGTCCTCAAGTCCCGCGCGGCCGCCTTCCGCGCCGACCCGGAGGTCCAGGAGGCGCTGGCCGCCTCCCGCCTCCCCGAACTGGCACGGCCGACGGCCGACGACGGCCTGGCCGCCCTGCTCGCCGACCCGACGGCGTACGAGACCTTCGACGTCGAGGCCGCCGCCCAGCGCTCCATGGCCTTCGAACGCCTCGACCAGCTGGCGATGGAACACCTCCTCGCCACCCGCTGAGCGAGGATTTCAGCCCTGGGGGGCGCGGCCCCCCAGGGCATGGGCTCGTGGGCGCAGCCCCCAGGGGCCTACCCCACCCG
Source organism: Streptomyces sp. TRM64462 (assembly GCF_013362995.1). GTDB lineage: Bacteria > Actinomycetota > Actinomycetes > Streptomycetales > Streptomycetaceae > Streptomyces. The sequence continues at coordinate 18,076 of NZ_JABWDV010000326.1, read as the reverse complement.
CTCCGCGTACCCGACCGGATCGGCCACCACGTCCCGCACCACCAGCGCGGCGGCGCCCCGCGCCGCGTCGCCCGACGAGGACGACGCGCGCAGCCGCCCGCCGCCCGCCGGCCACAGCCCCGACACGACCCGCCGGCTCAGCTCCCCGTCCGCCGCCGGCCCGAGCCACGGCATCAGCGGCCGGAACACCCCGCCCAGCACCACAGCCTCGGGGTCCAGCAGGTTCACCGCGCCCGACACCACGAGCCCCAGCATCCGCCCCGCGCGCTCCAGCGCCGTCACCGCCCGGGCGTCACCGGCCCCGGCACGCCGCTCCAGCTCGGCGACCCCCGGCCCGCCTGCGTCCTCGTCGATCCCGGCGCCCCGCAGCAGCGCCGCCTGCCCGGCGTACTGCTCCAGGCAGCCCCGCGAACCGCACCGGCACTCGGGGCCCTCCGCGTCCACCACCACATGCCCGATCTCACCGGCGAATCCGTGCGCCCCGCGCAGCAGCTCCCCGTCGACGACGAGGGCACCGCCCACGCCGATCTCACCGGACAGATACAGAAAGCTCCGCACCCGCGTCCGCTCCGCCGCGGCCCCGTCCCCGAACCACAGCTCGGCCAGCGCCGCCGCGTTGGCCTCGTTCTCGGAGCCCACGGGCAGCGCCCCCAGACCGGGCCGCAGGGCGCCCAGCGCCCGCCCGAACAGGTCCTCCGCCGCGACCCGGCTCCAGTCCAGGTTCGGCGCCTGCCGCACGGTGCCCCCCGACACCAGACCCGGCAGCGCCAGCCGCACGCCCGCGGGGTACAGCTCCTGCTCCGCCGCCGACTCCAGGGTCCGCGCCGCGATCCGCGCCGCACGCGCCAGCACCTCGCCCGGCGGCACCTCCCGGTTGTCGAGGTGCTCCGTGAGCCGCACCCGGTCCGTACCGGCCAGATCAACCACACACACGGACACGTAGTCAACGTTGACTTCCACGCCCAGACCGGCAGGCCCGGTCCGCGCCACCCGCAGCGCCGTACCCGGCCGACCCGCGTGCCCGCTGAACGTCTTGCCCGACTCCGTCAGGAACCCGCCCGCCAGCAACTGCTCCACCAGCGACGACACCGCCGCACGCGTCAGCCCCACCCGCGCCGCCACCGCGGCCCGGGTCGCCTCGCCCTCGTCGTGCACGGCCCGCAGCACCAGACTCAGGTTGTGCCGCCGCACGGTGGCCTTGTCGGCCTTGGGCTCCAGCGGATCCAGAGTGTTCTTCATCGTGCCGCCGAGCCTATGCGAGCCCCCGGGAAACACCGAAGGCGCCGTCGTGATCACGACGGCGCCTTCGGCGATGGTGTCCGAGGGGGGACTTGAACTCTCCACTCGGGCACCAGCCCCCAACCGCTCTGACCTGGGGAAACGCCCGCTGACAGGCTTAGTTTCGGCGGGCGTTTCTCCTGTTCTTTCCTGCTGTTTCAGGCGCGTTCCGGCCCCTGTTGGTCATGCGTTGGTCACGTGACCAACCCTCGGCCCTGGCCCTGATCAGGACTTTTCGATGACCTCGAAGATATCGGCGTCGGTCTCCTGCTGCCACGCCGGGAGGTCGGGCCAGTCAGCAACGTACCCCGGCTTGGGGTCCTCGAAGTGCTTGAACATCTGCGCTGTCCAGCACACCGCCACGAACCGGCCCTTCTGCTCACGAGACAGGTTCGCCGTGTGACCGCCGCTGATCTCGATGAACTGGCGGACCTGCTCATACACGGCGCCTGCGGCCTCGCGCTCCCACTGGGGCGTGTCCTCCCAGGGGGTGACGTACCCGGGCTTCGGCTCCCCTGGGAAGTGGCGGTGCACTCCTTCGATCCAGGCTTCCCGGAACACTCGTGCGCCTTCGACCTGCGACATGCCAACCCCTCTCGTCACGGCGTGCTCAGCGTGGCGATCTCCGCCCCCAGCTCCGCTACCCGGCGGTCTCTGCTCAGGGGGCCGAACTCATCGCACAGGGCTTGGAGTCTACGGGCGACGTACCCGGACGATGATGCTTGGGCCAACCGGATGGCTTCCCGCCCGTACGCGACGACTTGTTCGGGGTCACGCCGCTTCGCCCCGACGGCGGCAAGGTCGGCCAGTACGGCACCCCTGCGCCGGTACGACTGCCCAGAGGCAAGGGCGGTCTGGGCCAGTGCCTGCTTCAAGGTCTCTTCTGCCAGGTCGAGGCGGCCGAGCTGTACGTAGCGCGCTCCCCGTTCCTCGGCCAACCGCGTGCCGTCGAAGCGCAGCCAGCCCCCGTTGGCGCTGTCCGTGCCCAGTTCCAACACCCGCTCGGCCTCATCCAGCGCGCGCTCACACGAGGCCAGGTCGCCCATGCCGGCGTAAGCCTCGGCCTGGACAGCGGCGACCCAGTGACGGGTGGCGAGGCTGCTGTCTCCCCGCTGGGCCAGTCTCTCCGCCGCTCCGAGGATCTGTGCCGCCTGCTCGTATCGGTGTTCGTACACGTCCACGTAGGCGTGCCGCACGAGGGCACATGCCCACAGGTCGAAGGCTCGGGCGTCCTTGCTGACGGATGCCGCCAGGGAGTAGGACGATGCCGCGTCGGCGTATCGGTTGGCGTCGAAGGCGACTTCTCCGGCGAGTTGGAAGAGATCGGCTGCCGCGTTCAGGAGAGGGCGGGAGTTGCCTCGGGTGTCCGCCAGGGCTTCGTTCAGTGTCGAGAGCTGGTCGCGGACGATGGGGTAGACGGAGCCTTTTGAGCGGGCTAGCTGGTAGACCTGCCACAGGTGGCTGTTCATCCGTGTGAAGTCGGCAGGTGCGCCCCTGCGTACTCCCTCGGTGAGGGCTTCCGCCTCATCCAACGGCAGGGCGGTGAGGGCTCCGCTGACGGTGAGGATGCGGAGGAATTCGCGGCGGATCATTTCGTCGGGGTCTCCCGCGCCTGGGTGGTCACTGGACTGGTGCCCTGTGGCCTCCTGGCTGACTGCTCGTGGCTGCGTCAGGAGGGCGTCAAGCTCGGTGGGAGTGACTTCGAGGGCGATGGCCAAGCCCCGTCGCTGCGGTGGCTGAGGTTTGATCCTGCCGCTCTCCCAGCGCCCGACCGTGGTGCGGTCCACCCCGAGTAACTCGGCCAACTTCTCCTGACTGTAGCCCAGGGCCTTGCGCCGTTCAGCCAGTCCCATGACGGCCCCTTCCCCTGACCTGAACGTGTGGCACCCCCGTGCACGGAGGTGCATCAAGACTGCCGCATTGATGCCGTGGAGCGCTTGGACTCCCTCCGCTTTTCTTGGGGTTGTCGCAAACGGACACGGTGGTGAACCTGCGGAGGCGTGCGGACATGGCAGCGGAGAACGACGTGGATCTCGGGTCCGGCCAGGCCAAGGGTCGGCATCGCGGGGAACGGCACGACCCCATCGGATCGGCACTGACCGCCACCTGGGCGCTGGGCCACGTCCTGGCTCTGTTCCTCCTCCGGGTCACCGTGACTCAGCACAGCGAACTGGAAGACCTCGTGTCGCCCCCGGTCGATCGGTCGGTACCGGACCAGGAAACGACCGGCTGAGGGACCTGCGCGGATCACCAAGCGATCCGGCCCACGCTCCTCCCGGGCCGCAGCACTCGCACCGGGAGGTTGTACCACCGTGGCGGGGACGCCACCCCTCCACGCCCTACGGATTTCGGACGGAGGTGAACACCATGGAGAACCGCTCTCAGCTCGACACCGAGCCGGAGGAGGAGGTCGTGACCCTGGAGGACGCGACGCGTCTGACGAAGGGCAACACCAACTCCAGCGTGGAGAACAAGCGCTCGCCCTACGGGGCCTGACGCCCGGCGGCGGCATTCCTGCGGGGGTGCCGCCGCGCCCTTTCCCACTCGCAGAAGGAGGTGACGGCATTGCATTGGTTCGGCGGGACACTCGCCCCTTATGGCAAGGCCCCGAGACCCGTGGGTGCTCATGCCCTATGGCAGAAGCCGGACGCTTGGACCGTGGGCGCTACGGTGCGCCAGGCGGAGAGCAAGGACGGGCGGAGGTTGGCGGTGTTCGGCCCGTGCGGAGCGACGAACCCGGAACTGGAGCGGCTGGCCCGCTCCACGGACTTGCGAGACTTCGACGCGGCGGCATCGGCCTGGTCTGGCTCCTATGCCCTTGCCCTGGACGACGGCGCGGGATCGTTCACCCTGTGGGCCGACCCGGCAGGCTCCTGCCCCCTGTACGTGGCAGAAGTCGATGGCGTGCCCGTGTGGGCCTCCAGTTCCTTGGCGCTCGCCTCCCTGTTGGGGAGTCGGCCGGACACGGCTTGGCTGGCAGCCCACCTCGCACACCCGACCGCTTGTGTCCCGGGGCGGTCGGCGTGGACGGGCGTAGCGCAGATACCGCCGGGCCACAGGTGGACGGCTCCGCGTGACGGGTCGCCGTTCTCCGTGCCGTACTGGCGGCCATGTTCTTTCACGTGGTCGGAGGCGGTGGAAAGGTTACGACTCGACCTGTCGGACGGCGTGCTGATCCGGGCGAGAGGGCGGGAAGTCTCCTCTGACCTGTCCGGCGGCCTGGACTCCAGCACTCTCGCGGCCTATGCGGCGCAGTGCGGACCAGTCCTGGGGGTCACCTTCCACCCCAAGGACCGGGAGTCGGGTGGAGACGTGGACCACGCGCGCACTGTCGCCCGCGCTTTTCCCTCCATCCGGCACCGGTTCATGGCCCTGGGCCGCGAACACCTTCCGTTCACCGACCTGGACGCCTTGGTCCTGACCGACGAGCCGGCACCCTCCGCCGTGACCGTCGCGCAGCTCTGCCACGAGTTCGCTCTACTGGCGGAAGAGGGTGCTTCTGTGCATCTGACCGGGGATGGCGGCGACACCCTGTTCATGCCGCCGCCGGTCCACCTGGCAGACCTAGTCCGCTCCGGCCGCCTTGTCCGCCTAGCGCGTGATGCTCAGGCGTGGGGCCGCCTCTACCGTTCGAGCCCCTGGCCTGCCGTGACAGCGGCCTGGAGCGCGCCCGATCGGCTGGCAGGCGTGGCGCTCCCGAAGCCCTGGCTCACCCACCAGGCGACCACCCTGGCCGCGTCGGTCATCTCGCCGGAGACGGATGTTGACGGCTTGGGCTACGCCGACCGCCACCTTCTCGCCGAAGCACGGTACGTCGGCCGTACCGCCGCGACGGAGAACCAGCTTGCCGGGGCGTACGGCATCGAGATGCACAACCCGTACACGGACGCCCGGGTTCTGGAAGCGGTGATGTCGGTCCCTGCCTCGGACCGATGGTCGGCCCGCCGGTACAAGCCGCTGCTTGCCGATGCGGTCGTGGGCCTCCTGCCCGGGGAGGTTGTGCGGCGCGGCTCCAAAGGGCTGTTCGCGGTGGACCACCACCACGGCCTACGCGCTAACCAGGCGAACGTCCTGGAGTTGGCTGACGGGCACCTGGTGGACCTCGGCCTGGTACGTCCGGCAGTCCTCCGCTCCCTTCTCCGGCGCGCGGTGCTCGGGGTGGACGTCCCCTGGGGACTAATCGAACCGCTGCTCGGCACCGAGCTATGGCTACGTGTCAGCGACACCGCGACCGAACGAGTCCGCTGGGAGGACAGGCCGTGAACGTCCCCGCTCCGAGCCGTCACACCCGTACCGCACTGACTGGAGCGGCGGGCGTAGTCGTCAACTACCAGACCGGAACAACCGTGGTCCTTACCGGCGATTCCCTCTCGCGCTGGCTCGACCGCCTGGAACACAGCGAAGCACCGGCCCCTGTCACAGTCCGTCCCTCGGAAACCTCATGGGGGACGAGTGAGTCATCCGCTCGGCTGGACGCTCCGGCGCCGCCCCCGTGGTCGTGGCGCATCGCGGCGAGCGTGCTTCTCGCGGGCACCCTCGCAACGCGCCATCTGGGACGAGGGCGCACGAGCTTCGGTCGCCTGGTACGGCTGGCAGAAGCAGGCCGCAACCTCCCTCGCCCGACCCGGGCGCACGCCAGCCTGGCAGTCCGGTCAGTCCGCTGGGCTGCGCGCCTGTTCCCCGCCCGTGTCGCATGTCTGGAGGAGTCCACGACAGCCGCGCTCCTGCTGGCGGCTGGCGGTCGTGGAGGAGCCTGGCGGCACGGCGTCGCCACCGATCCGATTCGGATGCACGCGTGGATCTGTGACGTTCACGGTCAGCCCATCGAGGAACCGGCTCAGACTGGGGACTACTCGCCCATCAACGGGCCAGAGCCAACGTCGAAGAGGTATCGATGACCGACCCGTACATCCTGCTCCCGGGCAAGCGCGTCAGCCTGGCCATGCCGGACCGCGACCACCTGCCCGACTACCACCGCTGGGAGAACGACCCCGGCACGATCCTGGGCTTCGGGACACAGGTCCCCCAGTCCTGGGAGGTCCGTGCCGGCGGATGGGAAGCGGCCGGACGGAACCGGGATTTCCCCCAGTTCGAGGTGATCACGACTGAGGAGCGCACTCCGGTCGGTCTCACAACGCTCCAGATCGACTCAGCCGTACGGACCGCCGAGTACGTCATCCTGCTCGCGCCGGAAGCGCGAGGCAAAGGGCTGGCCACGGAGGCGACGGCCCTGACGCTGCGGTGGGCATTCGAGTACGCCGCGCTGCGGATGGTCTGGCTGAAGGTACTGGAGCCCAACGCGGCAGGGCTCACCGCCTATGAGAAGGCCGGGTTCAAACCCGCCGGGCGCCTGCGCCAGTCCGGCTACTGGCGCGGTCGCCCCTGCGATGAACTCCTGATGGACGCGGTAGCGGAAGAATTCCCCGCTGCCCCCTGACGTGACGAACTGATCCCGGAGCCCCGGCGGGCTTCCCTCCGCCGGGGCCTGGCGTCCGGCTTCCGTACCCCTGTGCGCCTGTTCTAGGCGCTCTCACCGATGTGCCGGTACAAGGTGGCTCGGGAGATCCCCAGGGCCTTGGCGATGGCGGTGACGCTCTCTCCCTTGGCGTGCCTGGCACGGGCTACGGCTAGCTTGTCGTCGTCCACGACGGAGGGGCGCCCACCGTGGTTGCCCTTGCGGGCCGCAGTGTCCAGCCCTTCCAACGTCTTCTCCCGGATGCCTTCCCGCTCCACCTCGGCGGCCACGGCCAGGACTGCGAACACGATGGCTCCCGCCCCGTTCGGGTCGTACACACCCTGCAACGGACCGGACAGGAGTTCCAGTTGGACGCCGTCCGCTTGCAGGGTGGAGGACAGCGTCATGAGTTCCGCCGCGTTGCGGGCAAGACGCTTCATCTCCACCACCGTGAGGATGACGGGCTGGTGCGGCGCGGCTGCCTTGATCTCCCGCGCCAGAGCCAACGCCTTCTCCAACTCCGGCCGCTCCTTCACACGCGTACTGATCTTCTCCGAGAACACCCGCGTGCAGTCGGCACGGGCAAGCATGTCCAACTGGCTCTGGAGTTCCTGCCCGACCGTGCTGCACCTGGCATAGCCCAGTCGGATCGCTGCGCCCGGTACGGCTTCGGACACCACGGGTACCGGATCACCCTGTACCCACCGCTTACCGGGGTTACGGTCGGCCGGGGTCTTCACGGTGAGTTCCGCCTTCAGGGACGGCACGAGGGCGAAGCGCCCCGTGTGGTAGCTGGCTGCCACCTTGCCCGCTCCCGTACGGCAGGGGCTACCGGCAGGGGCTTCGCACTTCGGGCAGGGGTGACGCTCGACCTGATCGGCCGGGTTGTTCGTGGTCATGATCAGAACGTCTCATAAACGTGTCTCGAAAGCCAGTGGTGAGACGGATCTTTTGAGACGGGTTTCGAGATGCGAGAGTGAGGGCGAAACGGACACGGCCCGATGCCGCGCCGAGCGTCTCACTATCGACGGTTTTTGAGACGCCCGGTCGTGATCACTCTCCGCGTTGCCCGTGGTCCTGGTGCTCGTGCTCGGCACCTTCGGCAGTGGGGCGCTGGTGCGCCCTGCCTTGGACTTGCCCTCTGTCCTGACTGCCTGCCCGCCGTGAGGCTGTGCGCCTGCCTCCCTGCCTGCCGCTTCGCTCTCGACTCCTCGCCAGTCGTGCGGCCTGTCGCCACTCACAGAGACGCACAGCCGTTCGCCTGTCAGTGGCACGGGCAAGCCTGTCAACGGCGGAGGGAAGACGGAGTCCTTTGCAGGGGCGACGGCGAGGCGGACAGCCGAGACGCAGCGAGGCGACGGCGAAGGGGTGGGGGTATGACCCCCTGAAGGGGCCTTGCCCGACCGCCATGTCTTGGCAGCTCAGATCCTGCCACGGTTCCAGACCTCGTCATGGCAGTGGCGAGGTAGGGCAGCGGCGAAGAAGTAGCAGGTGGGAGCACTGCCCTTGGCCTGGCCGGCACTCGGGGCCTGCATGAGAACGAGGGCTTTCGAGGGTTGCCGTAAGTGGCTTCGCCCTGTGGCCGCGCAAGCGGCCCACTCCCCTTGCTGCAAGTCGAAGGGGCTTCGCGCTATGGGGGCGCGGCAGCGCCCCACCTGGCTGGCTTCCTGGTCTTCCTGTTGTCGGCCCCTTCGGGGCCGCTGTGTCGAAGCGGCTTCCGACTGTGCGGCCGAACGGCCGCCCTCCCTGCTCACGCTCTCGCCGCTGGGTCTTCGCCCATGGGGGCGCTGCCGCGCCCCTCCTTCGCTTCGCCGCTGCACGTAAGTGGCTTCACGATGTCGGCCCCCTTCGGGGCCGCTCATGACGTAGACCCTTCACCTTGCACCTGTACGTCTCGCCGTTGACGTACGTACGTAAGTCGCTTCGCCCTGTCGGCCCCGGCAGGGGCCGGGCATCAAGGCCGATGAGGCTAAGAACCTGCTGAGATAGATAAAGAGCAGCGAACGTTTTCGCAGGTCAGATGGCGTACCACGACACGGGCGGCGTTTCCCTCCGCCACGCCTGGCGTGTACGTTCCGCGTGTTTGTACACCTGGCGTGTGTCGGTCTGGAGGGCGGGCGTTCAGGAAGCCCGCGCCCAGGGCGTGGCGTCACCGTGCACCCTGCACTTGCGGCCACCCCGGCCGCCCTTCTGGAAGTGGCGGTGGGGCAGGGTGAGGCATCGGACGGTTGAGTCGTGCCCGATGAGGTCCAGTGCCTTGGCTCGCCCGACCGCGTTCGTGACGCTCTGCCTGGACGGGATGACTCCGCCCTCACCGGCGAGGATCGTGGCGAGTTCACCCATGCGGAACTCGGCGTGACCTATCTGGTTCGCCTTCCACAGGGCGGAAAAGTACACGCGGTATGCCAGCGGGTGCCGGTCGTCCCTGGCCATGAGTTCGCACTGCGCCTGAGAGAGGCCGCCCCACTCGATGCCGGGTCCGAAGTCGATGCGCACTGATCTGTGGTCCTTCCCATGGGGCGCGGTGTGCGCCGGTAGTCGGTGGTTCGCATGTGCTCCCTTCTGGTAGGCACTGCCAGCCATCGGACTGGCTTCGGGTTGGGACTCAGATCAGGCAGCGGCCCGGCACTCCTGCTCAAGCCAGCGCTCTACGTCAGATGGCCGGAAGCGGAGGTGTCCGCCGATCTTGCAGGCGGGGATGTTGAGTGCTCGGTGGTTGTTGTAGACCCACGCGTGCGTCACGCCCAGGTATTCGGCCAGGTCGGTGACGCTCATCAGGCGGGTGTTCCGCAAAGGACGGCTCCTCGGTTAGCGGAGGGGTCGGTTCCCCCTCGGGCTGCCCATCCTGAGTTATCAGTCCGGTCCAGTCAAACCCGGATGCGGCACACCCTGACTTGCCTGTTGCGGTTGAATTCCGTACGTTGTCGGCCATGACGAACACCAACGATCACGTGGGCGGCGCTGCGCCCCGTGCGGGCGTCGAACAGGTCCAGCGCATCGGGGCGTGGAAGGTCACCATGTGGCTTCCGCTCGACTCCACCTCGGGCAACCCCCGCGAAATCCGGATCGAGCCGCACGAGGAAGCCGACCCGCAAGAGGTAGCGCGCGGCATCACCAGCACGGTCCTGCGACAGATCGACACGGCCGCGTTCGCGGAAGAGGTGGGGCCGCTGGCGAAGCAGGCTCTTGCTGGCCAACACCAAGTCGAGGAGTTCCGCGAGAAGCTGGCCGGCCTGCCCAAGGGGCTGTCGGACGAGTACCTCGCGTTCCTCTCCGCCTTCTACGTGCGCGTGGTTGAGATCGGCGAACGTGCTCCCATTCAGTCGCTCGAATACGTCACCGGTACCAAGCAGGCCACGTTGAAGGGCCACCTTCGAGCGGCGCGACAGCGCGGCTTCCTGACCAAGGTCGAAGGCAAGCCGGGCGGACAGCTCACGGACAAGGCGGCCGAGATTTTGAAGAGGACCAGTGTCAGCAACGTGCGACAGCCGTAGCGGCTGGGACAGAGCGAGGGGGAACTAGCCGGGTGGCAAAGCGCGGCAACGGGCTCGGTGGGACTCCGGTGGAGATCCCGCGCACGGGCCGACCGAATACCTGGGGCGTGCGTACGCCCCTGCACTTCAACCCGGCGACGGGCAAGAGGGAGCGCTACTGGATAGGCCGGGAGTACAAGAACAAGACCGAGGCGGAACGGGCGCTGCGCAAGTGGCATACCGACCACGAGGCGGGCACCCTCACACCTCGCTCCGACATGACCATGGGACAGCTCATGGACGGCTGGCTCGCCAAGCATCGGGGCGAGGACACCACGAGGGAGGGGTATGAGCCGAAGATCCGGCTGCACATCAAGCCGCACATCGGCAGGGTGAAGGTGGTGGAGGTGACGGACGAGCGGCTGGACGAGCTGTACCGGCTCTTGGAGAGCACGCCCATCGAGGCGAACGGCAACAAGCCGCTCGGCCCCAAGAGCGTCCGCCACATCCACAACATCATCTCGGCTGCGCTGGACTCGGTGACCGGACCGAGGAAACTCCTCACGGTCAACCCGGCCCACACGGCAAACCCGCCGACCGAGCGGCAGATCAAGGCGGCACAGCCGGACTTCCCGACCCTCAACGATCACGAGACGGCGCACTTCCTCCGGGAGATTTGGAAGCCGTGCGGCAACCGGGCGTGCGACGGCGGACTGACCCACCACTGCCTTCGGGACGCCCCGCTGTGGACCGCTTACGCGGCCACCTCGTGTCGCCGTAGCGAAGTGCTGGGGTGGAAGTGGTCGCTCATCCACTGGGATGAGTGCGCCATCGAACTGGCCTGGGTCGTGGTCGAGGAGGGCAACACCTACCGGCTGCGCAAGCTCACCAAGGACGGAGACGACAACGCGATCATCTACGTAGACCAAGCCCTGATGAACGTCCTCAAGTGGCAGAAGGAACGCCAGGACGCGGAGCGGGAACGGCTGGGGGATCTATGGGTGGATCATGACCTCGTGTTCGCCCGCGACGGCTTCAAGCTGTACCGGGGTGAGGCAGGCGGGCCGCAGGACCCCGAGAAGGTGTCGGCTCGCTGGCGGACGGCACGTAACCGTCTGCACCTGCCGGAGAACTTCCGGCTGCACGACTGGCGGGCGTCGAAGATCACGAACGATCTGGACGCCCACGAGAACCCGGTAGAGGTCTCGGCCAACGCCCGGCATCACTCGCCGGGCTACACGATGGCGCGGTACGGCAGGCGTCGCGCTGAGGGAGCGAAGAAGCTGGCCGCTTCCAGTGCCAGCCGTCTCGGCCTGTCATCCCTGGTCTGACCAGGAAGTTCGCTCGGCTGTTGGTCACGTGGTTGGTCACGCCACAGCCGGAGAAACAGAAAAACCCCAGGTGAACTGGGGTCTCTGCTGGTGTCCGAGGGGGGACTTGAACCCCCACGCCCGATAAAGGGCACTAGCACCTCAAGCTAGCGCGTCTGCCATTCCGCCACCCGGACAAGGTGTCTGTCTCGCGGCCTCCGGCCGTTCCGACGTGGAAAACCATAGCAAACATTCGGCGTGCTCGATCACGCCCCCGGTCCCGCCCCGGGGCCGCCCCGGTCCCGCCCCGGTCCGCAGGGGTGCGCCCTTGGGATGGGCGGACCGCAGGAGGAGGATGGCGCGAGACCACAGCACCGACGCGGGAGGAAGCAGCGTGAGCAGCGTCAGCGAGTCGAACCCGTCCAGGACCGGCGCCGGCGAGAGCGAGGTCGCCGGCCTCTGCAGCGAACTGATCCGGATCGACACCAGCAACTACGGCGACCACTCGGGCCCGGGGGAGCGGGCGGCCGCCGAGTACGTCGCCGAGAAGCTCGCCGAGGTCGGCCTCGACCCGAAGATCTACGAGTCCCACAAGGGCCGCGCCTCCACGGTCGCCCGGATCGAGGGCGAGGACCCCTCGCGGCCCGCGCTCCTCATCCACGGCCACCTCGACGTCGTACCGGCCAACGCCGCCGACTGGACGCACGACCCGTTCGGCGGCGAGATCGCGGACGGCTGCGTCTGGGGGCGCGGCGCCGTCGACATGAAGGACATGGACGCCATGACCCTCGCGGTCGTACGGGACCGCATGCGCAGCGGCCGCAAGCCGCCCCGCGACATCGTCCTGGCGTTCCTCGCGGACGAGGAGGCGGGCGGCACGTACGGCGCCCGGTACCTCGTCGACAAGCACCCCGGGCTCTTCGACGGCGTCACGGAGGCGATCGGCGAGGTCGGCGGCTTCTCGTTCACGGTGAACGAGCAGCTGCGCCTGTACCTCGTCGAGACGGCGCAGAAGGGCATGCACTGGATGCGGCTCACCGTCGACGGCACCGCGGGCCACGGCTCGATGACCAACGACGACAACGCCATCACCGAGCTGTGCGAGGCCGTCGGCCGCCTCGGCCGCCACACCTGGCCGGTCAGGGTCACCAAGACCGTGCGGTCCTTCCTCGACGAACTGTCCGACGCGCTCGGCACACCGCTCGACCCCGAGGACATGGAGGCGACCCTCGCCAAGCTGGGCGGCATCGCCAAGATGGTCGGCGCGACCCTCCGCAACTCGGCCGCGCCCACCATGCTCGGCGCCGGGTACAAGGTGAACGTCATCCCGGGCCAGGCCACGGCCCACGTCGACGGACGCTTCCTGCCGGGTTACGAGGAGGAGTTCCTGGCCGACCTCGACCGGCTGCTCGGGCCCCGCGTGAAGCGCGAGGACGTGCACGCCGACAAGGCGCTGGAGACCAGCTTCGACGGCGACCTGGTGGACGCCATGCAGACCGCGCTGCGGGCCGAGGACCCGATCGCCCGGGCCGTGCCGTACATGCTGTCCGGCGGCACGGACGCGAAGTCCTTCGACGACCTCGGCATCCGCTGCTTCGGCTTCGCCCCGCTCCAGCTGCCGCCCGAGCTGGACTTCGCCGGCATGTTCCACGGCGTCGACGAGCGCGTGCCGGTCGAGGGCCTGAAGTTCGGCGTCCGCGTCCTGGACCGCTTCATCGACGCGAGCTGAGCCGCGTGGGCCGAGCCGAGTGAGCTGAGCCGAAAGTCGGCTCAAACGACACTCCAATTAATCGCCCGCGTGTGCACGTCTGACCGAAAAGGGTGAACGGCGCCTTCGCCTCGTAGCCCGCTTCCTTCCCCCTCGTTACAGGTGGTGCGGTCCGCGGCTGGGACCGCATTGCCAACAAGGAGGAATAATGATCAAGAAGGTTGTCGCGACTGCGGCTGCCACTGGCGGTCTGGTGCTGGCCGGCGCGGGCATGGCCGTCGCCGACGCGGGCGCCCAGGGTGCGGCCGTCGGCTCCCCCGGTGTCATCTCGGGCAACGTCGTCCAGGTGCCGGTCCACGTGCCGATCAACGCCTGCGGCAACACGGTCAACATCATCGGGCTGCTGAACCCCGCCTTCGGCAACACCTGCGTCAACGCCTGAGCTCTCGCCTGGCGTTGAGTCTCGACCCTTGAGGGTCTGAGCCCGGCCGGCCTCGGAGCGCGCGCCATGCGCTCCGAGGCCGGTGGGCATTCGGCCTCCGTGCGAGGTGCCCGGAGGCAATCGGAAGCCAAGAAGGCAAGGAACTAGCTATGCGACAGGTCACGCGCAAGGGTCTGACCCTTGTGGCGGCCGCGGGCGGCGTGCTCGCCCTCGGCGGCGGATACGCACAGGCGACCACGGGAGCGGGAGCGAACGGAGCCGCGTCGAACTCCCCCGGTGTCGCGTCCGGGAACTCGGTCCAGGCGCCGGTCAGCGTGCCGGTGAACGCGTGCGGCAACACCGTCAACGTCGTCGGGGCGCTCAACCCCTCGTTCGGCAACAAGTGCGCCAACACGTCGAGCGGCGCCCAGGCGAACGGCTCGACCAGCGACTCGCCGGGCGTCGCGTCCGGCAACAACGTCCAGGCGCCGGTCAACGTGCCGGTGAACGCCTGCGGCAACAGCGTCAACGTGGTCGGCGGACTGAACCCGGCGTTCGGCAACAGCTGCGCCAACGGCTCGGGCAACCCCGGAAACCCTGGCAACCCCGGAAACCCGGGGAACCCTGGCAACCCGGGGAACCCCGGTGAGCCCGGCAACCCCGGCAACCCGGGTGAGCCCGGCAACCCGGGGAACCCCGGCGAGCCCGGTAACCCGGGTGAGCCCGGCAACCCGGGCAACCCGGGGGAGCCCGGTAACCCCGGCGAGCCCGGTAACCCGGGGAACCCCGGTGAGCCCGGCAACCCGGGCGAGCCCGGTGAGCCCGGCAAGCCCGGCGGCCCCGGCGACTCGGGTGAGCCCGGCTCGCCGATCGAGCCGAACAACCCGGCCCCCCAGGGCGTCACCCCGCCGAAGGGCGTCGACGAGCTGGCCCACACCGGCGCCGCCCCGATCGAGCTGCTCGCCCCGCTCGGCGCCGCCGCGCTGCTCGGCGGCACGGTCCTCTACCGGCGCGCCCGCAAGTCCGCGTAACGGACCGCACCCGCCCGCGCACACAACGGAGCGGGGCCCGCACCCGCGGGCCCCGCTCCGTCCTGCTTGTCGGGCTGTCGCGCCCCGCTGATCACCAGGTGGCGCGCACCTGGCGGATGATGCGACGGCGCAGCCGCACCTTGCGGCTCCCGTCCCGCCGCAGGCTGAGGCGGTCCAACTCCCAGTGCCCGTACTCCGCGTGGTCGGTCAGCAGCCGCGTCGCCTCCTTACGGGAGACCCCTCGCGGCACGTACACGTCGACAAATTCGTATTCCGGCATCGCATCTATTGTGCGTGCACGGCCCTGGTACGGATAGCGTCTGCAGTATGTCTGATGCTGCGCAGCCCACCGCTGCCGAGGTACGCGCCGCCGCCGAGGCGGTCAAAGCCGCACTGGACCGTCACCTGGCCGCGGTCGAGAACCGCACCGGTGACGACGACCCGGCGGTCTACGCCGCGTTCAACGACCTGGCCGCCGCGGCCGAGGCGTACGACGAGCGGCTCTACGACCGCTACGACGAGGTCACCCCCTTCGAGATCCCGGGCGTGGAGGACACCCTGCCGCCCTACACGGGTCCCGAGGAGCCGAACGCGGTCAGCGTCCTGATCCGCCGCGACTACGCGGTGGCGGAGCCGCAGCGCCTGCTGGCCCAGGCACAGCGCATCGCCGACGTGGAGCGCGCCGACGAGGAGGACGGGACGGCCGGTGCGGCCGCCGTCGTGGGCACCAGCGTCCACGCGGCGCTGGGCGTGCTGTTCGGCGAGTACGAGCCGGACGAGATCGCGTCCCGGCACAAGGAGTTCGGCCTGGAGGAAGGCGACTCCACCCTGTGGGTGGCCGCCGCCGACGATCTTCCCGAACCGGGTGAATGGCTGAGCACCCCCTTCGACCAGGCCGACCCGGGCCGTGTCGTCTGCCGCTTCGACGTCAGCGCCGTGTTCGACGAGGACGAGCTCTACGAGGAGGACCTCCCGCCGGGGCCCGGCCCCCACTGACGGCCCACCGACGCCCCTACGGCACCCACGACACCCACCCCTGAGCACCCGGGGCGGCGCACGCACCCGCCCGCCCGGGGCGGCACGGAGCCGTCCCGGGAATCGGCGCGTGTGGATCAGGCCTGCGGATCGGCTCCCGGTCCCCGTCCCGGTCCGGGTTCGGGTTCGGGCTCCGGGGCGGTCAGGGGCTCCAGGAGGGCGCGCAGGCGGGTGGTGCGCGGCGGCGTCGGAGGGTGGGCGGCCACCGCGCGGGGGAGTGCCTGGTCCACGCCGTGGACGACCGACAGGTGCCGCTCGCCGCGGCTGAACGCCGTGTACACCCAGCTCCGGTTCAGTGCCTGTGCCGCGTCGCCCGGCAGCACGGCCACCACCGCCGGCCAGCGCATCCCCGCCGCCTGATGCGCGGTGAGCACCCAGCCGTGGCGGACGGTCGACTCGACGCGGTCCTTCGGCACGACGACCGGGCCGCCCTCGCAGTCCAGGTGCAGCCCGTCGGCGTCCGCCGACGTCACCGTGCCCTGCGCCGTACGGCCCGGTGCCGTCGCGTACGCCACACGGTCGCCCGGGTCGAACCCGCCGAACCGGCCGGGCCCCGGGTTGAGGCGCTGCTTGAGCGCAGCGTTCAGCGCGCGGGTCCCGGCAGGCCCGCCGTGGCCCACCGTGATCACCTGCGTCTGCTCCGCCGGGACACCCAGCGCGCGCGGCACCGAGTCCGCGACCAGCTGCACCGTACGGTGCACCGCCTCGCCCGCGTCCCGCACCGGGACGATCACGACCTCCCGGCCGGGCGCCTCGACCCGGTTCAGCTCACCGATGCCGATGCCCGACACCAGCTCGCCGATCGGGCCCGGGTCCGGCACACGGGACGTCACCCGCGGGCACAGCCCCGCCGTCAGCAGGTCCGCGAACACCCGGCCCGCGCCCGCCGACGGCAGCACGTGCGGGTCGCCGCTCAGCACCAGCCGGCAGCCGTCCGGTACGGACTCCACGAGCATCGCGGCCGTCTCGACGTCCAGCTGCGGCGCGTCCAGCACCACCAGCAGGTCCAGGGCGAGCGCCCCGTCCTCGTCGCGCCCCTGACCCGACGCGCCCGCGAGCAGCGCCGCGACCGTCACGGCAGCCACATCGGGGCCCAGCCTCCGGCGGCCGTTCTCGCTGTGCACGGCCACCGCGGCCCGCAGCCCGAGCCTCCGCGCGGCCTCCGCCAGCGCGACCGGCTCCGCCCGGGCGGCCTCGCCGCCCGCGTGCGTCACCAGGCCGCTCGCGGCGACCGCCCGGGCCAGCTCGGAGGGCGGTACGTCGGCCCACCTCGGGTCCGGGCCGCTCCGGGCCAGCCGGCCCAGCCCGTCGGCGAGGCTCTCCTCCGCCAGCGCGTACCGGTCGAGGCCCACCAGCACCGGTACGGGCTCCGCCGGGGCGTCCTGCGCCTCCTCGGCCTCTTCGGCCTCCTCCGCGTCCTCCTCGGCCCCGTCGTGGAACACCAGCACGACGCCCTCGTCGACGGCGTGCCGCACGGCCTCCTCCGGGTCCGGTACGGACTGCCGGGCGAGCGCCGCCCGCACCTCGGCGGCGTCCAGCGCCGTGTGCCCCTGCCGCGCGGCGCGCTGCAACACCCACCCCACGAGTGCGTCCGTCCGCCGGGCATCCCCGGGGCCGCACGCGTCGCCCAGGAGCGCCCTGGCGAACCCGTCCGCCTGTTCCGGCGCCACACCGGGCACCGAGAGCAGCAGCCACGGGTCCTGGCGCAGCAGACCGGCCGCCGACTCGCCCAGCACGGCCGCCACCCGCGCGGCCGGCGCGGCGGGTGCCCCGCCTTCCTCCAGCACCGCCCGTACGGACGCCACCGTCTCCGGCGACGCCTCGCCCGCCGCCCGCGCGGGCACCGGCGCCGGCACGGGAGCCGCCACCGGAGCCGGAGCGGGAGCCGGCCGCGGCACCGGGGCGGCCGGGACCGGAGCAGGCGCGAAGAACGCGTCGCCCGGCTTCTTGCCGCTCTCCACCGCCCGCACCGCCGCCAGCAGATCGGCGGCCGACCCGCTCAGCTTGCGGCCGCTCTCGATGGGTCCGGCCTTCTCCGCCTTACGCCGCTCGATCCGCTCCCGCAGCTCGCGCTGCGCCGCCAGCTCGGCCTCGGCCTCGGACGGCCCTCCGCCCCCGTCGGCACCCTCCGCCGCCGTCTCAACGCCAGCCTCTGTGGCACCGCCCGCCGACTCACCGCCTGCACCATCCACGCTCGTCCCCTCGCCCCCGTCGGCACCGCCCCCGTCGGCGCCGCCCCCGGGGGGAGCGGCCGTGCTGCCGTCTGCCGACCCACCGTTCTCGCCGTCCACGTCCGGGCCCTCGCCCCCGTCGGCACCCTCCGCCGCCGTCTCAACGCCAGCCTCTGTGGCACCGCCCGCCGACT